>DAOTUG010000013.1:0-79692 GCA_034437335.1 Anaerolineaceae bacterium
CCTGGATGTGGACCAGCCCCGCAACCTGGCCAAGAGCGTGACGGTGGAGTAGGAAGCGGTATTTCTAGGTGTGTCTCTGATAAAAGAATAAAGTTGTACACTGTCCAATAAAGTTACACACTGAAAAAAGCTAGCTACCTGACACTTTAACAAAAAAAGTTGATCGGCACGGATCTCCACTAAAATAGCGTTTGCCACAAAATTTTAGAAACGGAGCAAACCAATGCCGACCAACCAACGCTATCATACTTGGATTCGCCAAAATAGGGAACTGCAACCTTAAAAAAGGATTACGCGCATTCGATATATGGTCTTTCTGATCATCGGCATCTATCAAAGCCGATCGGTTACACTGAGCCGTATCGCTGGGAAAACCCCAGGACCTGCCAAGTTGTTGAGCGCAACTCCACGCCTGAGCCGTTTTCTGGCCAACCCTGCGTAAAGTCAGAGCATGGTATCAACCCATTGCCCGGGTCTGGTTGAGACAGCACTACAAGTCCTGTGGAGAAGTTCGATTGATTGTAGACGGGACAAAAGTCGGCTTTGGACATCAACTGTTGATGGTGGGCCTCGCTTTTCGAAGGCGAACGATCCCAATTGCATGGAGATGGGTGAACCACGTCAAAGGCCATAGTTCGGTTGATCAACAGTTGGCTTTACTGAGATATGTTCGAGGGTTGTTTCCTCAACATTGGGCCGTTTTCATCGTCGGGGACTGCGAGTTTGGCGCTGTGAAGGTCTTGCGGACCCTGGAAAAATGGCATTGGTTCTATGTTTTGAGACAAAAAACAAATGTTGGCATCTTCTTGAACACACAATCCAGTTGGCAGCGTTTCGGAGATGTGATTGACAGGGCCAATCAAAGCATCTGGCTGGGACCAGGCTTCCTGACAAAAAGGGATCCCTTTTACGTCAATTTGCTCGTCCACTGGAAAGCAGGCGAGAGAGAACCCTGGTGCCTGGCAACCAATCTGCCTGACAAGGTCATGGCATTGCGCTTCTACAAGCGCAGAATGTGGATCGCGGAAATGTTTGGCGATTTCAAAGCTCATGGGTTTGACCTTGAACATACGATGTTGTTTCATCAAGAACGTTTGTCCCGTTTGACCCTGGCTGTTTGTATGCTTTATGCCTGGCGATTATCCAAAGGCGCCAGAGTCATTCGAATTGACTTGCGTCATTTGGTGGACCGAAATGACCGTCGTGATCTTTGTGTCTTTCAGATCGGCTTACGCTTCATTGAAAGACGATTAACCAATGTTTTACCCATTCAACTGTGTTAATGTATTCATGCTGCACTAAAACTGTCAGGTGGCTAGGAAAAGAATTGAATCCATTAATAAAAACTGTACAGGACAGGTATTCAGGCAAGATTATGGGGTGATGTGATTTAGTTAGCTCGCCTTTTCGACCATTTGCAAAGGTGCAGCCGCATCCCCCGGGCAGGTTTGTGGGCCTATGATGTTATTAACGCCTGATCCATCCCTGGTTACTGAATCGCCGATTCGCGTGCCAACTGTGTTTCTCGGAAGTTTTGGACGTGGGATCTACCCCGGTTTGTTAGGTGGACGGTATCTTGCTTCACATACACCAGGTTGCTAGACTGTAACTGGCTGATCATGCGTTTGGTTTTTTGATGAGACCAGTTGAAATGTCGAAAAAAGTGTTCCAATTCCAGCTCTTCTTGTTCACGCGGTGTCCCTTCATGGTTGCGGATATGCGCCAAAAGAACCTGCACATCAAAGTCACGCTTTTGATTTCGACGGCGGATCATGGTGGAAACCAAGCCATATTTTGGAGAGAACAACCAAGCCAGGCAGAAAATGAAAAACAACATCAACACCATTGACGCGGAGATTGAAGAATTCCAAGTTTCCAGCAGTCCCAAATTGAATGCTCGATTAAGCGCCTTTAAAAATAAATCGACCTCGATCAAACCAAAGAATCTGCCGCGCGCCAGATCATAGCCAAAGATTGCCCCTCCTGCCCCTATCAATGCGCTGATTAGCAACATACGAGATAAATTATCTGTCAGAAGATAGGCAGCAGCTGGTGGGATGATAAAAAAAGCAATAACTAATATTGATCCAACCGCTTCAAATGCACCCACTGCCACCAGGCTGACGGCCACCATCAAGGCATAATTCAACAATCCAGGTCGGAATCCAAGGGAAGCTGCTAAAGCTGCATCAAACGTTGAAATTTTTAATTCCTTGAAAAACAATAGGACAAACACCAAGGTGATAAGGGTGATCAATGCCATGACGGTTATAGATTTAGGCCAAAAGATCAACACAGGTTCAATTTCGATCAGCCCGGCTTGCCAGGCCTGGGCAGGTGTGTATTCCCCGCAGTTGGTACAACGTTCTGAGAATTCAGCCCGTTCGGAACGGGGGCTGATCGCCAATTCACGACAATTGGTGCACTGTCGCGAAATCTCAGCACGTGGGTCATCTGGCGTGATTGTCACGGTTTCACAGTTTGCGAGGCAGTGGCTGTTTGTATCCGCCCAGGCAACGCCGATCTCTCCAACCATCACAGCGTCTTCATCCATATGGACATCTTGGACAAACCGGGAAACAAGGATCACGGCGACGGCGAACAAGAGCGGAAAAGCTAACCCCAGGGCTGCGTCTTGTTTGACCAGCCCAGAGCGGTGGATCACCTCGGTCAGCACCACCGTCGCTACCCCGGCCAAAGCCGCACCAATGATCAACCATGGGGAGGATAAGTCGGGGTCCAGCCCTAAAATACCCGTCATGATCAGAAAAGCAACAACAATCCCCAACAATACAGTATGGCTGATCGCATCGCTGGTGAGGGACATTCCACGTAATAAAAGGAAAGAACCCAACAATGCACCCGAGATAGCGATCAGGACGCCAATGATCGTTGCTGTATGTTGAGGATTGCGTAAAAATAAATTAATCTGCTCGCGAGAGAAGAAATTCAGCAATAAATTGATCAATCGTTCTTCAAGCTGGAACATCAGTTGACTTTCTCCTCCAATTTTTGTTCTAATTTTTCAATCGCTGATAGGGGTAACAATTCGTGGATATCCCGTTGACGATCCTCGGCGATCAAAGGCAGTCCGAGGCTGTCATTGTATTGCCGGTAGAGATCCCAAAGCAGGGTATTTTGTGCGTCATGTGAGGCGGCCTTCGCCCCGGCAGTAGTAAGCTGCCATCCTCCTTTGAGCTGCTGGATATAGGCCAGATCTTCAAGTTCTTGCAAGCCTTTCTTGGTTTTTCTGCCCCCCAAGCCTGAAAGAAAATCCTGGGGAACCACAGTATCAAGGGATCCGTGATCGTAAGCATAATGAAAGATGTCGCTGAGAACGGCCCTTGCAGCAAAACGCTTACGGTCCCGCTGCTGGCGGAGCATCCGCCAAACCAGCCCGCGCCCGGGTGCAAAACCAATCGAGATCACAACCAGCATAAATGCCACCACGATGATCATAGGTCCGGTAGGGATGTCCGTATCTATAGCACTGATTATGGCGCCGATTCCACCGGCAAAACCACCAAAAATCCCCGCCAAGATGACCATCTGCACGAGCTTATTGGTCCATTGTCGGGCTGCGATACCAGGAGCAATCAGCATACCCACCATCAGAATCACGCCAGCCAGTTGCAATCCCAGGACAATCGCAATCACCATCAAAACAGAAAGCAGCGCGCTGAACAGGTTCACGGGAAAGCCATTCGCGCCTGCGAATTCCGCGTCAAAGATGATCAGCGTAAATTCTTTCCAAAAAAGGGCCAATACAGCCAATGAAACAAGTCCAATAATCACTATCAGAACCACATCTTGGCCGACAATTGCAGCAGCCTGGCCGAAAATAAAAGTGTCCAATCCCGCCTGACTCGCATCAGGGCGTGATTGAATATAAGCCAACAGGGCCACACCAGCAGCGAACCAGGACACCAGAACGACCCCCATGGCAGTATCTTGCTTGATACGCGTGGATTGGGTTACCATCCGAATAAAATGGACACCCAACCAGCTTGCAATCGCAGCGCCGGCCAGTAAAAACCCTAATTCTCGCCCGGCAATTATGAAGGCAATCGCCACACCTGGCAGCGCGGCATGGGAGAGGGCATCCCCCATCAAACTTTGCTGGCGCAGCACCGCAAAACAGCCCAAAACCCCGGTCACAACCCCCAGCAAAGAACCGCCAAGCGCCACCATTCGTAAAGTGTAGTCATAGCGCACCCCCAGAATAGAACGGCTGAACGGAAAAAACAACAGGAAAATCGCTGCTATGACGCATATTAAGATCCAGACACGCCGGTCTTCCGAGGAAATCTTTCCTAACATCAAGCGCTCTCCTCAACCTTACTGCTGGTTTTCAAGAAAGATACCCGCCCGCCATAGGTTTTTCGGAGGTTTTCTGCTGTGAAGGTTGTCTCAACGGGGCCATTTGCAACAACCTCCACATTCAGCAGCGTCAGCCAATCGAAGTATTCTTCAACTGTTTGCAGGTCGTGATGCACTACCAATACTGTTTTGCCAAGCGACCTCAGTTCTCGCAATATGGCAATAATGGCGCGTTCGGTGACGGCATCCACCGCAGCAAAAGGTTCATCCATAAAATAGATTTGGGCGTCCTGCACTAAAGCCCGCGCCAAGAAAGTGCGCTGCTGCTGGCCTCCTGAAAGTTGGCTGATCTGGCGGCTGGCAAAATCTTGCAATCCAACCTGTTCCAGGGCATGCATCGCTTTCTCACGATCCCCGCGCTTGGGCCGTCTGATCCAACCGAGTGAGCCGTACAGGCCCATGGTCACCACATCAATCACGGAGGTTGGGAAATCCCAATCCACACTGCCCCGCTGTGGAACATAGCCCACGAAGCTGCGCGCTTTATCATATGGCAGCCCATAGAATTTAACGGTGCCGGCAGAGCGTGGGATTATGTTCAGCGCTGCTTTAATCAAGGTGCTTTTCCCGGCACCATTGGGCCCAACAATTGCATTGATCACCCCTTCGGGGATTTGCAGGTCCACATCCCAAATAGCGGGTTTGCTCTCATAGGCCACAGTCAGGTCGTCTATGAGCAGGGCGATCGGGGTTTGTTCGTTAATTTTCAATGTAGATTGTTGTATCATTGATTCATCCGAGATCATAGAAATGCGTTTTTAACCTCCAGACATGAAAAGGTCTGGCAGAACTCCTGGAAAACATCTTTAATAAAATGATTATATCAGGATAGCCAGACCTATTTTTTCGAGAAGTCTATTTTATTCTATTCACTACAAGATACATTGAGCAGTTCGGCGGGCGGTTCCGGGGAGAGGACATCTGGCCAATCTAAAATTGTGACTTCGACGCCGGCGCACTGGTAGGATTGCAAAACCGTGTAAACGTTCTCCGCCAGCATGCCGATATAGGTTCCGCCAAATGTACCCGGGACGCCCATGGCATCCGAATACATCTCACGGACACCGATACGAACTGTACCGCCCTCGGATTGCACGGCTTCAATCACAGCTTCAATGGTATCTGGCGGAATACTGCTCTCCACGAAGACAACCGGAATTTCATTATTGATGATGAAACCAACTGTTTCCTGAATGTCGCCCACGCCCGCTTCATCTTCTGTGCTCAAACCCTGAATGGCTTGCATCTGCCAGCCAAAGGCAGCACCAAAATACTGGAAAGCATCGTGGGAGGTGACCAGGTAACGCTGGCCTTCATCCACCGACTGCATGCTTTCCACCGCCCATTCGTACAGGATGTCCATTTGCCCGGCGTAGCCATCAGCATTTGTGGTGTAGACCGTTGCGTTATCAGGGTCGATTTCGACCAAAGCTTCCCCTAAATCCCGGATGGTTAATTCCCAATTACGGGGATCAAACCAAAAGTGGGGATCATCAACATCCACCAGCTCATCGGACAGCTCATAGCCTCCGATAGTTAAACCGGCCTGTTTGATGGGTTCGCTCAATGCATGGACAACCACATCCTGTTCCCGGAGGGCGTTGAAGACCGCATCAAACTGCCCTTCCAGAAATAGGCCGCTATAAACTACCATGTCCGCTTCGTTCATTGCCGCGATGTCGGCTTCTGTGGGTTGGTACAGGTGCGGATCCACCCCTGCACCCATTAAAGGTGTCACAGTTACGTCCTCGGCACCATTTGTCAGAACTGTCAAAATATCATAGGCTTGAGTGGTGGTACCAACAATGCGAAAAACACCATCCGCATAGATGCCGGCTTGAGTGCTTTCTCCGGTGCTCTCCCCATCAGTTTCAAGTGCTTGCTCAGGTGATCCTTCTGACGTGCTGCAAGCGCTCAGAAGAGCAAAAGCGAGTAAAACAACAAGAATCAGTTTGAAATTTCGGCCCATAATGATTTGTTATCCTTTTCTAATATAATAATTAGTTGTACCTAATTTAGGTTGATTTTAGTCGATCAGCGTGGTTTTGTCAAGGGGGGAAGCGTATATGTTCCGGTAAAGTAGTAAGATCGCAGAAATAATTGGTGTTTATACAATCAACAAATAGTCGTGAGTTGAAAGGGAATCGCGATCAACGTAGACAGCGATACAACCAAGTCCAATTAAGAAGTAAAGCTCCGGAGTGCATAATATTTCCCCACTTTTCCGGAGTCTCTTTTCCTATTCGGGATTAATTGATGGGTAGGTTAACGCGCAAGTTCACTGCACCCTGAAACTTCGCGCCTAACTTGCCGCCTCAACCGCTGCTTTTTTGGCCGCCTTGTTTTGCCGCCCGCGCTCGTGAGCGGAAAGCAATTGTTTGCGGATCCGGTAGGCAGCCGGCGTGACCTCCAAAAGTTCATCCTTGCCCAGATATTCAATGGCTTCTTCAAGGCTCATGTGCCGGGGGGTCGTTAATCGTGCTTCGTTGTCCGCATTGGCTGCTCGCATATTGGTGAGCTCTTTTTTCTTGCAGACATTCATTTCCAGGTCTCCGGGACGCTGGTGTTTCCCCACCACCATTCCGGCATAGACGGGTATGCCTGGCCCGTAGAACAACGTCCCCCGGTCTTCAGCGTTTCTTAAGCCAAAGGTGGTTGTCAAACCGGTCTCACAGGAAACCAGGGAGCCGGAAGAGCGCTGGCCGATCTCCCCGGCTTGCGGCAAATAGCCATGAAAGAGCGTATGGATGACACCCTCGCCCCGCGTGGCCGACAGGAAGTGAGACCGAAAGCCCAGTAAACCCCGGGTTGGCACCAGGAATTCCAACCGTACGGTGCCTGTCGTGGTGTTAACCATGTGCTTCATGACGCCCCGTCGTGTCCCCAACATTTCAACGACCACGCCAACCGTATCCGGGCTGGTCTCGATATACACATCTTCGAAGGGCTCCAAGGTGTTGCCCTCATCATCCTGCTTCAGGATCACATCGGGCCTCGACACCTGGAACTCATATCCTTCCCGGCGTAAGGTTTCAATCAGAATCGCCAGATGCAGCTCCCCCCTGCCAGAGACCCGGAAGGAGTCCGGGCTGTCGCCTTCGGCCACCTTCAGGGCGACGTTCGTACGCAGTTCATCGAAGAGACGCTGGCGTATTTTTCGGGAGGTGCACCATTGGCCCTCACGTCCAGCAAAAGGGGATGTGTTGACGCCAAAGGTCATATGCACGGTCGGTTCCTCAACCTGGATTGGCGGCAATGGTTGAGGATGTTCCGGATCGGTCAGCGTTTCACCAATGGCAATTCCCTCTAATCCCGCCAGGACGACGATTTCCCCCGCCTGAGCGGAATCAACAGCGACCTGGGACAGCCCTTCATGGATGTTCAAATAAGGAACATGTTCAGGCAGTATCTCCCCATTCATGCGGATGCGGGCCAGAGGCATGCCAACTCGCATCTGACCAGCATGGATTCGGCCAATGGCCGTCACCCCGCGGTATTGATCGTACCCCAGATTGGTCACCAGCATTTTCAGAGGCGCGTCAAGATCCACTTGTGGACAGGGGATCTGCGTTAAGATGGCATCAAAGAGAGGTTGCAGGTCGGGACCCAAATCCGGACTCAGACCAGCCTGGGCACTGACGGCATTGGTGTAAATCACCGGAAAATAGGCCTGCTCCTCACTGGCGCCCAGTTCAATAAATAAATCAAAGGTTTGGTTGAGCACTCGCTCCGGATCGGCGCCTTTGCGATCCACTTTATTGATGACGACGATGGCGCGGTGATTCATTTCGAGGGCTTTCTTGAGCACGAAACGTGTCTGCGGCATGGGCCCTTCGGCGGCATCCACCAGAAGCAGCACGCCATCCACCATATTCATGACCCGTTCCACCTCTCCACCAAAATCGGCATGTCCAGGTGTATCAACGATGTTGATTTTCACTTTCTGCTGCGCATCCTGATCCCAAATTTGGATGGCGGTGTTCTTGGCCAAAATGGTGATGCCGCGTTCCCGTTCCAAATCATTTGAGTCCATCACACGATCAGCCACATGCTGATTGGCGCGAAAAACATGGGCCTGTTTGAGCAGGCCATCCACCAGTGTGGTTTTGCCATGGTCAACATGCGCGATGATGGCGATATTTCTTAGATCCGTTCGTTCTGTAAGCATTATTCTACAAGTCCCGTTTCATGAAAAGATCGTTTTTACCATAAAAAAACATCGGTCATTCAGGCCGACGTTATCCTGCAGGAATATAATCCTATCCGATGGGATCGGTTTTGGATAGAGGCAAGTTTCTTTTTTTGTACCAGTATTTTGATGAGTGGGAAGTTCTGTGAAATCGCACTGGCACCTGCGATCTTTTTCTTCAGGTGATGTGCACCCCTGATCAGGTTGCCTGCTGCCGGGGAGAGCCTTCCTTTGTTCTCATTGCCGATGTGCCAGCGCTTGTGTTGATCATCTTCTGCAATGGGATCCCGATCCTTTTGCTGAAAGGGGATATTATCAGTCTGCCAAACCGGACCAAGATGCTTGATATTGCGTTTGAATACCACAGGAAGAGGCGATGTTTTGGATGTTGGTTAGGATTCATTTGTCTGAGATGTTAAGGAGTTGGTGTTGATAGCAGGATGAGGAACGACAATGACCAGACGCATGAATTCGAAGGGGATCTGCGGTCTCAGAGAGGTGCATAACTAGGCATTTTCCCTATGGAAATCAACGCTTGCCTGTTGTTGAATTTGGGATGGTTAATGCGTTCAGCAGAACACTGGGTAGAAAGACCCTCACCCGCTGCAGTCTTGCGCTGCCGCATGCACTAAACGATCAATGATCGGTTTGTCTTCCTTGATAGTCACCTGGTCCATTTCAAGGGTGATCCCGAAGGCGGCCTCCAGCGCATCTATCACGTTATATCGCCACTGATCTAGGGCCTGGAGCACACCATCCCGTAATGAGCTCGAAACAGCGCCTTGAGCCAGGCGCTCTTCCAGGCTTTCTGACCAGAACATATCTGTGGTAGTGCTGATTTGCTTTATGACCTCCCGCAGATCTTCATCAATTCCCACGAGAAGATCCGGGCCTTGCTGACACAAGGCGTTATAAAATTCTGACCAATTATGCTGCATATCTCATCCAATCCCGGTTCAGATCTGGCCCCACGGCGACGGACATCAACATCCGCTTGAACCGCCACCATCCAGTAGCGCTTCACAAAAAAGCCCTGAGACCTGTTTATTTTCTGTTCGATCACCTGGATTTTCCGCCGCAGCGCTTCCAGCGGGTTGTCTGACAGGGAGGTGCCATGTTGTTTGTCACGATGAGGAACGGTTGTCAGGTGCGGATTACCATCCAGTTGACAATGATGGGTAAGTTGAATCATCGGCCCTTTCCAGAGATTCAGTTTGATTATAAAGGAAAATTTGGTTTCGGGATCACATCCATCAGATTTGCATCAAATTGTCCTCTGAGGACACCACATCCATTGAAGAAAAAGTTCCTTTCTCACAGTAACCTAATCTATTTGAAGATGCACATTGTCAAAGAAGAAAATTGGATCTGACAAACATCATTCGATAACACAATTGCTCTTCCAGCGCCTTCGCTGGGTGGTCAGATAGTCCAGGGTGTAAACAATATCCCCGGGGCCACCACGTTGTTGTCAGGGACCGCCTTCACTTTTCTGGCAGATTGCAAGGGCTTGCTGTGGTGTTGGGAGCACCACAGCAAGCGTTTTGGCGCTTATTCACCCTTTCGGATCTAATAAGGAAATCGAAGAAACATTCTTCGTTTAAATGTCCTGGGAGAGCCAAGCCCCGGATCTGTTCCCGGATGCCTGTCGCTTTGTCAGCGCATTTTTTACCTGGGGCAACGTGTGCCTCTAATTTGTGCACCTTGCATCGGCGATTCCGGATAGGTACCATTAAATATAAGTCTTTAGTAATAAGGAGAAAACATGGGAATTGATACGCAACCCCCAACAGCCGTCACCCTCGTTATTTCGACCATCTTGTGGATCATTGGACTATTATCCGCCGTTTTCGATGTCATCTCCCTGCCGAACAACCTCGGAGTTTGGGCGCTGGCCCTTGCCGGGCTTCTTTTGATCCTCGGCTCGCTGATTGATAACATCTAGAACCAGTCCCTGAAACGGGCCCCGCCCCCATTGCATAGGTGGGGAACTGTTTGGCGTGCCCGGTCAGGCGATGCCTGTCTTGTTCTCGTCCCAGGATGGTCAGGGAACAGGTCAATTCATCCGGTCCTATTTGATCTGGAGAAATGTCCGGGGTGATTTCTTTTCCACAGGAGGAACGCCACAGGCACCTGGAGCTGGCATGGCGCAGTGGGGAAACAGCTCGTTGGAAAGAAAATAAACCCTTATGCGATGGAGGAAATATGCTGCCAATAGCGGATGCGGATTCGAAACGAAATTATTCCCCCTGGGTGACGATTGTTCTGATCGCTGTCAATGTGATCGTTTTTTTGATTGAATTGAGCCATGGAGAAGCCTTTATTGAACGATGGGCCTTTGTTCCGAATCGTTTTTTAGAAGCCCCAATCGCCAATATTCCGACGCTCTTTACATCCATGTTTATGCATGGGGGGTGGATGCATCTGATCGGGAACATGCTTTATCTCTGGATTTTCGGTGATAATATCGAAGGCCATTTTGGCCATATCTGGTTCGTCGGATTTTATGTGCTGAGCGGGATTGCGGCCACCTTTTCACAACTGGTGATCAGCATGAACTCCAGCGTGCCCCTTCTGGGGGCATCCGGCGCGATCGCCGGCGTCCTGGGGGCATATCTGCTGCTCTTTCCAAAACAACAGGTGCGTGTTCTGGTGAGACGACGCACGGTCAGGTTGCCCGCCCTGATTGTGATTGGATTCTGGTTCTTGCTGCAGGTCTTGCGCAGTTTCGTTTCCTTCTCAGAATCCGCCGGAGGCGGCGGGGTGGCCTATCTTGCCCATGTAGGTGGGTTTGTGGCCGGGCTGCTGCTTGCATTGATCTTTCGTAAAAAGTAATTGTTGGAAGGATTTCGAAAGCATTTCTAAGTGAGTTCAGTGTTCATTGTGGGGGATTTCATCGCAGATCACTATCTGAAGTGTACCCAGTTTCATTACGGATAACCCTCTGCCCTTGTCTCGAATGGTGCTTATTTCGGTCTGTGTTTGACGGGAAAGGGAAGCATTTAAGGCGGAGATAGACACAGGGGGTGTACCCGTGCATCCGGGTCCTGAAGGAGCCTGTGCAATGCAACCGTGGGCGGCGTGATGGGCGGCAGAAAGTTTTTATCTGTCCGTACAGTTATTTGCTCTCTCCTTGGTGGATTTAACCATTATAATTATCCCATTATTTAATCCACTTCAGGGAGAAGCGTTGTCATGAAACCTAAGAAATTGCTGCACTTGTTCGGATTGATGCTGTTATGCACCATCCTCACCTTCACCATCGCCGGGGCAGCCCCGGCGCGGGCCGCATCCGGATTGCATCCCGTTGCTTCGGGGGCGGAGACCCCCGAACCCCAGCAAAGCACCACAGGGCCCACCCCGCCCCCGGAGGTGCTCCTGCAGGACAGTCAAAAGCCGGATGAGTCCGACCGCCAGGTCGCCAGCGAGGTGGTCATCAGCGGCGTCCCGGCGTATATCTGGCGCCACGGCTGCGGCCCCACGGCTGTGGGCATGGTGGTGGGGTATTACGATGGGCTGGGGTTTGACGACCTGGTCCCCGGAGATGCCAGCACCCAGACAGACGCCGTGGATCAGATGATCGCCTCCGGAGGCGATTGGAGCGCTCCCAACCCGCCGGGCTCCGAACAGCATTATGAAGACTATGCATATCCGCAGGATTCCTACCCTGGTTCCCTGCTGGAGGATGCTTATCTCACCGATGGGCGCACGCCGCATGCCGATGACAGCCTGGCGGATTTCATGGACACGTCCAAAAGCGAACGCGATAATTATTATGGGTGGAGCTGGTCCAGCGATATTGCCCCCTCCTTCGAAAATTACGTTCTGGCGCAGAATCCAGCCTACAAGACCGCCACACGGACCTATTTTATGGGGTTCAGTTTAACCTGGGAACTGCTGCAAAATGAGATTGATGCCGGGCGGCCGATGGTCTTCCTGGTGGATTCCTTGGGGGATGGCTCCACGGACCACTTTGTGACCGTTGTGGGTTACCGGAACACCGGCACCCGCCAATACGCTGTGTGGGACACCTGGTTCAGCACCCTCCGCTGGGAGGATTTTCTACCAATGGCCTCCGGGACAAGCTGGGGTGTGTGGGGTGGGTGGTCCCTGGTTGTCCTTGATGCCATGTCGGACTCGTATGAGCCGGATGACAACGCCCTGGAGGCCAATCTTTTGGAGGCTGGACAGCCCCAAACCCATGGGATTGGCCCCGTGGGGGATGTTGATTGGGTCCATTTCACCCTGGCGGGGGAATCCCAGGTGGTTCTGGAAACAGCCGGAACCGGGGGCGATGACACCCGGCTGTGGCTCTATGACAGCAGTTTGAATGAGATCGAGTTCAATGAGGACGGCGGCGACGGTTCCTACGCCCTGATTGACCGGTTGTGTGAGGGGGACTCCCTGCCTGCAGGCGACTATTATGCCCGGGTGGAAGAATCTGGCGGTGATGCGGAGATCTCCGCATACACCCTGTCCCTCTCGTCCAGCATCTGCCTCTCACCGGATGCCTACGAACCGGATGATGATGCGGCCCAGGCCGCGCCGATCCAGCATCTGGTTTCCCAGACCCATTCCATCTTTCCGGAAGGGGATGTGGATTGGGTTCGTTTCTCGGTTTCCGAATTTTCCGAAGTGTACCTGAGCACCTACGGCCCTGAGGCGGATGATACCTTCATGACCCTCTATGACGCCAATTTGGAGGTCCTGGAGGAGAACGATGATACGCCCTGGTCGTCCTTTGCTTCCATTGACCGCTTATGTGACGAGGATCCCCTTCCTGCGGGGACTTATTACGTCAACGTGACCGCTTCCCCGTCGGAATCGGTCATTGCCCTGTACAATTTCAGTCTGTACGTCGTTTCGTGCAATTTACCCACTCTGCATTTGCCCCTGATCCACAGGGCCGGCCCCTAAGGCGATGCGCTGTACTGCGGCAAGCCATGACGCCTATTGAACTGAGAGGTGTTCGTTGTGCTTTCAGGAAAGATGACTTTGAGAAATCGCTGGGTAGGGTTCTTGATCATCGCCCTGTGCTACCTGCTGGCGGCTGTGCTGGGTGTGTGGGCCTACCGTTTGGTATCCGCCGCCCCCTGGCTGTCCCTGCTCGCTGCCGATTTGACAGCCACGGTGTTTATCTGGCTGATGAGCCAACTTCTGAGAAACGCTTCAGTGTATGACCCCTACTGGAGCGTGCAGCCCCCGGTCATTCTTGCCCTGGCGTTGTTCCATCAGGAAAGCTTCGATTTGGGGTCTCTCCTCCTGGTTCTGGCGGTCGGTTTTTGGGGGGCGCGCCTCACCATCAACTGGATGGGCACCTTCCACGGCCTGCATCGGCAAGATTGGCGATATGACCGCCTGGAGCGCAAGACCGGGGCCTGTTTTCCCCTGGTCAATCTCCTTGGCATCCAGCTCCTGCCCACTCTGATCGTATACGGCTGTCTGCTGCCCGGTTTTTATTATATTTTCCGGGGGGGCGGCTTGTCTTTGGGAACTGGTTTGGGGGTCCTGCTGGTTCTGGGGGGCGCGCTTCTGGAGATGGCGGCTGATATCCAGTTGCAACGATTTCGGAGGTTAACTCAGGACCGCAGCCAGCTTCTTCGGGAGGGGCTGTGGCGACACTCCCGCCATCCCAACTATCTGGGCGAGATCCTTGTATGGTGGGGGGTGTTTGTGGTCCTCCTGGCTTCCCATCCGAATCTCTGGTTCTTGAGCATTGGTGCCCTGATGAACACTTGTTTGTTTTTGTTTGTCAGCATTCCCATGGCAGAACATCATCTGGCATCCTACAAACAAGGTTATGGCGACTACCAGCGGGAAACCCCCATGCTCCTGCCCGTTCCCTGGCGCGGGTCAGGGAAGATGACGGCGGTGGAGGAAGACGTCTAGGGGCGGATTGCCGCTAATCTGACGGGCAAACTAACAAAGCGCTGGCTTATGGGCCAGCGCTCTGTTTGGTTTTTGGACATCTCGGTTCTCAGCGCAAACCTTGCTCATGGCAGGGATCTCGGGGAGGGGTCCCTTTTGGGGTCAAACACCCCCGGAGGGCGGAGCGCTTATTTCGGAGAGTTTTCGAGCCCCGGTCCTTGCTGGAATCGGATTGGGATAGGCGTTGCCGGGCTTCGATCTCCTGGGCCAATTTCCTCTCATAGAAAACGACTTGATGGATCAATTGGATGTTAATCATCTTCAATTCCTTTCAATTTGCAACCGGTTGCATAATTGATCAAAAAATATAGGGCTGTTTCTGTTCATGCTGAGCTCCGCACGATCAGCTCCACCGGGAGGGTGACGTTTGTGATCGCGCCGTTGTTCAGATGCCGGATCAGATTCTCCGCCAGGAGTTTGCCAGCCATGGGGATATGCTGGCGGATGGTTGTCAGAGGCAGGGCATTGAAGGCTGCGATGGACAGGTCATCATAGCCGACCACAGCGATGTCCTCCGGCACTCGCCCGCCGTGCTCTCGAATGACGTTGATGGCGCCAATGGCCATCAGGTCGCTGTTGACGAAAACAGCGTCCAGATCCGGCGCCTGTTTCAGAAGCTGGCCCATGGCAAGGATTCCCGACGTGTAGGAATAATCGCCAAAGGCGGTCAGTGCGGGATCAAGAGGGAGTCCCGCCTTCTGGAGAGCCGACTCATATCCCTGGTAACGGGCCTGGACTTCTGTTTCCACTTTGTACCCGCCCAGGAAGGCGATCCGTTGTCTGCCGGATTGGATCAGGTGCTCCGTGGCCAAGCGGCCTCCGGTGAGATCATCCCCGGTGACGGAACAGTAGCGGTTCTTGCTGGAGGGCGCTCCCCACACGATGAAAGGGGCCTGCAGCTCGACCAGGGTCTTGATATGGGACTGCTTCCGGCTGGAGGTCATCAAGATGAAGCCATCCACCCGGCCGCTGTCAAGGTACCTTCTGGCCCAGCCTGATTCCCGGGGGTCCACCTGCACAATCAGCAGTTCATAGCCAAGGGTGTGCAGGCCGTTGGTGATCCCGCCGAGAATCTCGAGGGTGAAGAGATCCTCCACCGTGAAGGACTTCTTGTGATAGGCGTGGGTCACAAAGGCGATGGTGCGGCTTTTCTGAGTGCTGAGGTGGCGCGCTGGGGCGTTGATCCGGAAATTGTGCTTCCGGGCAATGGTCTGGATGCGGTCCTTGGTCTCCTGGCTGATGAGGGGGCTGTCATTGAGGGCTCTGGAGACGGTGGATTTGGACACCCCGGCAATCCTGGCGATATCCTCGATGGTTCGAACCTCTTTTTTGCTCATAGCAACCCTCGTATTATTGCAACCGGTTGCATTATAACCCATCCTTTCATGCCTGTCAATAGGATGTGCGCTTCCCTCCCGCACGTTTTGATGAGGAACGGGTTGCATCTTGAACGGCTCCTGTTCAAATCGCAGCTTTGACCAACCAGGGCAATGTGGTGCTCACTCGAATCAAACTGGAAGCCAACCGGCCGTAGCATGTATTTTCCCAAGGGTAAGGGATAATACAAGTGCATTACTGATTGTCAGCGTTGATAGTTTAACCACATCTGAGAGGTGTTGACCCGTGAAAGAAAATGAAAGTAAGACAATAAACGCTTATCTCCGGTTCTTTTTGATGATCGGGGTGGCAATGCTTAGCATGTATTTTCTGACATATCTGAATTCCTTTGAAATTCTGGATCATGCATGGTTCAGTGAGACCAGATTGTATATGACTCTGTTGATGGGGTCGGTGATGATGGGCGTCATGCTGGGTTTTATGTGGAAAAATTATCCCAGAAAGAGCATCAACATTGCCATCCTCTTGTTTGCTGTTGTTATGTTCAGCGCTTCTCTGTGGTTGGTGAGGAGCCAGAGGACCGTCACCGGGGTGGACTATATGGAAGCAATGATTCCGCACCACTCCATTGCTATTTTGACCAGTACGCGCGCCCAGATTACAGATCCCCGGGTCAGACATCTGGCGGATGAGATCATCCGGGCTCAGCGGCGGGAGATCGAGGAAATGGAATGGCTGATTGAGGACATCCGGAACAATGGCCTGGCCGAAACGGAAGCAGACGCGGAAGAACGCCCTGTACCTGATTTTGAGGGAGAATTGAATCCATAATTTTCCGACCTCACAGGGCTTTCTGGAGCGGCGTGCTGTCCCGTGCAGCTCTATCGCGGTGTCTTTGCGGTGGTTCAACCCTGAGCGAAGGGGAATGATTTCGCTGGTCAGCGCTCTGCTTGAATGGTTGGTATTTTCCGCCCATTCTGGGTAAAATGCATCCAGTGCAGCGCGTTGTTGCTTCCGACTCGGCTGGAACAACGAGATGCTATGCCGACCAACATCATACCCCCCAAACTTGTCTGGGGATTTGAAAGGATAATCAAACGCATGAGTGTCAGCAAAGAGGATGTATTAGCGGCCCTGAGCAAGGTGCAGGACCCTGAATTGCACAAAGACCTGGTCACCCTCAAGATGATCAAGGACATTACAATCGAAGATTCGACGGTGTCCCTCACCGTTGAGCTGACCACCCCGGCTTGTCCATTGAAGGACCGGATTCGCAAGGATGTGGAAGGGGCCCTTCTGGCCCTTGCGGGTGTGGACTCAGTAGAGGTGACCATGGGCGCCCGGGTGCCCAAGGATGAGAAGATTACCGATTTGGAGATCAAGAATATCATCGCTGTGGGTTCCGGCAAGGGCGGGGTGGGAAAATCCACCATCGCTGTGAATCTGGCCGTGTCCCTGGCTCAAACCGGCGCCAAGGTGGGCCTGATGGACGCAGATATCTACGGGCCGAATGTGCCTATGATGATGGGCGTGGATAAACTGCCCCCCACTCCCAAGGGAAAACAAATCCAAACGGCGGAGGCGCACGGCGTCAAGGTGATGTCCATCGGGTTCATGGTGACCCCCGGCCAACCCCTGATCTGGCGCGGGCCCATGCTCCATTCGGCCATCAAGCAGTTTCTGATGGATGTGGATTGGGGCGACCTGGATTATCTGGTGGTGGATCTTCCGCCGGGAACTGGCGATGTCCAGTTATCCCTGGTGCAGACGGTGCCCCTCAGCGGGGGCGTGATCGTCACCATGCCCCAGAAAGTCTCCTTTGATGATGCCGCGCGGGCTGTGTCCATGTTTCGGAAGATGGACGTGCCGGTGCTGGGTGTGGTGGAAAATATGAGCTACCTGGAGATGTCGGATGGAACGAAACGGCGGATCTTCGGCCAGGGCGGTGGAGAGGCTCTGGCTGCTGCAGCGCAAGCGCCCCTTCTGGCCAATATCCCCATTGATGAATCAGTGCGGGAAGGCGGCGACTCGGGTGAGCCGGTGGTCGTTTCCGATCCCGAGTCCCCTGCGGCCAAAGCCATGGAAGCCCTGGCCCACAGTGTGGCTGCCCGGATGAGCATGCAGGCCTATGAGTAAGCCCTATCGCAGCGGATCAATGCAGCATGATATAATGGCCCTATGAGTCACAGCAATATTATCGGCGTACAATTTGAAGCCGTTGGAAAAAACTATTATTTTGATGCAACCCGATTTCCGGATCTAAAACCCGGCGATCCGGTCGTTGTCCGGACCAGCCGCGGCCCGCAGTTGGCTACTGTCACCCAGGTTCAACTGGATGAAGCGGATCTGGACCTGAGTTCCTTCAAACCCATTGAACGACCGGCTACACCACGGGATCTGCTCAAGCGCCAGTCCCTGGCTCTCAAGGAAGAGGAGATCAAGGAACGCATCCGCGAACACCTGAACAACAATGGCCTGAGCGGGGTCAAGGTGGTCTCCGCGGAGTATTCCCTGGATGGCGCCCGCCTGTTTGTGATGGTCAACAGTGAAAACTCGGTTCATTACAATGTCAAACGCCTTCATCAGGATATCCAGAAGATGCTCAAGAACGTTCAGTTGGACCTGCGCCAGATTGGCCCCCGGGACGCGGCCAAGGCCTTTGAGGGCATGGGCGCCTGTGGGATGGAAAAGCGCTGCTGCGCCAGGTTTCTGACGGAATTTACTTCAATCTCCATTCGGATGGCCAAAACCCAGGACATTTCCCTGACCCCCTCCGAGATCACCGGCATGTGCGGCCGCCTGCGCTGCTGTCTGATGTATGAGTATGACCAGTATGTTGAGGCGATCAAGACCCTACCCAAACGCAAGAAGCGGGTCCTGACTCCCATGGGGGAAGGCCGCGTGGTGCAGATCCTCCCTATGCGTCAGGCAGTGATCGTGGATATTCCCGAGATCGGTCCACGCCAGTTCTCCAAGGAGGACCTGGATCGGGCGGAGCGCCGAGCCCGGGGTGAGGAAGTTGAACCACAGCCTGTGGAGAAACCACCGGATGTCATCGTGAGCCGACCGGAGGACCAGGCGGTCAACCGGAGCAAGGGATCCCAGAGGAGCAGCCGCAAGAACCGATCATCGAAAAAACGTCGCAGTCGAAGATCCAGGCGCTCCAAAGGGCGCAAAAAGAAGAAATAAGATTTTATTGAATAAAGGTTATTGTTGATGGAATTTTCTGAAGCTTGGGATGCTCCCAAGGATATACTGGTGGTGTTGGCCCATCCGGATGACCCGGAGTTTTTCCTGGGAGCCTCTATTGCCCGCTGGGTGAAGGCTGGCCACATTGTACGATATGTTCTGTTGACCCGGGGCGATAAAGGGTCCAAGGATGACAACCTGACGGCCGGTCAGGTGGCTGAAATCCGTGTTGTAGAACAAGAATCGGCCGCAGAGGTTCTGGGGGTTTCCTCGGTGAAATTTTTGGATTATGAAGATGGGTATCTTATCCCGGATTTGGCGATGCGCAAAGCGGTGGTACGGCAGATTCGCAAGCACAGACCGCAGATCCTGGTGACCTGTGACCCAACTAATATTTTCCCCAGCCATCAATACATCAACCACCCGGATCATCGGAATGCGGGTCAGGTGGTGATTGATGCGGTTTTTCCTGCGTCGGGCAATCGGCTCTTTTTCCCCGATCTGCTGCAGGAAGACCTCAGACCCCATGAGGTGGAGGAGGTCTGGATGAGCCTGACCAACCAGCCGGATGTGAAGCTGGATGTCACCGATCAATGGGAGGACAAAATAAAGGCCCTCAAGGCCCACGCCTCCCAAATTGGAGATCCGAAGGCCTTTGAAAAGCGGATGCTGGATCGGTTAAATATTCAGGACGGGGCCGAATTTAAATATGAAGAGCAGTTCCGCCGGATCAAATTCAGGAGGTAGTGCATGGACTTTTTGACAGAAGCAAACCGCATGGAAGAGCAAACCATTGCCTGGCGTCGGGATTTCCATCAGCATCCCGAGCTGGGATTTGAAGAAACCCGCACAGCGGGCATTGTGGCGGAAGCCTTGCAGGAATTTGGCCTGGAGGTGACGACCGGTGTAGCTGAAACCGGTGTCGTGGGTCTTCTTCGGGGCACGCGCCAATCCCCGGTGCTGCTGCTTCGTTTTGACATGGACGCACTGCCCATCCAGGAGGATACTGGGGTGGAGTATGCCTCTCAAAACAAGGGAAAGATGCATGCCTGCGGTCACGACACCCATGTGGCGGTTGGCCTGACGGTGGCCCGGCTGCTCTCAGCGCAACGGGATAACCTTCCGGGCACCATCAAGTTCGTGTTTCAACCGGCGGAAGAGGGCCAGGGGGGCGCTCGGCGCATGGTTGAAGAAGGCGTTCTGGAAGACCCCAGGCCGGATTATTCCATGGCCATGCACGTCTGGAACGAAAAACCGGTGGGCTGGTATGCCCTGACATCCGGTCCGTCCATGGCCGGAGCAGAGGTTTTCAGCATCCGGTTGACGGGCAAGGGTGGCCATGGTGCAGCGCCTCACAAAAGCGTGGACCCGATTGTGGCCGCCTCTCAGATTGTGACCGCGCTCCAGACAATTGCCTCTCGCAATGTTTCTCCCCTGGAGAGTGCGGTTGTCTCGGTTTGCACCATCCAGGGCGGCACGGCCTTCAATATCATTCCCCAGGAGGTCACCCTGCAGGGCACGATTCGCACCTTCAAACCGGAGGTGTTCAGCACAGTCAAAAGCCGCTTTTTTGACCTGATTGAACAGACGGCTGGGGCCATGGGCTGCGAGGCGGACATTGACCTGCAGACGATCACGCCCCCTGTGATCAATGATCCAGCTCTGACCGCCCTGATGACGGATGTGGTGATGCTGGTCCATCCAGACGCCCGGATTGATGGGTCGCACCAAACCATGGGATCGGAGGATTTTTCCTATATGATGCAGGAGATCCCCGGTTGTTTTGTGATGGTGGGCTCTGCCAATCCGGAGAAGGGGTTGGACCATGGGCATCATCATCCGAAGTTTAATATTGATGAATCCTGCCTGTCCGCCGCGGCGGCGATCCTGGCCCAGGGAGCGATGGAGATCCTGAACAAACACCCCATCTCAGGCTGAGATGGATTGCAGCAAGAATTCAGCGACCTGATGGGCGCCGTTTGGCCCCCGGCGGGTCGCTTTTTGCTTTGAGAGCAGTGCGGGGAGCTGGTCCAGCCAGGCGCCCTGAAAGAAGTCACTCTGGGAGATTTTCAAACCGGGAATTCGCATCCGGATGAAGGCGGACATGATCTCGGATTCCCGAAAATTTTCGCGGTTGATGTATCCGAAGGGGACTCCGGCATGGAACACCTCAGCCATGGTGCTATATCCGGTCTTGCCAATGACCGCATCCGCCATATGGACCAGATTGGGGTGAAAGAAGGGCGAGTGATAGGGGAGTTGGATCACATTCTGCTGGCGTAGAAGGCGCTTGGTGCTGCCGGGAAGGATGAAGTGGATCCCGGGATGCCCTTGGAAGGCGCCCATGAGGTCGTATTTCTCCTGGACTCCGCCCATGGTCACCAAGACGGCCTGGCGTTCAGGGGGGATTTGCAGGGCTTTTCTGACGGCTTTCGGCGCCCGGGTTGGTTCCCGGCTGATCGGCTGAACGGTCAGATCCGCGGTGGGGTTCGGATTGCAGGGGGGCAGAGCCTGGATATGAACATCCGCCAGGGCATTGTATTCCCTGTGCAGGGCGATGAAGCGCTCCAGGGCTGGTGCGTGTTTCAGGTACCCTGCATAAATCCAATCCCAGGTAAAATTCTCCACCAGGAAGGTCGGGATGCCCAACCGCATCCCGAGGACAAGGCCAAGGGGGGCGATGTCGCAATGGATGGCATCAATTTCAAGGGTTTCCAGCTTGCGGCACAGCGCAGAGATTTGCTTTTCTCGCAAGGGATAGAATCCTTCGAGGGCCGTCAGGGTGGCCTGAAGGTCCTCATCCAGGGAGGTGGGCTGGATCAGGCCGATGTCGGTCAGCTCCTGGTGGTAGGTGAATCCGCCGGACAGGGATTCCGCAAAGAACCACTCCGGAACCCGGGTGAAGATGTGGCAGTGCACTGGGGGGGCCAGCTCCTGCAGCGCTGAAAGGACCGCGCAGGCCCGGGCAGCGTGCCCGAAGCCATGGGGGGTGATGAAGCTTGCGATTTGTCTTATAATTGCCATGATCTTGTGTGAAGATAGAAAGGAATGGAATAGTGGTCAGCATTTTGGATACCATTATATTCGGAAATCCCCTTGCAGTCTGGCTGCAGGCGGTTTTGTTTTTCCTGGGGATGTTTTTGCTCCTGGCATTGGGGAAGCTTTTTCTGGGGGGACGCAAAAAAAAGGATGCAAAGGAAGCCCAATATAGCGCCGGACTTCTCTTTCGCACGCTGGTGCGGAAATTCTCCTGGCTCTCTGTGGTCATTATCTGCCTGAACATGGCAAGGATCCCGCTGGAAATTCCCAACAAATTTTCCAATGAGATACTGGCTGTGAACACCATCGCCCTGATTCTGCAAATTGGGCTGTGGGTCAATGCGGTGATACTCCTGTTTGTCCAGTTCCGGATCAAAACCGTTGAGGAAGAATCCGGTAAAGGGGAGACCAGTGTGCGTCTGCTGGGGCTCATCGCCCGGGTTGTCTTGTGGACCATCCTGGCGTTGATGATTTTAGACAATGTCCCCGGCATTCAGATTGATTCCCTCATTGCCAGTTTGGGCATCACGGGCATTGCCGTGGCTCTGGCGGTGCAGTCCATCCTCGGCGATCTGTTTGCGTCCATCACCATCGCCCTGGACAAGCCTTTCAACACGGGGGACTATATTGCGGTGGATGACAAGAGCGGAACGGTGGAGCGGATCGGATTGCGCAGCACGGAAATCCGCGCCGTCTCCGGGGAGGTGATTGTTGTCTCCAATAAAAAACTTCTCGATTCCTGGGTGAATAATTATGACGCCATGGTCAACCGGCGGGTCAGTTTTAATCTTCGAGTGACCTATCAGACCGCTTATGAGAAGCTGCACCGTGTACCGGAAATTTTGGAGGAGATTATCACCTCCTTTGAAAAAACCCGCTTCGATCGGGTCACATTCAATGATTATGGGGAGTCTGCTCTGGTCTTTGAGGTGGTATACTTCATCACCACCAGCGATTTTAACACCCATATTGACCTTCGCCACAGGATCAACCTGGCCATTTTCCGGCGATTTGAGGAGGACGGGATTGATTTTGCCTATCCAACTCGCACCGTGTATCTGAAGAAATAATTCAAGGACTTATTGGTTTGAACGACTCTCACGAAAAAAACGTAAAGTCTTCCGAGCTGACGCTGCGGGAAATTTTCATCACCTGGCTCCCTCTGGCAGCAAGCTGGATGTTGATGAGCCTGGAGCTGCCGACGATCAACGCCGTCATCGCTCGGTTGGCAAATCCGGAGGTCAATCTGGCGGCCTATGGCGGAGTTGTCTTTCCCATTGCGTTGATCATTGAAGCGCCGGTGATCATGCTCCTGGCTGCCTCCACGGCCCTTTCCCGGGATTGGCGTTCCTATCGCACACTGCAGCGTTATACCCTGTGGTTGGGCGGCATCCTGTCCGGTGTGCACTTGCTGGTTGCCGTCACCCCCCTGTACGATTTTATTGTCAATTCCCTCCTGCAGGTTCCGCCGGAGGTGGTGGAGCCCGGCCGCCTGGGGATGATCTTTCTGACGCCCTGGAGTTTTGCCATTGCCTACCGCCGTTTCAAACACGGTGCGCTGATCCGTTTCGGTCATTCCGATGTGGTGGGGAAAACCACCCTGGTCCGTCTCATCACTGTGGGGGTTGTCCTGACCATCAGCTATTTATTAAAGTCTATCCCCGGGACCATTGTGGCCGGGTTGGCCCAGGGATTAGGGGTCACTGTTGAGGCAGTCTACGCTGGTCTGCGGGTTCGCAGAATTCGGGGGGAAATCCTGGATGCTCCGATGGTGCAGGAGCCTCTGTATTTCAAGGGTTTTGTCAAATTTTATCTGCCCCTGGCTCTGACGTCTTCCCTCTGGCTTCTGTGGCAGCCGTTGATCAGCGGCGCCATTTCTCGTATGCCGGAAGCTCTGGAATCCTTGGCGGTCTGGTCGGTTGTCACAGGCCTGCTCTTCATGCTCCGCAGCCCCGGTATGGCCTACAATGAGGTCGTCGTGGCCCTTCTGGAAAGGCGAGGGGCCTATCGGCGGCTGCGCAAATTTGCCTGGATGATCTCCGGGGTCAGCACTCTCATCGGGGTAATCTTCATTGTCTCTCCCCTCTCCCGGTTCTGGTTCACAGTTATTGCCAA
Organism: Anaerolineaceae bacterium; assembly: GCA_034437335.1. Lineage (GTDB taxonomy): Bacteria > Chloroflexota > Anaerolineae > Anaerolineales > Anaerolineaceae > Brevifilum. Next base: position 24,179 of record DAOTUG010000013.1, read on the forward strand.
TATCTCCGGTGACAAAGTCATCATGGCGAGGGCCGCCCTGGCCCTTGGGATTCCTATGGGCGCGCTCAGCATCTACATCAGCTTTTTTCAGGGCCTCATTGTCCACGGCAAGAAAACCCGCGCTGTGCCGGAGGCGGTGGTGGCGTTTTTAATCGGGATGGGAATCATCCTGGGTTTCGGGGTGGTCGCCCAGGCTTACAAAGGGGTCTATGTGGCCACCGTGGCCTTCTCTGTGGCTCACGTGATGCAGTGCCTGTGGCTGATTCTGCGAAGCCGCAAGCTTCGCAGGGCCGCCATGGACGGAACCAGCGGCAGCTCCCTAAACTTTCCGGTTCAGCAGCGAACGGGTCAGTTCATCAAGGGCTTCACCAGATGGATTGTCCTCCAGGAAGAGGGTTTTCAGGGAATCAAAGGCCTGTCTGGTGTAGCGCGCTGCTTGTTGTTTGGCGGCATCCTGAGCGCCGCAGTTTTCCAGCAGATCAGCCGCCTGGCGGGCCTGTTCGGGGGTCATTTCTTCCTCAGCCCACAGGTCTCTGAATTCCGGACAGTTGGCCAGGCCATATAGAACCGGCAGAGTTTTCTTCCGGGCCATGAGGTCGCTGGCTGCCGATTTCCCTGTTAATGCAGGATCTCCCCAAACGCCAAGATAATCATCTTGAATTTGAAAGGCCAGGCCCAGATTTTCTCCATACGCAGTGAGGTTTTTCAGGACAGCATCCGGCTGGTTGGTGACGATCCCGCCCAGTTCGGTGGAAAAAGCGATCAGGGCGGCGGTTTTTCCCCGGATCATTGCCAGATAGGTTTCAATGGGGACAGATGTCTCGGTCTCAAAGGCGATATCCAGATACTGCCCCTGGGTCAGGTGAAAACACATTTGGTTGAAGCGGGTGATGGCCTTTTGAGAGATTTCCAGGCCCAGGGCGGGCGCCAGGGAGAGCATGCTCAGTTGGGCAATGCTGAAGAGGGCATCCCCAGCGTTGATGGCTTGGGCCGGCCCCCATTTCTTCCACAGGGTGGGACGGCCATGGCGGATGGGGGAATTGTCTTCGATATCATCGTGAATGAGGGTGAAGTTGTGCAGAAATTCAATCGCCAGGGCGCCGGGCAGGGCTTCCCCCGGCGATCCGTCAAAGCCCCTTGCGCACAGAAGCATCAAAAAGGGGCGAATTCGCTTACCCCGGGCACCCTCGACTTCTCCTGCTGGGTTCCATCCCATGTGATAGCGCAGCATCTCCTTCAGGCCGCGGCTTTTGGCGAAGGACAGGGTATCAAGGAACTGTTTGAGACCAGCCTCAATGGAGGGAATGAGGGTCGTTTGCATTTCTTGTAGCGTCATGATGCGGTTTCCTTATGGGATCGTTGTGAGCATGTCGGGGGTCAGGTCCTGCAGGGTTTTCGCGCCGGCTGAGAACATAGCGATGCGGATTTGATCCCTCACCATGCGCATGGTCTCCACGGTGGTCTCCAGGGAGTCATTGGCCGCCTTGAGGAAGGTTCCGGCCAACCCACCCAGGTCGGCTCCCAGGGCCAGGCATTTGGCGACATCAATGCCGTCGTGTAGCCCTCCGGAGGCAAACAGGGGCAGGTCACGACTCGCCCTGCGTACATTGCAAATTGAGTCGGTAGTGGGGTTCCCCCAGCGGATAAAGGCTCCGGCTGTTCGGGCGCGGTAGGGATCTGGGATTCGATGCATTTCGACCTGGGACCAGGATGTGCCCCCTGCCCCGGCAACATCAATTGCATCCACCCCGGCATCCACCAGCATCCTGGCTGCTTTCTCTGAAATCCCCCAGCCAACTTCTTTGATGATCAGGGGGGCCCTCAGGTTTTTGCGGATGTGGGCGATCTTTTCCACCAGATGGGAAAAATTAGTATCGCCTTCGGGCTGAAGCGCTTCCTGCAGGGGATTAAGGTGCAGGATGAGGGCGTCCGCCTCGATCATGTCCATGGCCCTCTGGCACTCCGCCATACCATAACCGTAATTGAGCTGCACGGCGCCCAAATTGGCAAATAAAAGGATGTCCGGTGCAAATTGGCGCACCTTGAAAGTGTCCGCAACAGAAGGGTCCTTGATCCCAGCGCGCTGGGAGCCCAGCCCCATGGCCAGGCCAGTTTCCTGGGCTGCGGTCGCCAGAATCCGGTTCAGACGGGCGGCCGCTTCGGTTCCACCTGTCATGGAGGAAACCAGGATGGGAATGGGCTGGTGCTTGCCAAAGAGGGTCTGGCTGAGGTCAACTTCTTCCAGGGCCATTTCCGGAAGGGCCTGATGGATGAAGCGATAGGATTCTAGGCCTGTAGTCAACCCCGATTGGACATCTTCCTCAAGGTTGATGCGGATATGCTCATATTTTCTTTTTGAGATGGGAGTATCTTTTGCCATAATTTTGTGTTATAACCTATGGGAAACCAGCGATGGGCTTGACAGTTGCGCAAGTCCCGTTAAAATTTGATTAGCCATTCTCGAGTTTGGAGGTAATTGTGTCTGATACATTGGATAAGGTAAAAGAAGTGATTGTGGATGTATTGAAAATTGATGGCGATGACATCACAGAAGAAACCCGGTTCGTTGAGGATCTCAAGGCGGATTCTATGGACCAGTTCTTCCTGATTGATGGTTTTTGTGAGAAGTTTGACATCACCATTTCAGATGAAGAAGCCCGCGATATCCAGACGGTGGGAGACGCCGTTAATTATATCGAAGAAACCAAGTAGTGTCATTATAATCCGCATCAGAAAAGGCAGCAGGAGGCGTTGCGGTAAAGGCGTCTCCTGTTGTTGGATTTAATGGAGTTGATCCACAATCTGAGGAATTTCTTCAGGAAACCGGGCGATATGGACGCCGGCGTCCTTCAGGGCCTGGATTTTGGCCTCTGCGGTGCCAACGCCCCCTTCGATGATCGCCCCGGCATGTCCCATGCGCTTGTTTGGTGGTGCGGCCTGACCGGCGATGAAGCCGATCACCGGTTTGGTCATGTTGCTGGTGATAAAGTTGGCTGCGCGTTCTTCTTGGCGTCCGCCGATTTCTCCGATCATCACCACAACCTCAGTCTGGGAATCGCCCTCAAAATGACTGAGGATCTCAACAAAATCTGTGCCCACCACCGGATCGCCGCCAATGCCCACGCAGGTGCTGGTGCCGATCCCGGCCTGTTTCAGGGCATAGAGCACTTCATAGGTCAGGGTTCCTGAGCGAGACACCACTCCCACAGCGCCTTTCTGCGTGATGTTGCCGGGAATGATGCCCACCTTGGAATGGCCTGGGGAGATGAGCCCGGGGGAATTTGGCCCAATTAAGCGAATCCGTTGTTTGTTAAGATATCTTTTGACGCCCAGCATCTCCTGGACGGGAATCCCTTCCGTAATGCACACAATGAGAGAAATCTCCGCGCTGGCTGCTTCGAAAATGGCATCGCTGGCGAAGCGCGCGGGGACGAAAAGCACACTGGTGTTGGCGCCGGTCACATCCACCGCTGTTTGGACCGAATCAAAAACCGGAATCTTGCCATCCAGAACCCATTCTCCTCCCTTTCCGGGGGTCACGCCCGCCACGATGTGGGTTCCATAGGTCAGCATCTGTCGGGTGTGGAACAGGCCTTCATGGCCCGTGATGCCCTGAACCAGCAAGCGGGTGTCCTGATTGATTAAGATGGTCATGGGACCAGCTCCATGGATGCCTGAACAGCTTTTTCAGCAGCCTCTCGCAATGAGGCGGCGGATGCCAGATTAGCATCCGCCAAGATGCGCCGCCCTTCCTCTTCATTGGTGCCCACCAGCCGGATGATAAAGGGCAGTTCCGTTTCAATCTCTTCCAGTGTATGCCGGATACCGTTAGCAACCTCATCACAGCGGGTGATGCCACCAAAGATGTTGATCAGAACGGTTTTCACCTGGGGATCCGCCAAGATGATGCGCAGGGCGGCCCGTACTTTTTCTGCACTGGCCCCGCCACCGATGTCCAGGAAATTGGCCGGTTGGCCTCCTGCCAGTTGGATGATATCCATGGTGGCCATGGCCAGCCCGGCCCCGTTGACCAGGCAGCCGATATTTCCGGATAACTTGATATAAGCCAGACCAAACTTACGGGCTTCAATTTCCTCAGGGGGTTCTGCAGAAATGTCGCGTTTGTCCACCAGATCCAAATGTCTGAAGAGGGCGTTGTCATCAATGATGATCTTGCCATCCAGGGCCATCAGACGGTTGCCTGTGGTGATCACCAGGGGATTGATCTCAATTAGGGTTGCATCCAGGCTGCAGTACGCCTGGTAAAGTCGCTGGGTCAGGGCCACAAAATCCCGCCACAAGGCTCGGGGGACTTCGATTTCTGTGGCCAAGTTTCTGGATTGGTAATTTTTCAAGCCCAGCAGGGGATTGATGTGGATTGTGAAGATTTTTTCGGGGGAGACTCGGGCGACCTCTTCGATGTCCACGCCGCCTTCTGCGCTGGCGATCATCAGGGTATCACCGTTTTCACGGTCAACGGTCATTCCAAGGTAGATTTCCTGCTGGATTTTGACGGCTTCTTCCACCAGGAGCCGCCGGACGGGGATGTCCTTAATCCGGTTCCCAAGGATCTTTGAGGCTTCTTCCTCAGCCTCTTCGGGGGATTTTACTAATCGGACGCCGCCCGCTTTCCCCCGACCGCCCACCAAGACCTGGGCTTTGAGGACCACGGTGTTTCCCAGTTCTTCCGTAATGTGCTTGGCTTCCGATGGGGTGGAGGCCAACCTGCCCCTGGGAATGGGCACCTGGACCGTTGAGAAAATTTCTTTCGACTGGTATTCGTGTAGTCTCATGTGGGTTTCTATTGTTAAGAGGTTGTTAACCGCCATTATACCATGCTGGGGTTGGGTTTCTTTCTCTTTTTGTCAGCTGTCTTTGACTGAAAGATGGCTCGTTCTCACTTGCCAAAGCACTTGCCAGATGGATTGCTGCTTGTGCCTTTTCTTTATTATGCAATCATCGGAATCGCTTTTTTTGATGACCGCATCTTGTCTGTGAGTTGGGTCAGGTCTTCTTTCGCGCCGGAGGGCATGTCTGAAATTCCTGAGGCATTATCCAGGCCAACCCGGTCCTGAATGAGTCCCACGATGGGAACCAGCCCACAGGCGACCCTGCAAATTGGCGCCGCAGAAATATTCAGTGGCAATATTCACTGCATCCCTGTCCTCCCTTCATTGTTTGCATTCCAAGACGAGACACATGATCTGGCGGATGGCGTGAATCATGCACATTGCTTGGTGTGTTGGATTTCAGAAAAATCGTGTTAGCTTCTTACGGAGAGAGCATCAGCAGAGGCTTATGTGGCAAAAAAAGAAATGACCTGCCGGTTGGTTCCGTGGATACTCATTGGGATTTCAATCCTGATTTACGTCAGTGGTTTAAGCGAAAATCGCTTTAATGGAATCTGTATCCTTCTATTGGGTTTTGGCCTCCTCCCTTGGCCCCGCAGCAGAACACCGAAGGCGCCTCAGGCATGGAATCTCTTTTTGGTTTGGGTCCTTTTCGGCATGTTGGTTTTTGTCCTTCATTTCTGGTTTTTCAACGATTTCGGTCTTTACGAAAGCGATTATTCATTCGTCGTACCGGTGTTCGATTGGAAGTGGGCAGGTTTCATTGACTTTCTCCGCTCCCGATTGCTTGCTCGTTATGATGAAGGTGCACTGGCAGAACTGTCTGTCGCTTTCTTTTCGTTCGTTAGCTATCGTTTGGGCGGCCTGGATGGAATTTATTTTTCCTCCATACTCATCCCCACCACAAGCGCCTTTCTATTTTTTCTTATCCTCAGGGACTTGTTTAAAGATACACTGGCAGGCTTTATTGGTGGGATCCTCTTCATTGTTTTTCCACCCTTCCGAACACCCTCGATGATTACTTCCACCTTTTCTTCTCAGATTGCCCTGGCTTGTGCCTTGGGCAGCTTTCTTGCATTTCTGCAGGGCAGAAAGACTCGCTCTTTTATTCTCATGAGTTTGACAATATTGTTCTCTCAAACCTACTTACCACTATTTTTCTTTTTTCCCCTCTTTCGTGAGCCACCCAACGGAAAACCATTCATGAAACGATGGCTTCAATACAATGGGCAGGTTTTCTTAATCGCGGGCATCATCCTTTTGGCATCCTCTTCGTCACTCGGCTTCCTTGACACAGTTCATCATTTCATTCGTTTGGTTACTCTTCCGATTCGTTTCCTGGAGCCCTTTTCGAGGAAGGCAATCCATTATCTATCATTCGGATTTACAATCAGCCCTTCTTCACTTGCGATTGTGCCTTCCCGGGCCATGGTTATTGTTTTTGTTATTGGTTCATTAATCTTCACCTTATTGTTCTTCCTCAGTCATAAAGAGATGAAAGACCTGGAAAAAGAAAAATACTGCCTTCAGAACAATGTTTTTTCGCTAGAGATACATATCATTAAAAAGTTGCGACAATATATTCGGATGGTTTTGGCTGGGTTAGTGATGCTGGTCTATGCTTTTGTGGCCTTTCCAAGGGATATTCATCTGACATGTTATAACTCGTCATGCAGCACCAATTTTCTTGTGGCTGCCTTACCGGTGATTTTACTTATCACGGGCGTGGTGATGACTCTCCTATTGTTGAGCAGAGCTAAAGTGATCAAGGGGGTTATTCTTCTCTTTCTTTCTTTTTATCTGGCATTATTGGCCTCAGATCGAATTTATTTACAATCAAAAATGATACAATCCTGGCGCTTTCAACAATGGCTGTGGACCAACATTCTCAGGGAAACCGAAATGTTCTCGGAGGATCTCGTTCTATCCCTTCAACCTGCTCCTCTCGAGATCATGGACCCATATCTAGGGGATGGAATTTTTATCCATCATCAAATCAACCCCTTCCCCTTGCTGTTTGAGATCCCAGAGAAGTGGAACTCACTCCCGGAAGTCATCCTTAACGAGGCAAACATTCCCAACACGAGTGCTCAACCTTTGATAATTCTGAATATGCGTGATGGTTATCTTGGATCCCCGATGGCCGCTCCTCAGAATGAAAACCCAAACGCGGTATTTTACACCCAACTTGAAAACCGTCCATTATATCATCTGCTCATTGAAGAAGAATTTGCTGGCAAATCAGTTCGTGATGTGTTAGGAGATCCATATGATTGATGAATCCAAACAAAATCAGAACAGGAAGTTTTGGATTCACTCTAAAACTGTTCATTTTCTTCTGCTGGGGATTGTTATCCTCTGCGCCCATTTTCTGCTCTCCAATGAGTTCGGTATATACGAAGATGATATCCGATTTGTCCATTCTCCATTTCAAAATCCGATCACCTTTTCCACATTACCTTCATTCATCCTGGGACAACTGAGACAATTCATTATTGGCAGACCAATTGGATTCATTATTCCTGCTTTGATCGTGTCAACCGTCAGATGGGCAAATGGCACCCTGCTAGTCATTTATCTGGTCGGGTTCCTCATCATCTACCTCAATGCCCTCTTGTCTTACGTTTGGGTCAATCGGTTTACGAGATTTCCTCCATTGGCCTTTTTGGCAGCAGTGATCTTCACCTTATTTCCCGCCGACACAACCCACCTTTACCTAACCCACAACCTCAGCTTGCAATTTGCAATGACCTGGTTGATTCTTGCCTTTATCATATTTCCATCAAAGCAACGCTGGCTTTCCTATATCCTATCTGCTTTGGTCTTGTTTACCTACGAATCGCCCTACTGGTTGTTTTTGGCCGCACCGATTATTGTTGGAATCAGGAACAATGAGAGGAAAAAAAAACAATCTTTCGTCAAGTCCTTTTTTTGCCACTTCCTTGTGATGGCCATGATATTTTTTGTCTATTTCTTGCTCCGTTATTTTTTCGCAGAAAAACGAGTGATAGATTTGTTCACCCCCTCACTGACTGAACTGTCCTTGTACAATGCCCCTTTCCGGATTGTTGCCTGCATGACAATTGGCCCATTCATAAACTTGTCCACTTTCTTGTTGGGGCCGATTGATGCGTTAAACCATCTCACTGTTGGATCACTGATCCTCTTGGTGGGCAGTCTTGTTTTCTTCATCATCCTCTTTGATAGCATTCAATCCTCCCAATTCAACCAGGTGAAAATGACTTCTTTTGACCATTTCCTTGTCCAATGGAAAATAAAAGCAAAGCAGCCGGTGGTGGCGGCATTGAACCTGTTGCTCATAGGTTTCATCATGTTTCCACTAGCTCACACGCTGTCCTTCTCAAAATATCCTGAAATGTATGTTGCTGGCCGTCTGTCTTCTGTGAATATGGCTTCGGCTATACCTGGCGCACTTGTCATTGCCCCTTTAGTTTTCTTGTTTTGGAATTGGGCCAGCCAGAAAAAGCATCTCCTTGGGTTATTGAAATTCTTACCTGCCATTTTTCTAAGTCTTCTGATGCTTTTTCGATATCGGATTCAATTAGATTTCAGGTTAGCCCACCAGCATACCCAACAGGTGAACACGCAGGTTATTGAGCAAGTGGAGGATGTTGGTCCCACCACGCTGATATTTGTTGATACGGGGAATTTGGCAAATCTGACTTCTTATATCCAACCGTATCAGCAATACCTTAATCAAAGAAATGTGACCAAAATGGTTGACCTTCCGCCGAATTACAATCCAAAACTTATCATGCTGGCAAACCAGTATGATAGAAGTTTCTTTCACCTTGAGGATGGAAACGTATTCTATGATTTGCTTTATGATGGGCAAGATCCGGAATTGCTTGTGGATGAGGATGTCATCTGGATCCGTTGGGACGGGCAGCGTTTTGTGAGACAGGTTGGGGAGATAGAGGTGCTGGGGCAGGTCATCAAGCTGAAGCCCCTCGGTACGCCAACCCTGAAGAATTATGAGACCCTGATTCTTTACGATTGGTTTTATAACCCTGCTTATCTTTCCAGTGAAGGCCCGATTGTATTGGACACGATTATTAAGTGATCAGGCCATAACCAACGACAACCAGATTCTCCTCAGTCCCTTCTGAGGATTGTCCCACATATCATTGAGCAAGATTTTACGTTTGTTATTCTTTCTTGTGGTTCCGGTTGAACCCTTGATCCGAAGCAAAGGGTCCTGTCCTGTTGCCATTCCTGCATCGGCGGATAATTTTGTCTGAAAAATTTATCTTGTCTCAAAAAAAAGGATGGCATGGGACACTCGGCTGTCCTGTGTCCACAGTCTTCCCCTCACTTCTCTCTACGAACGGCGTTAAAGAAAAAGATGCCTGGAGAAATCCAGGCATCTTGACTTGAAAGAGGGGGGCTATCCGTTGAGGAAATCCTGCAGGGCGTCTTTGCTGATGCGATAGGCGCTCCCAATTTTCCGGGCTTTCAAATCTCCGGCTTCAATGGCGGCCACGACGTCCTCAGCCGCGACCTTCAGGAATTGGGCGGCTTCAGCAGGCGTCATCACATCAGGCATGGCGGCGGCTCCGCCGGCGGCTGCGCCGCCCGCCTGAGCCCCACCCTGGGGTTGGTTGGCATTGTTCAGCGCGGAGCTGAGGGCATTGCCGATGCCCATTCCGGCGCCAATGCCTGCCGTCAGGCCGGCACCACCGCTGGGGTTCTGGGCGGCATCTCGCATGGCATCTGCAGCCTGGAGCTGGGTGTAGGTTTGCATATCCAGCATGCCCATGGCCCGAAGTTCCTCAGCGGATTTTTCGGAGGGCTTCAGATTGCCGATATAGAAGGACTTCAACTGCAAGCCGATGGCTTTGAAATCATCCTGGGCCTTTGCCCGGACACCTGCGGAAAGCTCCTCCGTCAGACCGATCAGCTCAAGGACATTGCTCTTGGCTGTGGTTTCACCGAGGAGATCCTGCAGTTTGGACAAGAGCATGGTTCGCAGACGGTTCTCAATATCGCTGGTGCGATAGTAGCCCTGTGCGCCCACAATCTGGGTCACGAATTGCTGCGGGTCAGCGACCTGGAAGCTGTAGGTGCCAAAGCCTTGCAGCAGGGCCACACCCAAACCCACGCCGGGGTTCCGGACGATGATGGGCTGCGGGGTGCCCCATTTGCGGTCGGCAAACTCTTTCATGGACACATAAAAGACTTCCGCAGTAAAAGGCGTTCGGTTGCCAAAGGCCTTCCCGATGAAATCAATCAGGAGGGGGATGTTCGCAGTGGTGATTGTGTGGCGTCCGGGGCCGAAAACATCCAGGGCGCGACCGTCTCGCATGAACACCGCTGCCTGGGATTCTCGGACGATCACCTGAGAGCCAATGCGCAGATCCGCAGGTCCGCTCTCAGGGAAGCGGTGCACGATTTCATCCGACATCTCCTTGGGATACTCAACAACATCAAAAATTCTAGCCATATTCCTTCACTCCAATTTCATTATTCTCTAATTGTATTGATTCCATCACGACACTACTCGGCTGTGGGTGCGATGCCTTTCATCACCTGGGAACGCTTATTGAACCCGTCCACACATTGCTGGCTCACGGATGTCAGGTGGCGGATGGCCGCATCCAGGCCTTCGGTTCCGATTGAGGTTTCCACATTGTCAATGGCTGCACGAACCTCATCCGCCATGGCCAGCAGGGCATAGTCATATTGATAAACCTGTTCCAGCTCTTCTTCATTTATTTTGATCGCGTCAAAGATGCCGGCATACCCGTAGGACGCCGTCCTGACCCGGTCAATGAACTGGCGCAGTTTCAGGGCTGCGGCTTCCAGATCATCAACATAGGCGATTTCTCCCTGGCTGATCAGATCCCGCTGCAGGCCCGAAACCCGGCCGTACAGCGTTTCGAATTCATCGGCGATGGCCTCGCGCAGCAACTTGTCGGACATGCGCCGATTGCCGCGCTCAACATAGCCTTTGAAACCGGGGATCTTACCAAGAATTTTCTTGAAAAAATCCTGTTCGCCAGACACTCGTTCTAAAATGTCACTCATGTTTCCTCCATACTTGAATTTGGACTAATTTTGGGTTATTTCCCTTATTTTTTGTTCGATACTATTATATAAAATCTGCTCTTAATAAGCAATAGATTATCTATTGCTTTCGAGAGGTAGGATAACCAGCTCTTAAATTATAAAGTATATTTGAGATGTACTATAATATATGCGATGCGAAATCAAGGAGGTTCTATGGTTAGACTACCAGATGATCAGGGAGAAGGTCTGGTTGAGGTGATTTTGATAGTAATTTTGGTCCTGATTGTGTTTGCCACCATTATTTTTCTGCTCTGGCCAGCCCTTGTCAATATTTGGCAGGATGCTCTCCAATCCATTCAATAGTTTCACTGGATGTAATCACACCTTTTCAGCGATAAGAAACAATGTGACAAAGCCCCACTTTGCGGATTTGCTCTATACCGGTTTTTGGTCCGCTTTGGACTGGCTCTACCCGCCGGTCTGCGCGGGGTGTGAAAGGCCGGGTTATCAGATATGCCCGGCATGTCTGGCGCAAATTCGCTGGCTTGACGGGTTGGGATGCCCACAGTGCGGTTCACCCGGCGATGGGGCGGTCCTTTGCCCGGACTGTCGGCGGGATCCGCCGGAATATCAAGCCCTGCGGAGCCTTGCCCGGTATGAGGGTATCCTTCGCAGATGTATCCACGCACTGAAATATGAGAACAACCAGGGTTTGGGTCTTTTCTGCGCAGCCTGGATGAAAGCGCGGCTGCGTGGGTTGAACTGGCCAATTGCCCTGGTGATCCCCGTACCCCTGAGCCCGGACCGCCTGGCCAGCCGTGGATACAATCAGTCCGCGCTGCTGGCGCGGCCGGTCGCATATCATTTTGGATGGGCATTTGCTCCTCATGGCCTAATCCGGTCACGCAACACCCGCTCCCAGGTGGAACTGTCCTCTGCTGAGAGACGGGCAAATGTCGCCGGGGCCTTTCAAGCAGAACCGCTGGTTGTGCGCGGGAAACATATTTTGTTGATTGATGACGTGACCACCACCGGAGCGACGATTCGGGAATGTACCAAAGCGCTTCTGTCGGAAGGGGCTGCCGGGGTTTTCTGTCTTACGCTGGCAAGGCCCTTGCAGGATGATTAAGTGGCTGCATACGCTTCCAATCAAGTATAATCAGTTAACCAAACCTTAGAGGAGGATCACATGACTGTCAAGATAGATATCTTCACCAAGAATCTCGAATTGACGGACCGTCTCAATGAGTATGTCATCACCAAAGTTGATAAACTGGAAAAATTCTTGAGCGAAGTGGATGAATGCCGGGTTGATCTGTCGTATGCCAAAACAGCTCGAAATGCCAATGACCGCCATGTTGCCCAGCTCACCCTGCGCGGCAAGGGCTTTATCCTGCGCTCTGAAGAGCGTTCTGACAACATTTTCTCAGCCATTGACGCGGCGATTGATAAGATGCGCCGGCAGATTCGACGGTATAAGGGGAAACGGGATCGCGGCCGGGGAGATGGCCAAACCATCGCGGAAGCTATTGCGGAGAGCCGTCAGGAGGAATTGGAAACAGAAGAAGAAACACCGGTGATCGCCCGTCGGAAACGCTTCCAACTGGTCCCGATGGATGAATTGGAGGCTGTCGAGCAGATGAAGCTTCTCGGCCATGAGAACTTTTTTATTTTTTACAATGCCAACACGAGCGAATTCAATGTGCTTTACCGGCGCCGGGATGGCACCTATGGCATCATTGAACCTGAAATTGGTTAATTGCGCACCGAATCAGGGATAACGGCCTGTACAATCTATTGTACAGGCCGTTTTTATGTTCTAATATTTATTGTGTCAATATGATAAAATAGACTTGTCAGATCTCATTAAGGAGGTTACACATGGTTGAAGATTGCAACGATCCCCTGGCGCAGGCTGCGGATCTTTTTTGTGAAGAGGAAATGGACCTGGATACTATTGAAGACGCTGTCAAGGACATCCTCGTCGCCGTGGGAGAAAATCCCGATCGGGAAGGGCTTGTACGGACGCCGCACCGGGTTGCCAAGAGTTATCAGGAACTGTTGGCCGGCTATCGCATGGACCCGAAGGCCTTGATCAACGAAGCGGTGTTCCACGTTGCCTATGATGAAATGGTCATCGTGCGGGACATCGAATTTTACAGTCTCTGTGAACATCACATGCTCCCCTTTATTGGCCGGATGCATGTGGCCTATGTTCCCACGGACAAGGTAATTGGCCTGTCGAAGATCCCTCGAATAGTGGATCTTTTCTCCAAACGCTTGCAGGTTCAGGAACGCCTGACCCGTCAGGTGGCGGATTATATCCAGACAGTCCTCAACCCGGCCGGGGTGGCGGTGGTTGCTGAAGCGCTGCATATGTGCATGATGCTGCGGGGCGTCAAAAAACATGATGCCCGGATGACCACCTCGACCATGCTGGGTGTTTTCAAGGATGAAATGTCAACCCGGATGGAATTCCTGGACAACATCAGCCGCGGGGCCGAACGTCTTCACTTCTAAGCTTGACGCCGGCGGGTGATTTCCACGCCGACGGATTCAGCCTGAGGAACGGCGTTTGGCTTTTCGATGTGCAGCCGAACACCTTCCACAGGCCATTCAGCCAGGATTTCGGCGGCGAGGGCTTCCGCCAGGGCTTCGATGGTCAGAAAGGCATGGGTTTCTATGCTTGTTATGATTCTTTTTGCCAGGGTGGAGTAGTTGACCGTCCGATTGATATCATCCTGGGCGCCTGCATCCGTGATGTCCAGGAAAACCTCCACGGACAGCCGGATCTCCCTTGGGCTTTTTTGCTCGTGGGGGTGGATGCCCAGGATGCCATGGGCTGTCAGGTTCTTGATAAAGATTGTATCCATTTGATTTCATTCCTCCAAGGTTAATTGTACCCACTGCACCAGAATTGAGATTGCCATGAGAATTGTGATGTTTTCTATCAATCCGATCTTCCCGGACCGGGTCACGGGCGGTGCTTCCAAACATCTTTTCCACATTGCGAGGCATCTCGGTCAGGAAGGACATTCGGTGCGGATCCTCTGTGCGGAACCTGAAGGCGCTTTGGCGCCCTTCACCTGGTCAGAAAATGTGCAGGTGCTTCCGGTCCTGCCCTTCAAACAACCCTTTCCCCAACCCTATGGAATCACCGGGGATGCCCTGGCTTTGATCGTGGCGCGCATGGCCCAGCACCTTTCCGATGCGGATAAATTTTACCTCCATGATGGGGAATTCCTGCTTCCGGATGTATATGCCCGGATTCCCACGGTCGCTTCCCTGCGGGATAATATCTATCCGGAATCGGTTCTGGGCAGTTTCCTTGGCAAATTTGATGACTTGATCTGTGTTTCTGCATTTTCCGCCGATGTTGTCCGGCACACCGCGGGTCGTTTTTATCCCGATTTGCCGCGTCGGATGCATGTGGTCAACAATGGCATTGATTTTGAAACCTTCCGGCCCAGGAATGCGGCCGATCTGGCCCGAGAATTGGGGCTGGATCCGCAGGAGCAGACCATCTTGCTGCATCCGCACCGTCCTGAACGGGGGAAGGGCCTCCCGGAGACAATCAAAGTTGTGTATCAACTGATTCATCACCACGGGATTGAGAATATCCGGGTGTTGGTGCCGGAATGGATTGATTCCATGGTTTCAGGCGAGGAGGATGGATTCTATCGGGAAATGATGACATTGATGGCCGATCTGGGAATTCGGGAACAATTTCTTTTCATCCCCTGGCTGCCTCAGGATCAGATGCCGGCATTGTACAGCCTGGGGCAGGTGACCCTCTGCCTCGGGCAGATTGTTGAGGCATTTGGCAATGTGGCCTATGAATCCCTGGCCTGCGGGACCCCGTCGGTGGTCGCCCGAGTGGGAGTTCACCGGACGATGCTTCCGGATGATGTGATTGAAAAGGTTGATTTTGGGGATATTGAAGGGGCTGCAGCCATCGTTGCCGCCCATCTTCGCGATGGCGCTTTTGATGCGGAGGCTGTCCTGGCAGTCTTGAAAGACAGGATGGATTTTGCTATGCAGGTGAATGCCTACAGCCGGTTGATCACCCGGTGTGAGAAGCGTGCCCCCTTGACATTTCAGTGGGAGAGTGTCAAACCGGAAACCTGGTATCGGTTGGCGCCTTGGTGCGGCATCACCGGTGATCGCATCTATCATGATTTCAAAGGGCGTTATACTCAGGATCCGCATTTGGCGGCCTTGGGGCATTCCGGAAGGCATTTCACGCGGGATGCTGGTTTGAAGGCCGGTGTATCTCCGGCAGCGTGGGATGCGTGGTTGGATGGAACCTGGATTGTACCTGTTGTTGAAAATTGAACTATCAGGAGAGGAGTGAACCGATGGAGTTTACGGATGCTATTGTTGTCGTCACAGGCGCGGCCGGAAACCTTGGAAGGGCGGTTGTTCGGCTTTTTCTTGAATCCGGAGCCATGGTGTGCAGCGTGGATCACAAAGAGGGACGGCTGGAGGATCAATTTGACACCAATCGGCTGCCTGGCAGACTGCTGTTATATAATTCGTTTGATCTGACCAATTTGGATCAGACCATGAAGCTGGCTGATCAAATCGAAGAGGATGTAGGGGTTCCTGAAATATTGATCAACACCGTGGGCGGTTTCACGTATGGGGAGGCAGTGCACCAGATGTCTCAAAAGACTTGGGACCGAATGTTTGACCTGAATGTGAATACGGTTCTCAACACGGCCAAGGCCTTCGTTCCAGCCATGGTGACAGAAAAGCGGGGAAAAATTGTCCAGGTCGCTTCCCGGTCCGGATTACAGGCTGGCGCCCAGAATGCGGCTTATGCATCAGCCAAAAGTGTGGTCATCCGGTTGACAGAAAGCATGGCGGCGGAATTGCTGCCCCATCGAATCCGCGTAAATTGCGTCCTCCCCGGAATCATTGATACACCGGAAAACCAGGAGGCAATGCCCAATGCGGATTTTGCCAAGTGGGTGCCCCCAGAAGATGTTGGCAAGGTGATTCGGTTTCTTGCATCTGAAGAGTCTGCCGGCGTCAGCGGTGCGGCCATTCCGATTTACGGACGTTCCTGAGGGCCGTTTTCTCTCAAAGATATTCTCCGCCATCCACCCGCAGAAAAGCGCCAGTGGTGAAATCGCTGCGGATCAGGTGCAGGGCGTTGCTGGCAGCCACTTCAGGACTCCCGGTGCGTTTCAGCGGGATGCGCTCCTCCGCCAGACTTTGCAGATCCACCTGATCTTCTTTTCCGGCCAGGGGCAGCATGATCCCCAGGGCCAGGGCGTTCACGGTGATCTGTGGAGCCAGTTCCTTGGAAAACATGCGGGTCATTTCAACCAGACCGGCCTTGGTCAACCGGTAGGCAAAATGGTCCGGCTTGTGCTGGAGGATCTGCGCGTCGGCGATGTTCACGATTCTTCCCGGGCGCCCTTCCGGTAACTGCCGGGCGAATGATTGGACAAGAATAAAGGGAGCCTGGAGGTTGATGCGAAATTGCTTTTCCCAGGTCTCGCGGTCCGTTTCCAAACCCCGGCCTTTTAAATAAATGGCGGCGTTGTTGATCAGGATATCAATACTGTCGAAATGTTCCTGGGCCTTTGGGAACACGGATTCCACAGCGGGAATGTGATTGAAGTCTGCCTCCAGGATGACAGCCTTCACACCTTTTTTTCGTGCCATGGCTGCCGTTTCTTCGGCTGGCGCTTCTGAGTGGTTATAGTGGACCACCAGATTTGCGCCTTCTTCGGCCAAGGCCAGGGCAAAGGCGCGCCCCAAGCGAATCCCGCCCCCTGTCACCAATGCGGTCTTACCCTTCAGATCCATTGACCTTTCCTCCTTCTATTTTTTCAATTTTTCTATCTGATTCGGTCAGATGCTCCAGAATGGCGTTGATGGACTGCCCCGTTGCGGGATGGCGGAAATCCGGTGTGATATCCGCCAGGGGTTGGGCGATGTAGCGATATTGATCCAGGCCGGGATCGGGAATGGCCTTCCCCCGGTGGGAAAAAACCTCGCTGCCAAAGGTCAGGATGTCCAGGTCTATTGTGACATCCCTTCCGGGCTGTCGGCCCAGATCCTTTTCAATGGTTTTGAGGGTCTGGTAGAGCTGAGGAAACTCCATCGTGGTTCTAATCCGGATCACGCTGTTGAGGAAGAAGCCGCCTTGGTCGCGTACGCCTTCGGTTCGGTAGCGCGGAGAACGTTGGAGGATCTCCATTTTTTCCTTCAATTGCAGAATGGCCTGATCGAGGTGATGTTCCGGTTTCTGGTTGGAGCCCAGGCTGATAAACACATCCTGAGGCGCGTCTCCAGCCCCATACATCCGCCGGAAGGCCAGATACCAGCTCCCGGAAAAGATCCCCAAGGCGGCCAACTGTCCCGCGTCCGTCCCAAAGACGAAGACCTTTTCGGCCAGAAATCCCCGGACGATGACCAGGGAAAAGGCGATTCCCCCCAATGTGAGGAGGAACATGACCCCACTCCGGCGGAATCCGGTCATTCGCAGCCCCCTGGATTGGGCCAGGAACAGCCCGAGGAGCGTCAGTGAAAACAAAAACCCATAAAGCTGCGTGGGGTGCCTGCGGGCATTCCACAGGTTAATGGCCCAGGGCAGGTCGCTGGGCAGGCCGTAGGCACGCCCTGCAGCCAGATTTGCCAGTTGGATCCCGGCGAAGAGCAGAATGATGAGGGGCGTCAGGGTATCCAGGGTGGGCCATGCCGGGAGATGTTTTCTCTGGGCTATTGCCAGCATGAGGACTGCCCCTGTCAGGATCCCAAAGGCTGTGTTCATCATGGTCGGTGACAAAGAAATGAGGCTGAGGGGGTTCTCTATAAATACAGCGGGATTCTGAAGGAAAAACCCCACCCGAGCGCCAAGCAGACCCCCAACCAAGCCGTACAAGAGGGTGTTTTCGATCACCTCGCCATTTGTGTGCAGGGCTTGGGCGAATTTTCCTGTCAGCCAGAGTCCGAGACTCAGGGCGGCCAGAAGAAAAAAACCATCCGCTTTGACAGCCAGGGGACCAATTTCAAGGATAGGAAACATGCTGCACTCTCATTGTTCTTTCTGCAGAAGCTGTTCAAGTTCTGCGCTGAGGGTTGCCTGGGTCATCCCCGACCCGATGGTCACGGAGGTGATGACCCCATCAGAATTGATGAGAATGGATGTGGGCAGCGCATGCAGACGATAGGCATCTGCCACCGAACCGTCCTCGTCCACGAGCATGGTATAGGAATAACCGCTGGTCTCGAAATATGCCAGGGCTGCATTGTAGTCATCCTGATAACGCACATTGACCGCCAGGATGTTAAATCCCTGATCTCTGTAGGTTTGAAAAACTTCTTCGAGATCGGGCATGGCTCGTTTGCAGATGGCGCACCACGAGGCCCAAAAGAAGACCAGGGTTGGAGACCCCTGATGATCCGAGAGGGTGCGGTTTTCCCCATCGGGAGTTTCCAGGTTGAAATCCGGGGCGCTGAATCCATTGAAGGGCGCTGTTTCCGCGTCTGCCCTTTGTATCGGAAAGAGAATCGGTGTGAGGATGGTCCAAATGAGCCCGAAGGCTGCCAGTCCAATTCCGATCCCGATAAATTGTCGCTTGTGCATATTGCCTCCTCGGCGGGATGCAAGAAAAATTTGCATGTTCGTGGAACGTCTTTTCTTTCCGATCCATCAGGGCATGGGTCTTTTCATGCAACAGCAGAGTTACCTCTTATCTGGACCTGCATCTAAATTATAGATGATTAACCGGATTTTAAACCCGAGGGTATAAGGTCCGGCACTCTGGCATGGTAAAATGGATAAGATAACTCAACGAAAGGAACCTTTATTATGAGCCAGGATTCACTCGTTTCCAAAGCCATCAACACCATCAAATTTTTATCCGTTGACGCTGTACAGACAGCCAATTCAGGCCATCCAGGATTACCCATGGGGAATTCGGGTTTGGCTTATGCTTTATGGATGAAAGTCTTAAAGTACAATCCCAAAAACCCGGATTGGGTGAACCGTGACCGGTTTGTCCTGTCTGGCGGGCATGGTTCCATGCTGATGTACACTATCCTCCACTTAACGGGGTATGACATCCCCATGGATGAGATTAAGAATTTCCGTCAGTGGGGGAGCATCACGCCAGGACACCCCGAACGCGGTCTGACCCCGGGGATTGAGGTGACCACGGGACCCCTTGGTCAGGGATTCTCCAACGCAGTGGGGCTGGCAGTCGCAGAAGCCCATCTGGCGGCGGAATTCAATCGCACAGGCCACACAATTGTGGATCATTACACCTACGCCATTGTCACAGATGGTGATTTGATGGAGGGGATTTCCTCGGAGGCGGCTTCCCTGGCTGGTCACCTGAAACTGGGAAAGCTGATCTTTTTCTATGATGACAACCGGATCTCAATTGACGGTTCCACCAGCCTGGCTTTCACGGAGGATCGCGGCAAGCGGTTTGAAGCCTATGGCTGGCATGTGTCCTATGTGGAGGATCCTTTTGACATTGAGGGCCTTGTCCGGGCGGTCGCGGATGCTAAGGAAGATGCCCGGCCTTCGCTGATTGTCGTTCGGACAAAAATCGGGCATGGTCTGCCCACGGTTGGCGGGACCGAGGAAGCCCATGGATCGCCTCCCGGATGGGATGAGATTGACCAGGCCAAGGAGAACGCAGATTGGCCCAAGGAACCCCATTTTTATGTGCCGGATGATGTCCGGGAACATTTCCTCAGCAAAGTTGAGGATGGTCGGCAGTTGGAGGAAAGCTGGCAGAAACAGTTTCAAGCCTATCACCAGGCTTATCCTGAACTGGCGGCGGAATTTGAGCGGCGCATGGCCGGGCAACTGCCGGAAGGGTGGGAGGAGGCTCTGCCCACCTTCGCTGCGGATGAGAAGGGCATGGCCTCCCGGGCCGCCTCTGGAAAAACCATCAACGCCCTGGCCGCTGTCCTTCCTGAATTGATGGGGGGATCGGCGGATCTGGCGCCATCAAATAAGACCTGGATTGACGGAAGCCCAGCCTTTCAGGCGGACAGCCCGGAAGGTCGGAATATGCACTTTGGCGTTCGTGAGCATGCCATGGGCGGCATCGTCAACGGTATGGCGGTGCATGGCGGTCTGATCCCCTATGGCGGAACGTTCCTGGTGTTCTCAGATTATATGCGGGCGGCAATCCGGCTTTCCGCTCTGTCAGAATATAATTCCATTTGGGTTTTCACCCACGATTCCATTGGTGTGGGTGAGGATGGGCCAACCCATCAACCGGTTGAACACCTGGCAAGCCTGCGGGCGATCCCCAATCTGGTGACAATACGCCCGGCAGACGCCAATGAAACTGCCCAGGCATGGCGGTTTGCGGTTCAGCACAAGGATGCGGTGGCTCTGGTTTTTTCCCGACAAAAATTACCCACCATTGATCGAACGGTGTATGCGGATGCCGTTGGGCTCCAGCAGGGGGCTTATGTCCTGGCGGATATCGGGAACGGCCCTCCGGACATCATCCTGATGGCCTCCGGTTCGGAGGTCAGCCTGATCCTGCGGGCCGCGACAAGTTTGGCAGCGGAAGGGTTTAATGTGCGGGTGGTGTCTTTCCCATCCTGGGAAATTTTTGAACAACAAGATGCGGATTATCGCGCGCAGGTGTTTCCGCCCACAATCCGTCACCGGCTGGCGGTTGAGGCGGGTTCGCCCCAGGGGTGGTGGAAGTGGGTTGGTGATCAGGGACGTGTTCTGGGAATTGATCACTTTGGCGCTTCAGCCCCCGGGGATGAGGTGATGCAGCAGTATGGGTTCACGGTTTCCGCGGTTATGGAAGCAGCGGAAGCTTTGCTGACCGCTGCAAAGAAGAATCAGAACAACGAGAATAATGGTCATAAGTAAGGTTGTGCTCCGATGAAAGTTGCCATTTCTGCTGACCATGCCGGCTTTCCCCTCAAGGAGACCGTGATCAAGGCCTTGCAAGAAGCTGGTCACACTCCCATGGATTTGGGCACAGATTCGGGCGCAGTACCTGTGGATTATCCAGATTATGCCGAGAAAGCTGGCCTGGCGATTGTTCAGGGAAGGGCGGAACGGGCTGTTGTGATCTGCGGGTCGGGGGTGGGCGCTTGCATTGCGGGGAACAAGATCCCCGGGGTGTATGCCTGTTTGTGTCATGATACCTATTCGGCTGCCCAGGGGGTGGAACACGACCAGATGAACATGCTCTGTCTGGGAGCACGAATAATTGGCCCAGAATTGGCCAGGAGGATTGTATGGGCTTTCCTTAACGCTGTGCCTTCCGAAGCGCCGCGGCACGTACGACGAGTGGGTAAAATTAAAGAAATTGAAGCTCGACAATTGAAAGGAAACCATGAATAATCCTGTTGCGGAATTGCATTTATCCGGTCAATCCATCTGGTACGACAATATTCGCAGGGCACTGATCGAGGATGGCGCGCTGAAAAAACGCATTGAACGCCGGGAAATTTTTGGCGTCACGTCCAACCCCAGCATCTTTCAAAAGGCCATAGCAGAAAGCGATGATTATGACGAAGACCTCCATACCATGTCCCTGGCCGGACTTGGCCCGGAGGAGATCTTTTATCATCTCGCCATTCAGGATATCCAGGATGTGGCGGATTTGTTCCGACCTCTCTATGATGCCAGCGGCGGTTCGGACGGTTTTGTCAGTCTGGAGGTTAACCCAACCCTGGCATATGACACCGAAGGGACCATCCGGGAGGCGGACGCCCTGTGGCGGAGAGTGGACCGTCCTAACCTGATGATCAAGATCCCGGCTACGGAGGAAGGCCTGCCTGCTATCACGGAATCCATCGCTGCGGGAATCAATGTCAATGTGACGCTCATCTTCTCCCGCAAACGCTACGAAGCTGTGATGGATGCCTATCTCAAGGGGTTGGAAAAACGCTTTGAGGCTGGGAAGCCCCTGGATAGGATTGCCTCTGTGGCTTCCTTTTTTGTTTCCCGGTTGGAAACCAAGGTTGATGACCGGCTGGATGCGCTCATTGCCGAAGGCGGCGAGAAAGCAGAAGCAGCCAGAGCTCTCAAGGGGAAACTAGCGGTGGATAATACCCGTCTGGCCTATCGGGCGTATGAAAAGGTCTTTGGATCGGAACGTTTCAGGAAATTGGCCGAAGCCGGGGCCCAGAAACAACGGCCTTTGTGGGCCTCGACCAGCACCAAAAATCCAGCATACAGCGACGTGAAGTATGTGGAAGAGCTGGTTGCCGAAAACACGGTCAACACCGTCCCGCCCCGCACCCTGGAAGCTTTTCTGGATCATGGAGAGGTGGCTGTGACGATTTTCGATGATCTTGACCGCGCCCGGGAGGATTTTGACCGCCTGGCCGATCTGGGTTTTTCGAATGACACAATCACCAGGGAGCTGGAGGAGGAAGGCGTCCAGAAGTTCGCTGACTCCTTCAATGGCTTGCTGGAAACTATTGAAGAACGCCGCGCCGAGATTGTGCGGCGATTGGGGGACCTGGCCGATCCGGCACGGAACAAATTAACGGATCTGGTTGAAGATAGGGTGTTATCCCGCATTCACCGGATAGATCCCACTGTCTGGACCGATCAGCCGCAAGGAATGGCAGAGGTGCAGAAGCGCCTGGGGTGGCTGGACTTGCCCGAGGAAAACGCCCTGCTTGTGTCCGAACTGGAAGCCTTCGCTGGCGTTTGCCAGGGTGATGGCTTTGAAAAGATTCTCCTACTGGGCATGGGTGGGTCCTCCCTGGCTCCGGAGACCATGGCCCTGATCCTTGGGGACCGGCTGGGCGGGTTGGAATTGAAGATCCTCGATTCCACCATTCCAGGGCAGGTGCAGGCAGCCGAAGCCTGGGTGGATGACGCAAAAACGGTGTTCATCGTGGCGAGCAAATCAGGCACAACCTCCGAAACCCTTTCCTTCTTCCATTATTTCTGGGAAAAGGCCGGGAAGCTTTCCAGTGCGGACCGGGGACAGCGATTTATTGCGATCACAGATCCGGGCAGCAAACTCACGGATCTGGCTGCTGCCAGGGATTTTCGGGCCGCCTTCACAGCTAATCCCAATGTTGGAGGGCGCTATTCCGCCCTGACCTATTTCGGATTGGTCCCGGCTGCATTGCTGGGGATTGATCTGGCGGACTTTCTGGGGCGGGCCGCCGACCTGGCGCAGAAGTGTTCTCCTTCCACGGAACCCATTCGCAACCCCGGGGCTGTTCTGGGAACCATCATCGGGGCGGCTGCCCTGCAGGGCCGTGACAAACTGACACTCCTTGCGGATGACTCCCTGGCCCCCCTGGGCGCCTGGCTGGAACAACTGATTGCGGAAAGCAGCGGGAAAGAAGGCACCGGGATCATCCCTGTGGCCGACGAACCGCTGATAGATGCCGAGTCCTATGGGGCAGACCGTTTGTTTGTTTACCTGCGTCAGACCGGGGCTCACGATGGGTTCCTGGATGCATTGGTGGAGGCGGGTCAACCCGGGATGGTTTTGAATATTGCCGAACCCAGAAATCTGGCCGCGGAATTTTATCGCTGGGAGTTTGCCATTGCCGTCACCTGCAGCATTCTGGGGGTCAACGCCTTTGACCAGCCGGATGTTCAGGATAACAAAGATCGCACAAAACAGAAGCTGGCCGCCTATCAGGCTGAGGGGGAGCTAGAGGAACCTGAGACTATCTGGGAAAAGGATGGGATTCGCATCTACGGCCGGGATTTTGAGGGGCTGGGCGGATGCGATTCCGTGGAGGAGGTCATTGCCGCTTTCACTTCTCTGGCGGGTACAGGTGATTATGTTGCCTTGAATGCCTACCTACCCCGGGATGCGGAGATCACTGAAAAACTGCAGGCGCTCAGAAAGAGAATTCTGAAGGAGACCGGATGCGCCACCACCCTGGGTTTCGGACCGCGTTTTCTGCATTCGACCGGCCAGCTTCACAAAGGCGGGCCAAACTCCGGGTTGTTCCTGCAAATCACCCGGGAAGACGCCGCCGCAAGGGGTGACCAGGATTTCACCGTCCCTGAGACGGGTTACAGCTTTGGGGTGCTGGCAAGGGCCCAGGCCCAGGGTGATTTGGAAGCCTTGTTGGCCCGGGGACGCCGGGCGATCCGGATTCATCTCCCGGAGGAGCATCCATTGACGTTCTGAATGGAAGATGATATTAACTACGGGCTGGCATGGGCAGAGGACATGCCAGCCTTTTTTAATTTATGTGTTTATCCCTTATGCCAGGCCGGATACTTCTTTTTCCCTGGGGAAGTCCACGGAGAAGGCAATGGTCAGGATACGCTCTTCTCCGGGCGGGAGAGAGAGGGACCAGGTGATGCGATTCAGTGCATCCTGTTCCTTTGGTGAGGGCGTCAACTCCTTGATTTTGACAAGAATCTCCTCGTTTAGGGCGGTGGGAAGGTGATCATGGATCTGAATGTGTTTTTCCGTCCCGGCGCTATTGCGAAGGGTGGCCTGATAGCGGTAGCTGATCCGACGGCGGTCTTTGAGAAATTGCTTTTCCACCGCTCGTTCAAGCAGATCCCATTCCACAGCGATGCGAGGATCAAAACCAAAGGGCATTTCAATGTCGGCATTCTTGGGGATCAGAGCGATGTGGGTTAGGCCAATGTAGGTTGCTTCGTCAAAGAGTTGAACAGGTCCCGGGAGCAGGACGAAGTCCGAGTTGTTTTCCGCGCGGATCCGGCGTACTACCCGGTTTTGACGTCTTGGCGCAGATTGTAAATCGGCCTCGGCCTGCAGATCCAATCCGGCTACCTGAATTGTGTGGGGGTGGGCACCACTGGGGATGGACACCGGATCCTGCATATGGTAGACAACATGGGGGCCCTGCTCCGCAACAGCCGCCGGTTCTCGGATTTCGAACAAGGCTTCTGACTCAGCGGCCCGGGGGCTGTCCCCCTGCATCATGGCCGCTTTAGGAGGGCTTTTCTGAAATCCCCTGCGCTGGGGGGCGAAGTTGATATACCAGGGATCCAGATCAATCAGGTGGGCCTGCAGGTCCGGCTGGGCAGTTGAGAGTGTCATCTGGACGGCATCCCAATCCTCCCCCGTCATCTGCTGCACCTCGGCCTGGATATCAACATGAAGCAGAGATTCTTCCAGACGAAAATCATAGCGGGGTTTCCAGGCGGCTTCCCGTGTATCATAGGAGAGGATCAGGCGGCCATCCGTTTTATGCGGTGCGGAAACGCGGCAGTGAATCTGGCGTAGGGTTTTCTTTTCTCTGCCGGTCAGGTCCGAAAGTGTTTTTCTGATTCGATCAAGGCGTTTTTTCAGGTCGCGGTGTGCTTTTTCCAGGCTCATGCGTTTGTCAATCAGGTCATCTCGCTGTTCGCTCAGGTCCTCCAACCATTGGGTGTGCTCTGAGAAGTCAATTTTCCCTGAGGCAAGACCAAAGGCGTAACTCCGGGGGGATTTCAGGAGGCCATCCAGATGGGCAATCCGGCCTGTGATGGTTTCCATTTGCTGCTGATTGCGCTGAATGTCATCTTCCAGGGTTTCAATTGCGTCCTGAAGTTCCTTGATTTTTTCCACTGGGGATTCTTCCAGGTGAATTCTCTCCATATCCATCCCCAACAACCTGATCGGAACTTGCGACTCGGACTGGAGGGTGATGTTGATAGATTCGGCGATCATCTCCGCAGGGAGTTTCTCAAGAGTCAGGTTGGTTTGCCCACCCTCCAGGGAGAAGGCTGTCTCCCGGAAGATTTTTGCCCGGGTGGGATACATCATAATACGGGTGACTCGGGTCTGGTGTTTCATGGTTTTTTCCTCGGTTTGCGGTGGTGATGTTGGTTCTGTCCATTATATTGTATAATTTTTATGCATGGATATCCAGATCATACACCTTTCAACTGCTGATGACACTCTGCTGCTCCTGGATTGGATCCGTCATCATTCCGGGCGTCGGGTGTTGCTGGTCGCGCCGGGCCATGGGTCTGTCCTGACGCGCCGGTTGGAATTTGTTTTGCTCAGCCGGGCCGCCCAATCGGTGGGCTCTCGCCTGGCTCTGGTGACGCGTCAGCGCGCCCGGAAAAAGAAAGCCGAATCGGCTGGGATTCTTGTCTTTGCCACGGTCAAGGAGGCCAGACTCTCCCGTTGGTCGCCTGCGGCCTATGGGCCGGAAGAAACCCTAGAAAAGAGATCCCACCCCGATTTAGAGAAAATGCGCCCTTCCCGAGCGCGCGAATCCATCCTAAAAGGCGTTTCGCGGGGTTTTGCTGTCCTGGGCCTGATCCTGGCGTTGACCCTCATGGGCGGATTGGCCTTTCCCAGGGCTCTCGTTGCATATCAGCCGGAGCAACTCGATCAGCAATTGACCACGACCATCACAGCCATTCCATCTGGAAAGCCTCTCCTGGGAGGCCAGATCTCCTTTTCAGAAAAGGTTTTTCAAACCTATCCTTCAGGCTGGCGGCCTGTGGAGGCTACAGGACAGCGTTCCGAGTCAGACTACCCTGGTGTGAGCCAGGAAGACATTGATAAATTACGGGCTGATTTGATTTCCCAAGCAGATGGCGCGCTTCCGGAACTGCTGATTGACGCTCTGGATCCCGGGGAGATCCCTGTGCTGTCTCAACCGTCCCCAACCAGGATTGAGATTCTGGGAATGCGCCAGGGATATGGGGACCATGCCGGGCAGCTTTTTATGGTTCTGGTTGTAGAATTTACCATCCCTGTGGTGAGAGAAGCGGATTTGTTAGCCCTGGGAAATGCGGCAATGGATGCAAAGTTGCAGAACCAGGCGCAGATCCTCCCTGGAACCTTGACGTATCTGCTGGAAGATGCTGCGGAAATGGAAGCCGACCAATATGGTCTGGCAGTTCAGTTTAACCGGACGGTGGTTGAGATCTTCGACCGAGAAATGGCCTATCATATTCTGCGGGGAAAGCGGCCCGAGACAGCCCTGGTGCAGCTTTCGGAGGGGATGGGTTTCCCATCCTTACCGGAGGTGACCCTCAAACCTGCCTGGCTGCCCTGGCTCCCCCTGATGCCCTACCAGTTTGTTTTCACCACCCCCGATTTGGAGGTTGAATGAGAGTGCTTGCTGTGGATCCCGGAGAAAAGCGCATTGGACTGGCTGTCAGCGATCCCACAGGGACGATTTCCCGCCCTCTGCGGGTTCTGAAGCATCAGTCCCGTGGAAAGGATGCCGCGGCCATTGCCGCTGCGGCAGAGGAGATGGAGGCATGTTTGATTGTCGTTGGCCAAGCTCTGGACAGTGACGGACGGGTGGGCTACCGGGCTCGGAAATCCATCCGCCTGGCCAATGGTATCCGTGAAAACACGGAGATACCTGTCAGGATGTGGGATGAGAGCGGCACGACTCAGGCTGCCATCCAGAGCCGGATTGCCATGGGGACCAGTCGAAAGAAACGGCAGGGTCATCTGGATGATGTTGCTGCCAGCATCCTTCTGCAGGATTTCTTGATCGAGAATGAAGAACTGGTGCGTGGGGAGGAGAATGCCCATGGGACAGACTGAAAGGCGCCTCCCCATCCTTGTGGTTGCGCTGCTCCTCCTTGTGGTTTCCTGCCTTGGTTCGGTGGCGGCATTCTTCTCCATCCGCTCAACTGTCAGACAACAATTTGGCGCGCCTTCGGCCAGTCTTTCACTGGTTCAGCGGGTGGCTTTCCCCCTTGAAATGTTTTTTAACCGACGGGATCTCCAAACCCCCAGCGATCCTCTGGGGGATGCCAGGGAATTCCATATTGATCCGGGTGAATCGGTTGCGATGATCTGCATCCGATTGGAGACGGAAGGGATCCTCTTGGATGCTGAGCTGTTCCGGATCTATTTGATTTACACCGGCATGGATCGCCAGTTGAAATCCGGCCGGTTCACCCTCAGCCCTGCCATGACGCCGGTGCAGGTGGCTGCGGAATTGTTGGAAGCCGAACCGACGGATGCAGTGGTGACTGTTCTGGCTGGCTGGCGGATAGAAGAAGTTGCCGCCAGTTTGCCCGCCAGCGGCCTGACCATTGCACCGGAATCCTTCGAATTGGCTGCTTATGTCCCCGATCCGGCGCATGTTGATCGTCTCCCGGTGGAAAACGCACCGACACTGGAGGGGTTTCTTTTTCCGGGAACTTATGTTTTTCCCCGGGATACCGGCCTGGAAACGCTGTTGGGCATCCTTCTTGACGCATTTTCCGGCCAGGTGGATCAAAACCTTCAGGAGGGTTATGCCAGGCAAGGCCTCACGGTTTACGAAGGGCTGATCCTGGCTTCCATTGTGGAAAAGGAGGCCGTTTTGGCGGAGGAGAAGCCGCTGATCGCTTCTGTTTTTCTGAACAGGCTTCGTTCCGGGATGCGTCTGGAAACGGACCCGACGGTTCAATATGCCCTGGGTTGGCAGGAGGATCTGGCAACCTGGTGGAAATCCCCCCTGTCCGGATCGGATCTGACGGTTGAATCGGCTTATAATACGTATATTGTGTTCGGGTTGCCCCCAACCCCGATCTGCAATCCGGATTATTCCTCCCTCCAGGCGGTGGCCTTTCCGGCTGAGACGCCCTATTTCTTTTTCAGAGCAGCCTGTGACGGATCTGGACGGCATCAATTTGCTATAACCTATGAAGAACATCTGGACAATGCTTGTAATGATTAATTGTGGAGGATATCTCTATGGCAGTCTTAGGAATTGATATTGGCGGCTCCGGAATCAAAGGGGCTCCGGTGGATGTGGAGATTGGGGATTACCAGGAAAAACGTTATCGCATTGCAACACCCTCTCCCGGGTCGCCGGAACAGGTCGTAGAAGTCATCAGGCGGATCGCCGACCATTTTCGCTGGCAGGATAAAATTGGCGTCGGTTTTCCCGGGGTAGTGCGCAGGAACGTGGTTGAAACAGCGGCCAATATTTCCGCTGAATGGATCGGACTGAATATTGCGGATCAGGTTTACGAGGTCACAGGATGCCAGACTGTGGCGTTGAACGATGCCGATGCAGCCGGCCTGGCGGAAATGCGTTTTGGCACGGGCAAGGAACTCAACGATGGCACTGTACTTTTTCTAACCATTGGCACGGGGATTGGGTCAGCCTTTTTTGTGAATGGGGTTCTATGGCCCAACACCGAATTGGGGCACTTGCAGGTGCGGGGCAAGGACGCCGAACACAGAGCAGGGGATGGCGTCCGCAAAGCCAAGGATTTATCCTGGAAGAAATGGGGCAAGCGGCTGCGTGAAGTCCTGCAAATCTATGATTTCTTATTCAACCCCGATGTGATCATCCTGGGTGGGGGAGTGAGCAAAAAGTTCAAAAAATATGGCAAGCATCTGAAGCACATCAACGCCGAGGTGATCCCGGCTGAATTGCGCAACAAAGCGGGGATCATCGGGGCGGCCATGGCCGCCAAGGAATCTTTGATTATTGACTGAAATAACAGCAGCCTGCCGTGTTACTCACCGGCAGGCTGTGTGAATCCGCGTTTATTGGTGGTTCTTAGAGCATGGCCTCATACCCGGGGCCTGCTTCAAAATAGTCATAATTTGCCTGGATATCCTCGGTGAGATCCACTTCCTCGTCCGGTTCAAGGGTGCGCGTATGCTCGAGGTGGACGGCGTTACCCTCGTAATCGTGGGTGTCAAAGGGTTCTTCAAAATCTGGCTTGCCGGCTGGGCCATTGAGCACCTCCCCGCCAACCGCCAGATAGGCATCGGGCACTTCGTCCTCCGGGAAGATGGCCCCAAAGGGACATTCGGGAACGCAGGCGCCGCAGTCAATGCAGGTTTGGGGGTCAATGTAGAACAGCGGCCATTCGTCCTGGGGTTTTCCTGGCACAATGCACTCGACGGGGCACACTGTGACGCAGCTTCCCTCTCGCACGCACAAACTGGTGATAATAAAGGTCATCGTGTCTCCATTTCTTGATGCAACTCGATTTTATTATTGCCCCCTGGCTTTGTCAAGCAGGGGATTTGGATTACAATAAGGTGCTATGGAATCGTCTCCACTTCATCCAAAACCCCTCCAAACCGTCCTGGCCACTGCAGGCGGGATTTTGTTTGTCTCCACAGCTTCGATTTTCATCCGGTTTGCTCAGACGGAGGCTTCATCCCTGGTCATTGCTGCTTCACGGCTGGTGATTGCCACGCTGATTTTGGGCCCATTGGCTTTCATGAGGCATCGGGATGCCATTGGCTCCCTTTCCCGCAGGGATTTCTTCAAAGCCCTGCTATCCGGAACATTTCTGGCTTTTCATTTTGCTGCATGGATCAGTTCCCTGCAGTATACGACGGTGGCCAGCTCTGTCGTCCTCGTTACGACGACCCCCCTATGGGTCGCGCTGCTTTCCCCCCTGGTGCTTCGGGAGCCCATTCGAAAGATGGTCATTTTTGGGTTAATTCTTTCAGTCACCGGAGGGGTGATTGTGGGATTGGGGAATGCTTGTGATGTGGCGGGAGGGAAGCTGGTCTGTGACCCCCTGGTATTCACTTCAAGAATTATGCTGGGGAATGGTCTGGCCCTGTTCGGCGCCTGGATGGCTGCCGGGTACATGCTCATCGGCCGACAGATTCGCAAGAAACTGAACACCGTTCCCTACACGGCCCTGGTGTATGGTGTTGCCGCTCTGATTTTGGTGGTGGTCGTCCTGCTGCGGGGAGATCCCTTCTGGACGTATTCCGAGGAGATTTATCTCTGGCTACTGGCGTTGGGAATTTTCCCTCAATTGTTGGGCCACAGCCTGTTCAACTGGTCCTTGAAATACATCTCCGCGGCTTATGTATCCCTGACACTTTTGGGGGAGCCGATTGGCACCATCATACTGGCCTTTTTCTTTCTCAAAGAAAGCCCCACCCTGCTGGAGGGGGTGGGGGCTTTGCTGATCCTGATCGGAATTCTGGTGGGGTCCCTGGGTCGGAAAACCCGGTCTAGTGCGGCATAACCTCACCCTTGGTTTCCTCTTTGATCTTCTCCCGAATCTGTTCTTTTTCCTGCGGGGGCAGCCGGCCGTAGAGGAAATTGGTTTCGTGGAGCCTGTTGATCAGGCCTTCATCAATGGCATCGGGATGCATCCGCCAGTCCCAATTGCCGGAGGGTTTTCCGGGATAATTCATCCGGGCCCACTCTCCCAGGCTCAAAAAGTCCTGCATGGGCGCCAGGACCCAGGCGGCGACGGATTGCCAGAGGATGCGGATCATGGACCAGGCGATGTCCTGACCGGACCGGGCCAGATACCGGCGGCAGAGATCCCGTTCGCGTTCTGATGCGGCTTCGTACCAGCCCCGGGTGGTGTTGTTGTCGTGGGTTCCGGTATAGGCCACACAGTTTTCCGGATAGTTGTGGGGCAGAAAATCATCATCCGGATCGCTGGCAAAGGCAAACTGGAGGATTTTCATCCCGGGCAGGTTGAAACTGCGCCGCATCTGGATGACCTCTTCTGTGATCACCCCCAGATCTTCGGCGATGATGGGCAGTTCTCCCAGCTTCTCTTTGATTGTTTTGAAGAAATCGTTACCCGGCCCTTTGACCCATTCTCCTTCCACCGCGGTGTCATTGCCATACGGAATTGACCAGTAGGCTTCAAAACCGCGAAAATGGTCCAGGCGGACAATGTCCACTCGGGAGAGAACGGCCTTGATGCGCTTTAGCCACCAGGCATACCCATTCTCTTTGTGAACATTCCAGTTATACAGGGGGTTGCCCCAGAGCTGTCCGGTTTCAGAGAAATAGTCCGGAGGAACTCCAGCAACGACTTCGGGAAGCCCGGTATCATCCAGGTAGAAGAGCGATTTGTTGGCCCAGACATCGGCGCTGTCGTAGGCCACGAAAATGGGGATATCCCCGATGATCCGAATCCCTTTATCCTGAGCATATTCCCTGAGGCGATGCCACTGGCGGAGGAAGATAAATTGCATGAAGGCCTGGAAATTGATCTTGTCTGCATGGGATTTTTTAAAGGCGTCCAGGGCCTTGGGTTTGCGCTGCCGCAGATTTTCCGGCCATTGTTCCCATGAAACGCCGCCTTGCTCTGCTTTGATGGCCATGAAGGTGGTGAAGGGGGTCAGCCATCCGTGGTTTTCATCTATGAAGGCCTCAAAACCCTGCTTGAGTTGCTTTTGGTCCGAGTCCAGAAAATGGTCATAGGCTCGGCGCAGGACCCGCATCTTCCATTCGATGACCGGACCGTAGTCCACCCGTTCGAGAGGAAATTCAGGGCGGTCTTCCAGGTCTTCCCGGGTAATCAGACCTTCATCCAGAAGGCTGGTGCTGCTAATCAGATAGGGATTCCCGGCGAAGGCGGAGAAACATTGATAGGGCGAATCGCCAAATCCCGTTGGCCCGAGGGGGAGCACCTGCCAGAACTGGCAGCCAGTTTGGGCAAGAAAATCAATCCAGCGGAAAGCTTCCGGTCCCAGATCGCCAATACCATCCGGCCCGGGAAGGCTTGTTGGATGAAGCAAAATGCCAGATGCGCGTCTTTGTTCCATATAAGACTCCTGATGGTTTCTTCCTGTTATTTATGCGGTCAATTGACGATATTCCGCCATATATTTTCTGGCTGAAGCGTCCCAAGAAAAATCAATGTTCATGCCGTTTTTCTGAATCTCGCGCCAGTCATCGGGGTGTCGGTAATATTTGAGGGCGCGCTTCAGCGTTTTGGCAAAAACGGAAGGGTAGGGTTCCTGAAAAAGAAATCCTGTTGCACCCCGGATGGTATGGGAAACGTGAATGACTGTGTCAACCAGCCCCCCCGTTGCCCGGGCAACGGGCACACACCCATACCGCATGGCGATCATCTGGGACAGGCCGCAGGGTTCATAGCGGGAGGGCATCATGAAAATGTCCGCTCCGGCGTAAAGCTGATGGGCCAAGGCGCTGTCAAAATCAATCACGCTGCGGATACGATCAGGGTGCTTCTGGGCCAGGTCGCGGGCCATGTCCTCCACGGTGGAATTTCCGGTGCCCAGAATGATGGCCTGCCAGGATTCATCCAGGCAGTATTTCAGTCCCCTCAGTGCGATATCAATGCCCTTTTGGGGTTCCATTCGGCTGACGAGGGTCAGCAAGGGGATATCCGAGCCTTCTGATAAATTGAATTGTTTTTGCAGGGCGCGTTTGTTTTTTTCGCGCGCCTCAAGCGAATCTCTTGAATATGGTTGGGCTATGAACGGGTCCGCAGCTGGATTCCACGCAATGGTATCAAGGCCGTTGATGATCCCGCCAATGCTTTCCTGACGGGTTTCGAGGAATTGTACCAGCCCGCAGCCAAATTCCTCGGTCAGGATCTCCTCTGCATAGTGGGGAGAGACCGCCAGGATGCGGTCTGCATGCAGGAGCCCCAGAGGCAGGGGAACCTGTCTGGCCCAGACGGGAAGCCGGGGATCGTTAGTGGGGGGAAGTCCGTAGGCTGACATGGCCTGCTGGACACCAAAACCCATATAGGGCAGATTGTGCAGGGAAAGTATCGTTCGGGTGTTTTTGAGTTGTTTGGAAGGTAACCGATTGATCTCAAGGCCGTAGATGGCGCTGGCTGTGTGCCAGTCGTTCGCTTGAAGGATGTCCACCCGCCAATTCAAGAATTCCGCCAGGCCCAAGCAGGCCAAAGAGAAAAACACAAATTTGTATCCATCGTGGATGGGATCTGTGGAATAGACGGGGGATTTTTCATCAATGGGATCGCCATCCAGCAGATACACCGGCATATCATCTAGGCTTGTCCGGTACACCTGGCAAGGCACCTCCCCGGATTGCGTGGGAATCGGAAAGGTCCCCAATTTTTCCGGTTTGAAATGCCGCTGTTTGATGGCGAAATGATAGGGCAGCACCATTCGGATGTCCACTGTTTCTTCCACAGGAAGGGAATGGGCAATACGGTGGATTGAGAGGGGCAGAGCACCCGCGACATCGCCCAACCCGCCAATTTTGATAAATGGTTCGGCTTCTGCGGCCAGAAATAGGACATGCAGGCTCATAACTTGTTGATTCCTGTTTGTGATGGACGGAGGATGTTATTTCCGGTCTTCGGCATACTCGTCCACGATTTCAATGTAATCATGGGTTTCCGCCTTTTCAGAAGAAGCGCCCAGATATTCAATCAACTCGGCGATGATCTTTGATTTGCGGACGGCATCCTGGCGGCTCCAGGTTCGGCTCTTGACTTCCAGGAAGTGGCCCAGCTCCGGCTGAATCAGGGTGTCAATGTTGATGTAAAAATCCACACCTTCATACTGGATCTTGAACCTCCGCCGGTCTTTTTCCACATTGATCTCCCGGATCGGGTCGAAGTATTCGCGGTAGAACCGCAGGGAATGCTGTGCGGGGGCGTAATAACGGGAACGGGAGAGCATTACATCATGATCGAAGGCCTCTTCCCGGGTGACGCCGACCAGAGTCAACCGGCCGCGCACATTGGTCACCTGGCCGGATTCACCAATGAATTCGTCTTCCCGATAGCGCAAGCGGCCCTGCCCTTCATCCGCAAAGAAGAAGTATGTGTCGTACTCGTGGTAATGCCGGGTGTAAATGATGTCAATGGCTTCTTTTTCCAGGGCAGCAATGATGGCTTCCGGATCCTGGATGTGGACCTTGGACTGCACTTCAAAACTTTCCTCCTCCATCGCACCCCCAATGGCGATCAGCTTGGAAAGGACGGATTGCTCCCGTTTGATCAGGAAAGCGTCAATCTTCTCCGCATAGGCCTGTGCCTCTTGGATCAGGGCTTCCTCATTCAGGGAGAGCAGGACTCGGTCCCGCATCAGCCACTCTCCATTGACCATCACATCCTGCACATCCGTGGATTTGGCTGCATAGATGATCTGGGAATAAATTCCTTGGGGATCGCGCGCAAAATGGGGGGAATTGTGCAGTTCGTCAATGTCCACCAGGATCAGATCGGCGCGTTTGCCCTCCTCGATGGAACCGGTCAGATGATCAATGTGGACAGCCATGGCCCCCAGGGAGGTGGCCATGGCTAGGGTTTGCCGGGCGGGCAGCGCGGTGGGATCTCCGGAGACTGCTTTGGCCACCATGGAAGCCAACCGGATTTCCTCCAGCATGTCCAGATCATTGTTTGAGGCAGGTCCATCGGTGCCTATGCCGACATGCACGCCCAGATCCAGCATGCGTTTCACATCCGCAAAACCTGAAGCCAGCTTAAGGTTGGAGGAGGGGTTGTGGGCGATGCCTGCGCCGGCGTGCTGCATGGTGCGCATCTCGCCCTGGTCAATGTGAACACAGTGTGCGGCGATTACCTTGGCATCGAAGATTCCCCGTTTTTTGACAAAGGGGATCACCGGCATCCCTTCCGCCTTGCGGATTGCTTCCACTTCCCCGGCTGTTTCCGCCAAGTGAATGTGCAGGGGGACATCATATTTCTGGGCCAATTCGGAACACGACCGGAGGATCTCATCGGTGCAGGTGTAGGGGGCGTGAGGCCCGATGGAGGGAATGATCAGGGGATGGCCTTTCCAGGTTTTGATGAACTCCTCCGCTGCGGCCAGGGATTCTTCGAAATAGGTCGCATCCGGGGAGGGGAACTTCAGCACCGATTGTGAGCAGATTGCCCGCAAACCGGCTTCCGCCGTGGCCTCTGCGATATCCGACTCGAAATAATACATATCCACAAAGGTTGTGACGCCGCTGCGGATACACTCTGCGCAAGCCAGTTTGGTGCCCAGGCGCACGAATTCCGGGGAGACAAATTCTCTTTCCACGGGCATCATGTATCCCATCAGCCAGACATCCAGGCGCAGGTCGTCGGCCAAGCCTCTCAAGAGGGTCATGGGGACGTGGGTATGGGCATTGATCAACCCCGGCATGAGAATTTTCTTTCCGCTGTCCAGAACGGATTCGGCCTCATAGATTTCCAGGATGTCCTTTTCGGGCCCAACGGCTTGAATGCTGTCACCTGTAATGGCCACTGCACCCGGGTCGAAGATGTCAAAATCTTCGTTCATCGTCAACACGATGGCATTTTTCAGCACAATATCTGCTTTTTTCATGTTTCTCCTTGTCACTTCGCTTTAAGAAAGGCTGTCAGATTTCTTCTCAGAAAATCCAGTCCGGTGTTTGTGGACCAGCGCGAGGCATATCCCACCGGGCCGCCGTAACTCCGCACCTTGGTTTGGGTATTCTCAGGATCCCGATAAGCGATCAGGATTTCGATCTTGTTTTCGCTGATCTGCAGAATAATGCCCAGCCCGATCTCGCTGTTGGTTTGCCGGCATGCCCGGGCCAGCCGCTCCTGTAGTGGTCCCATGGCGTTGGGAGCCTCCGGCAGGGCGATCGGTTTGATCCGGAGGGAATGCAGTTCTTGAAGCCGCGCTGCTAATCGGCCTGAGAGGCCGTGATGCACCAGGCAGAGGCTGAGGTCAGCTTCTTCCAGCATTTTTTGAGTGATGGTCTCCAGGGTTTCCTCGTCCCGACCATAGATATTTTCACCAAGGCGCGATTTGAGGGTCTCCAACACAGGTTCCATTTTCTGAAGGGCTTCCGCCTCCGAAGCAGCTTTGCAGGTCACACGGATGTCAATTTGTCCGGGGTGGGCCAGCAGCCCCACGGTGGGGTTGCTGTAGGTTTCCAGATCGCCAATAATGTCATCAATGGTTGATTCGCCCATCGAGGCGGTGTGCAGGACAACGGCTTTGATGGTTTGGGTCTGCAGGTCGTACTTCTTGATCAGAAAGGGAAGAATTGCATCGTTTAAGATCTGTTCCATTTCATGCGGCACTCCCGGCAGGGAGATCACGCAGGAATCCGCCCCTTCCACAATGAAACATGGTGCGGTGCCCACCGGATTGTGCACCGGCAAGGCGCCCTTGGGGATGAAGGCCTG
The DNA here is from genome assembly GCA_034437335.1 of Anaerolineaceae bacterium. Lineage (GTDB taxonomy): Bacteria > Chloroflexota > Anaerolineae > Anaerolineales > Anaerolineaceae > Brevifilum. The sequence continues at coordinate 60,830 of DAOTUG010000013.1, forward strand.
GCGCTTGTTATTGTCTGTGGGTTCATGCCCATAGGCTTTGAAGCGTTCCTTGATATCTTCCCACAGAGCCGTTTGGAACATCAAGGGGCGTTCAGTGGCCTCGGCTACTGCGCCGCGGGTGGGGTCATCCACGGTGGGGCCCAGGCCGCCGGTGGTGATGACGATGTCCGCACGGGACATGGCTTCCCGCAGGGCTGCGGCGATCCGTCCCGGATTGTCTCCGATGGTGTTGATCCGGTAGATGTCAATGCCATAATCCCGCAATGTCCTGGCGATGTGGGTTGAATTGGTGTCTTGAATCTCACCCAGCAACAGTTCTGTGCCAATGGTGATGATTTCTAAGATGGGCATAGCAGTCTCGTTGATCGTGTTTAATGTATTTTAACCGATATTCCCGGTTTGACACCAGGAGGAAGCGGGAATCGCTGTCTTCTGCTTGACCGGGAATCCGCTATAGCGTAGGATTAAGCCACGCAAGGAAGCAGGCAACCATGAGTTATCAGAAGCGTATTGGCCGGAGCGGTGAGCAGATCGCGGCCGCATTTCTGCAGGAAAAGGGCTACCAGATCCTTGATGAGAATTATACCTCCCGTTACGGTGAGTTGGACCTGGTTGTGATGGATTTGGACATGGTGGTCTTTGTTGAGGTGAAAACCCGCACCTCGACCCGTTTTGGCTTGCCAGAGGAGAGCATCTCCCCGGAAAAACTCGAACGGATTCATAAAGCCGGTTTGGTCTGGTTGCAGGATCATCCTGCGGCTCCGGATGATTGGCGCATTGATGCCATCGCCATTCGCCTTGACCGCCATCAGACCATCCAGGATATTCAGCATTTTATCAACATTTCATAATGACTCCCTCACCCAAACTTCCCCTGATTGTCATTGTTGGCCCCACCGCGGTGGGGAAGACTGCGGTTTCGATTGCCCTGGCGGAACGGTTTGATGGAGAAATTGTTTCTGCTGACTCGCGGTTGCTGTACCGCGGCATGGATATCGGCACAGCCAAGCCGACCCCGGAAGAGATGGGGGATATTCCGCATCACCTGATTGATGTTGCGAATCCGGATGAAAGCTGGAATTTGGCGATTTATCAACGAGCAGCTTACACGAAAATTGACGCAATACATGCCAGGGGCCGCTTGCCATTTCTGGTGGGGGGCACAGGCCAGTATATCCGTTCCATCATTGAAGGCTGGCGCATTCCGCCCCAGAGGCCGGATCCGCGGCTGCGGGAGGTTCTTAATCAATGGGCCGGAGAAATTGGCGCAGAAGCGTTTTATACCCGTCTGAAGCGCCTTGACCCGGACGCAGCCGCAAAAATGGACTATCGAAATGTCCGCCGGGTTGTCCGGGCATTGGAGGTGATTTTCCTGACTGGAGAGCGTTTTTCTGAACTCCGCCGCAAGCAGGAATGTCCATACTGGCCTATCATTCTGGGGATCTCCCGACCCCGGGAGGCATTGTATGATCGAATTGACCGGCGCATTGAACAGATGCTGGATGCTGGTCTGGTGGAGGAGGTCCGTGGCCTGCTTGAGGCCGGATATGCCCCGGATTTACGGACCATGTCCGCCATCGGATATGGAGAAATGATCCAATACCTGCAGGGCCAGATTTCCTTTGCGGAGGCCATCACCCTAATCAAGCGGAACACCCGGACCTTTGTCCGCCGTCAGGCGAACTGGTTTAAACCGGACGATCCCAGGATCACCTGGTTCCCTGCTTCAGATACCCTTATTGATGCGATGGCTGCTGCCATCAGGAGGCGATTAAATGGCAAAAAAGAAGACCCAACAGACTCCCACTGAGAAACCCTGGCTGGCGCACTACGACCCGGGGGTCCCCCGACAAATCCCGATCCCGGATATTTCCCTGGTGGACTTGTTTAAAGAGGCTGTGAAATCCTTTGGCGAATCGGTGTGTATCATTTACCAGGATCAACACCTTTCCTACCAGGCGGTGGATCGTTATTCAAACCAGTTTGCAGCCTGGCTCATCGCCCGTGGTCTGACCGGGGGAGACCGGGTGGGAATTTTTCTGCCCAATTCCCCGGAATTTGTGATCGCTTACTACGGCATCCTCAAAGCCGGTGGGGTGGTGATGGCCTTGAATCCCGCCTACCGGCCGGCTGAGTTGGAGGCCCAGGCCCAGGAATCGGGGATTCGGTTCATGGCCCTTTCTAATTCGGATTATGCTGCTGCCAAAGCCATTCAAAAGACAACAAACCTGGAGGGGTTTCTGGTTTTTGGCGCGGGGAAAGCAGCTTCCCTGCCGACGGAGGATCAAAGCTGGGAGACGATTCAGGCTGATCCGCCGGCGATGGGCGCGGTGGCTGTGGAGGTTGCTCCGGACCATCCAGCGGTGTTTCAGTATTCCGGAGGGACCACCGGCACCCCCAAATGCGCCGTGGGCTTGCATCGCAATCTGGTCGCCAATGTTTACCAGTTCAGCCACTGGCTGGTGAACACCACCCCCGGCGATGAGCGGATCCTGGTGGCCATTCCGATGTATCATGTGTACGGCATGGTACTGGGGATGAATCTGGCGGTCAGGATGGGCGCCAGCATGATCCTGATACCCAACCCGCGGGATTTGGATGCCCTCCTTGAAGCGGCTCACACCCACCGAGCGACACTTTTTCCGGGGGTGCCTAATATCTATGCAGCGATCAACCGCTATCCTCCCGTCCTGCAGGGGGAATATGATCTTTCTTCCATCAAAGCATGCATTTCCGGATCGGCGACCCTGCCCCAGCGGGTCAAGGAGGAGTTTGAGGCCCTGACCCACGGCCACCTGGTGGAGGGCTATGGTCTCTCTGAAGCCCCGACTGCCACCCATTGTAATCCCGTTCTGGGTGAAAACCGGCCCGGATCCATTGGCCTGCCTTTGCCCAATGTGGACTGCAAAATTGTGGATCTTGAGGAGGGATCCCGGGAATTGCCAGTGGGAGAGGCCGGGGAATTGATCATCAAAGGCCCCCAGGTGATGGCTGGCTACTATGACCGTCCGGAAGAAACTGCCCTGACCCTGCGGGAGGGGTGGCTCTACACCGGAGATGTGGCCCGGATGGATGCGGAGGGCTATTTCTATCTGGTTGACCGCAAGAAGGATGTGATTAAGGTAGGTGGTTTTCAGGTTTGGCCCAAGGAGATCGAAGCGGTGCTCATCAGGCATGATGCTGTTCAGGAGGCGGCTGTGGCCGGGGTGCGGGATGCAGAGGGGGCAGAGATGCCCAAGGCCTGGGTCATTCTTCGGGAAGGGGAACAGGTCACACCCGGCGAATTACAGGAGTTCTGTCGGCAGTATCTGACGGGGTATAAGATCCCGGAAATTTTTGAGTTCAGAGAGAGCCTGCCCAGGACGGGGGTGGGCAAGGTGCTGCGGCGTGTACTGGCCGCAGAAAACCGGCCGGGCCAGACGGCTTGATCTGTGTTGAATCAAAACAGGGTTGCGGTTTTTCGCAACCCTGTGTTTCTTTAATTTACTTCTTATTTCCAGGCTAGATAACCTTTTGGGGGATGCCCCCGGTTTTTTCCACCGGTGTTGGGAAGATCTCCTTGAATTCATCTGCATCCAGTGTTTCCACATCCAGAAGTTTTTCCGCAACGGCCTCCAGCTTGTCGCGGTATTGTGTCAGGATGCTCTTGGCTTTCTGATAGGCTTCCTGGACAATCCCCTGAATGGCCGAGTCAATCTTCTGGGCGATCAATTCAGAGTAGTCGCGCTGTTCTGAGATTTCCCGACCCAGGAAGACCAGTTCTTCCTTTTTTCCGTAGACCATCGGGCCCAGTTCGTCGCTCATCCCCAGCCGGGTGACCATGGTCCGGGCCAGTTTGGTGACCCGCTCCAGGTCGTTGGATGCTCCGGAAGTGATGTCATTGAAGATAATTTCCTCTGCAGCCCGGCCGCCGAGAAGTCCGACCATGTCGCTCAATAACTGCCGGCGGGATTTTAACACCCGGTCTTCTTCGGGGAACGCCATGGTGTAGCCGCCGGCCTCGCCCCGGGAGATGATGGACACCTTCTGAACCGTGTCCGCCTCAGGCAGGGCGTTGATCACCACGGCATGGCCGGCTTCGTGGTAGGCAATGATGCGTTTTTCGTTTTCGTTGATCAGGCGGCTCTTGCGTTCAGGTCCAGCGATGACGCGTTCGATGGCCTCCATGAATTCTTCTTGCTCGATGATGCGTTTATCCCGACGGGCTGCCAGGATGGCGGCTTCATTGACCAGGTTTTCGATGTCCGCGCCGACAAATCCGGGGGTGGAACGGGCGATGTCATGCAGATCTACCTCGGGAGAAATGGGTTTCCCTTTGACATGCACCTTGAGGATCGCTTCACGCCCGCGCAGGTCGGGGCGGTCGAGGACTACCCGGCGATCAAACCGACCGGGGCGCAGGAGGGCTGGATCCAGAATGTCCGGGCGGTTGGTGGCGGCGATGATGATCACGTTTGTGTCGGTGTCGAAACCATCCATCTCAACCAGAAGCTGGTTGAGGGTCTGTTCGCGTTCATCGTGGCTGCCCCCCAGACCGGCGCCGCGGTGACGACCCACGGCGTCAATTTCGTCCACGAAGACAATGGCGGGGGAGTGCCGTTTGGCCTGTTCGAAAAGGTCCCGGACCCGGCTGGCGCCGACGCCGACGAACATCTCCACAAATTCCGAACCGGAAATTGAGAAGAAGGGCACGCCGGCTTCACCGGAAACTGCCTTGGCCATCAGGGTTTTGCCTGTGCCTGGCGCACCGACCAGGAGTACGCCTTTCGGAATGCGGGCGCCGAGGGAGATAAATTTCTGCGGTTCCCGCAGGAATTCCACCACCTCCTGCAATTCTTCCTTGGCCTCTCTGACCCCAGCAACATCTTCAAAGGTGACCGTGGGGTGGTCCCCGGTGAACATCCGCGCCTTCGATTTCCCGAAGGAAATTGCGGCGTTGTTGTTGCCCTGGGCCTGCCGGAAGATGAACCAGAACAGGCCGATCAAGATCAGGAAGGGCAGGATGTAGCTGGCGATGGACACAATTCCCAACAGGGGACTGGGGAGTTTGATGTCAATGGAGATGTTCTCGGCGGAGAGGTCTTCCGGGGAGACGCCAAGTTCCGTGAGCTGTTCAATGAGGGGTGCATTGGGGTCCTTGGTTGAGGTTTTGATCATGTCGCCCTCTTTGTACTTGATTTCAAGACGGCTGTCATCCTCGATGATGGATTCAACCCGGCCCGCTTTGATGTCCGTGGCGAGTTCATTAAATGGAATTTCGTCCCCGCCGGCGGATTGCTGGTTGACTGTAAAAAATACCATCGCAATAATTGCCACAAAGAGCAATATGTAGATGATAAATGATTGATTCCGTGATTTCACAGGGTCCTCCAAAAATATTTATTATAAAACAGGCTTCTATTATGCCGTAGGTATTATACCAACCCTTGTCTGGTAATTCCAGTCGTGTCCTGATAAGGTTAATTATTCTTATAAATATCTAATAAACTGCCCGCCTGTTGCACATGAATCCGGTCGTGCCGGGCGGCAAACTGGACGAATTCCCGGATTTTTGCTCCGGCGAATACCGGATGCCGGATCGTCTTCTCCAGGATGTCCCTGGCTTGCAGCTCCTGGATTCTGTCCAGGGATTCAAGGCGAGCATGAAGAAACTGCTCCAGAGCCGGTTGAAGATCACGGGAGCGATAGTCCCGGGTCTCTGCCCAGTCCTCGGTGTTTGTGGGGCGCAGGGGCTGTTTCGGATCCGTGAGAAGCTGCTCCCATTGCGGCAGGGCGACTTCCTTTTCCATATCGGCCAGATGCCAGAAGACTTCCACCAGGCTCCATTCGTGTTGTGCCGGCCGTTTGCGCTGCGCTGATTGGGGGAGGGATCCGACCCAGGCCGCGAGGACCGCGGGACTTGAACGTAATGTGGCTTCCCAGACCTCCGGCCTTTCTTGCAGGCCAGGGGGCGTCTGTTCCCTGTTCTGGATTGTTTTGAGATAGGCTTGCACCGCCCGCAGGGGGCCATGGGGCCGGTCAGGATCCTGCACCTGCGGGTTGACCCAGAAGGCGGCATACCCCAGCCGTTCAACGGGTTCCAGATCGTGGGTCGGGTTATCGCCCACCATGATCACCGGACCCTCAGGCCACCCAAGTCTCCCCAGGGCTTCGGCGTAATAGGCCAGGTGTGGTTTGGTGAAGTGAAAGTCTTCGTAGGTAGAAACGAAGAGAAAATCCTCCGGATCCAACCCCGCCCAGGCCATTCTCTGGTGGGTGGCTGTTTTGGGGAAAAGGGGGTTGGTGGTCACGGCCAGGGTGAACCCCTGGGAAAGACACCACTGGACCAATTCCCTTGCGGCCGGTTTCTTCCGGGTGATGGGCTTCAGTTTTGGGAAGGTGGTCCGGTAAAAATCCTCCAGAACATCCCGCCAGGCCGGTTCCGAACCGCCCAGGGGGCCGTAGAAGCGCTGGTCAAAAACCGACTTGAGGGTTTTGACCGGGTCCCGGTTATTTTCCATTGCCCGGACGGCTTTGGAAAGTTGATTGGTCAGGGCCCCTGCCGGCACAAGGTGCGCCATATGGTCTCCCAGGGCCTTGAAATAGGCCGGGATAAAATTTCCCATGTTGGTCTGCAGGAGGGTGTCATCCAGGTCGAACAGGATGGTCAGACTCATTCCGATTCCTTGAAAAGGTCAATGATGGGATGGCACTTTCCACAGCCCACATAGGGATCTTTGACATCCTGGTGGGTTTTTGTGCAGTAGGCAGAAACCTTCACGTGGCGGTGCAGCCCCAGGAAGCCCTTGGCGATCTCTGCTGAGAGCACCATGTGTTCACAGGAGTTGGCCCGAACGATGTCGGGCACTGGACAGGTCTTGCAATCCTGGATCTGCCAGGGCGGGTCGGCGTCGCCGATCAGCCGGCATTCTTCGTGGTGCCGGCCACGGAAATAATCTCCATAAAAATAGGGGCATTCTTTGCCAGTTGTGGGTACTTTCATAAGATGTTAAAACGGCATCCCCTTGCGGGGATCCGTTGCTGGGCTTGCTGTGAGGTTCTTTGATTCAGACCCGGGTGACATAATTCCCGTTGCGAGTGTCCACCCGGATGGTGTCCCCTTGCTCGACAAAGGAGGGGACCTGGACCTCCAACCCGGTTTCCGTGACCACTTTCTTGGTCACCCCGGTGGCTGTATCGCCCCGGATGGAGGGCTCAGCCCGGGTAATTTCCAGATCAACGGAGACGGGCAGCTCCACATCAAGGGCTTTTGTTTCATAAAACATCAGCTTGACATCCATGTTAGCTTTCAGATATTTCTTCTGTTCTCCGATGACATCGCCGCTGACAGGATATTGTTCATAGGTTTGATTATCCATGAAATAGTAAAAGCGGTCGTCGGCGTATAAAAACTGGGCATTGTGATAGTCCAGGCGGACATCCTGAACCCGATTCCCGGAGATGAAGGTCATATCCAGGGTGGTTCCCTTGCGCAGGTCTCGGGCTTTGATCCGGATGGTGGCCGATCCGCGCCCCGGTTTGTTGTGGGAGTATTCCAGAACTTTGTACAGGTTGCCATCCTGCTCGAAGGTCACACCTTTTCGTAATTCGTTGACATCAATCATGGGGGTTGCTTTCCTCTATTATTCTTAAAATATCAAGAGGATTATAGCTCAGCTTGATGGTAAAAACAAGGTGAGCCTGCAACAGGGACCACGGTTTTGGCCTGTGGTTGGCTTGGGGATTTATTAGGCTGCGGAGAGGCCGCACAGCCTGCAGGACAGTTCCCACAACCTTCTGGCGTGGTCCTCCCGCCGGGCATACCGGCTGGGCTGGACCGGCCGGCAGTCCTTCCAGTAGGGGGATTCGGCCCTTTCAACGCGGCCCCGCTGGGCCAGATAGACAATGGTGGCAGCCGCTTGCTCGGGTGATTGGCCTCTTCTCCGCCGCTTGTTCCAGAACCAGCGGATAAGGCCGGTGGTTCCCTTGGCGCCTATGGGGGTGTTCACCAACCCTGGATCCACCGCGAAGGCCTGCACCTTTGCGCCCTCCGGGATGCGCCGGTTGACTTCATAGGTGAAGAGGACATTGGCCAGCTTGGATTGTTTGTAGGCTTTCAAAACACCATAGCGGCGCTGGAGCATCACATCGTTCCAGTGGATTCTGGCGCTGCGGTGGGAGGCGGAACTGACGTTGATCACCTTCCCATGGGGGGAATTTTCCAGAAGGGGCATCAGGCCCCAGGTCAGGCGAAAGGGCGCCAAATGATTGACCATGAACTGCTGCTCGTATCCGTCCTCCGTCAGGGTGAACCAGCTTGATACGGACGCAGCATTGTTCACCAAGACATCCAGGCGGGAATCGGGACGCTCCCCCAGGGTTTCTATGACCGATGCAACCAAGCATTCCACCTGGGTGAGGGAGGAAAGATCACAGATGAAAAATGTGCTCCTGACCGCCGGGTTGGCTCTGCGAAGGGCTTCTTCGGCTGCAGCAATTTTTTCCCGCCTGCGGCCGACGCCGAGGATGATGTGACCGCTCTCCGCAAGCTGGGTGGCGGCAGACAGACCGATGCCGGAGGTAGCTCCGGTGATGAGGATCGTCTTGGGGTGGAGGGAAGTGGGGTTCATGATACGTTCCTTTCGATTTATTAACCAATTGATTACACCAATTAGTATAACCAAGCGCTTGACTTTTGACAAGCATCCGTTTATGATATGTTTGCGGGCAGGTGCAGGCAGATCTGTGGCCCGGCCTGAATCTGGGCGCCGCGACGTTGAAACGACCAATGCAAGAAATTTGAGAGGAAAAAAATGAAAAGTATGGTGTGTATCACAGGTGCCAGCGGCGGTTTGGGAAGGGCCTTTGCAGCCGAGTGCGCCGCACGGGGGTGGAACCTGTATCTGACGGATCTGCATAAGGAAAAACTTGAAATCCTGGCCAGGGGACTCAGCCGATGTTATGGTGTGGAGGTTCTCACAGACCCCTGGGATTTGCTGCAGGAAGACGACATGGACGCGTTCTGGTCCCGGGTGGATGGGTTGGGCATCCGTTTTCAAATGCTGGTGAATGTGGCTGGCCTTGATTTTGAGGGGCCTTTTCTGGAGCGATCGCTTGTGGAGCTTTCCACCATTATCCGGTTGAACATTGAAGCCACGGTGGCGATGACCCGGCGGGTGCTCCAATTTCGCAATTCCGCCCGTTGCCTGCATATCATCAACGTGGCCAGTCTGGCGGGTTTTTACCCCATGCCGTTAAAAACGGTCTATGCCGCTTCGAAACGCTTTCTGGTGGACTTTTCCCGGGCCCTCCATCAGGAGTTACGGACGGAGAATGTCCGGGTCCTGGCTGTCTGCCCGGCAGGGCTGGCCACGAAACGGGAAACGATCCGCAGCATCCAATCCCAGGGGTTTATGGGACGTCTGACCACGGTGCAGATCGGCAGGGTGGCTGCGCAAACCCTGAACAGGGCCCTGCGGGGACGTTCTGTGTTTATCCCCGGCTGGTCCAATCAGCTTCTCAGAGCCCTCAGCGGTCTGGTGCCGGCGGATACCCTGGCCCGTCTCATCGTCCGTCGTTGGTCAAAAACCCGCAGCAGGGTAACCCCCGCGCCTGTTGGGCAGTATAATCAGGGCACCCGGATATTGGCCGAATCCGTCCCGACTGATTAACTTTGACGGCCTGGAAATGGACCCCTGATGAGCCCCCAAGAGACCAAAGCGCATATCCTTCTCTCGACCATCCACGCGATTGAAAAATATGGCCTGGCAAATCTGACCACCCGGATGATCGCTGATGAGGCCGGGGTCAATAATGCTGCCCTGCATTATTACTTCGGCACCAAGGAGAAGTTGATCAATTTGGCCCTGCGCCAGACAGCGGAGCATATGCTGGGGGATGTCCGGGAGATCCTGGAGGGGGAAGCGCCCATCGCAGATCGGATTACAGAGTGTCTGGAGTATATGATTGAAGGGGTGCTGCGTTATCCAAACCTGATTCGGGCCCATATGATTGGTCCCCTGTTTAATGAGGACAGACAGGAAGACCTGGCGCATCTCCTGAGGTCCTGGATGGACCTGACGGTGGAGGCTGTCCAGCCCCATGTGCCGGAAGACCACACGGCGCGAGTGCGTTTATCCCTCAATATGACCTTTTCCATGATTCTGATGTCCGGCTTGCTCTTGGGGCAGCCCGAGGCTCACGGCTGGCTGGATCTGGGGGATCCCACAGCGCGGCGCAGGCTGGTGCGGGAATCAGTCCGGAATCTATTGCTTCAGGAGGGCGGGGATGAGGAGCCTTCTTCAGGCTGAGAGCTGTTCTGCGAAGTCCTCCGGATCTGTTACCGGCGCTTGGCAGGTAAAATTTTCACACACAAAGGCTGTGGGCTGATCGTTCACAGCTTTTCGGTTTTGGAGTAAGCCCGGCAGGTCCGCCATGGGTCCAACCCCGGCAAACCGGGCAGCCAACAGACTGCAGGGCCGCCATGTGCGCCGATAGGGGCGGAGAAAAGGCTCCAAAGTGCTGCGGTTCCCCGGGCTGACCAGGGCAATCTCCCGGATCCCTTGGCTCAGCCTTCCTGCGGTGGTCAACCAGAAACCAAAATGGCTGGGGGAGCGCATGATGCGCGGTGCAGCGCTAGAGACCATCTCGTCCGCCCGGGACAGGAGCGCAGGGTCGTCGTTGAGATGCCCCATCAGGAGCATGGCCCAGGCTGCTGCAGCGTTTCCGGAAGGGGTCGGCTGATCCGTCAGACGTTGGGGACGGAGGATCAGATCATCCACCTCCGCAGCGGAGTCGTAGAACAGCGCCCCCTCTCCGGCAAACTCCTGCTGGAGTGTGTCGAGGAATGCCTTCATGGCTTGATACCAAGCGGGATCAAAATCCGTTTGATACAGGCTGGCCAGGGCCTGGATGGTGAGGGCATAATCGGCCAGGGTTCCGGGCTGGTGGGCTTTTCCGGCGCGCCAAGTTCGTCGCAGACGCCCGGGGACATCCTGGAGATGCTGCAGAAGGAAGCGTCCACCGACAGCGGCCCGTTGGGAAAAATCCTCCCGCTCCAGCAGCAACCCTGCCAGGGCAAAGGCCTGGATTGCCAGGGCGTTCCACGCGGTGATGATTTTGTCATCCGCCATCGGCGGTTCACGGTTGTCCCGGGCACGGGCGAGGGTGGCAAAGATGACTCGGGTTTCTTCCTGCAGGGTTTTCTCGTCTTTCCCGGTCTGGTGGGCCAACGCTGGGAGTGAATCGGTCAACTGGAGCACATTGAGTCCCTCCTCAAAATTGCCCCTGTCAGTGAGGCGCATGCGCTGCTGAAGAAGGGAGACCTGGTCTGTGGTGAGATGTTCCCGCAACTCGTCCATGCGCCAGGTGTAGTAGCGGCCTTCACCCCCGGGAGAGTCCGCATCCAGGCTGGCATAGAATCCCCCTTCTGGCCCGGACATTTCCCGCTGGAGGAAGGTCAGGGTGTCCACCACAACGTCGCGGAAGGCGGTTTTCCCGACCAGGCTGTATCCCTCCAGGAAGGCCAGGGCCAACTGGGCGTTGTCATAGAGCATTTTCTCAAAATGGGGCACCAGCCAGTGGGCATCGGTGCTGTAGCGATGGAAGCCACCGCCCACCAGATCGTACAATCCCCCGCGTGAAATCTGTTCCAGGTTGTGGATGGCCATGTCCGCTGCTTTTTCGTTTCCCGCCAGACCCTGCTGGAGCAGGAAGGTGAGCACCAGGGGTTGGGGAAACTTGGGGGCGCTGCCCCAGCCGCCATCCTGCCAGTCGTAGGCGGTGCTCAGGTCTGAGATCACCCTTTCCGGAATCAGGGAGTCTCTGGAAGGCGTTTTCTGGATGTCCTGGTTGTCCCGAATGGCCTGGGTCAGAATTTGGCTGTTTTTTTCGACCCCCGCGCGTTTGTTCACCCAAGCATCCTGCACGGAGAGGAGAACCTGTTTGAAGGAGGGCATGCCATAGCGGGGTTCAGGAGGAAAATAGGTCCCGCCATAGAAGGGTTTGCCCTCTGGTGTTAAAAAGGCGCTGAGGGGCCACCCGCCCCGGCCTGTCAGAGTGGTAACGGCCTGCATATAAATATCATCCAGATCGGGACGCTCCTCCCGGTCCACCTTGATGGAGATGAAGTGGGTATTGAGGATCTGTGCCGTTTCCGGATCTTCAAAGGACTCGTGGGCCATGACATGGCACCAATGGCAGGCTGCATAGCCAATACTGAGGAAAATGGGTTTTTGATCCTCCCGGGCGCGCCGGAGCGCTTCCGGTCCCCAGGGGTACCAATCCACCGGATTGTCGCGGTGCTGAAGAAGGTATGGGGAAGTTTCGTCGCCTAAACGGTTGGGCATGGGGATCCTTTCAGTTTACATTAAGTATAACACGACAAACCCACTCAAGAAAGTCAGATATTATTACAGTTCTCGGATTGCTCATTGAAGTTTCGCGTTATAATCTCCTTTGGCAACTGTTGAAAAAGAGGCAGCACGATGAAGATTTGCAAGCAGTGGATCCGATCGGTGGTGCGCTGGGGACCGGCCTTTTCCCTCATGGCTCTGATTTACCTGGCCTCCGGCACATCTTCGGACCGCATTCCCACCCTGGCACGGGGGGATGATTTGGTGAAAAAGGGTGGGCATGCCCTCGGGTATGGTCTTCTGGCCCTTGCTTATGTTCGTGGGTTTGACGGAAGGGTGAAAGGCGTCCGAGTTCTGGCTTTTACGCTGGCCGGGCTGTTTGCCTTATCGGATGAATACCATCAAAAAAGCACCCCCGGCCGGACCCCGAGCCTGCGAGATGTGGGCTATGATCTGGCAGGGGCGGCCTTGGGATTGTTTCTCCATGCGCGTTGCCCGGCGGTGCGCCGTCTTATCCGGATTTTTTTGGACCAGCGAGTATGATCGGGCAGCCGTCTTGCGCAACTTTGGCATTAATTCATGGTTAACTAAAGTGATGCGATTATCCCAGATTTTGAGTGTGATGAAATAAAGGAAGGTTCTATGGTTGAGATACGGAAAGTGGATTTGTCCTCCAGGGCGGATGTGGACACCTTTATCCAGGTGCCATTTGATCTGTATGCGGGTCATCCCCAGTGGGTTCCGCCCTTCATCAGTGATGTCCGGACCATGTTGAATCCGGACAAACATCCTTATTATGAGCATTCGGACGCGGAATTTTTTATTGCCCTGGATGACGGAACGCCAGTTGGACGGATCGCGGCCCTCGAAAACAAACCCTTCAATGCATATCACCAGGTCAAGGACGCCCAATTCTATTTGTTTGAAAGCGTGGATGACCAGGCGGTGGCGAGTGCATTAATTGAGACAGTTTTTGAGTGGGCCAGAAGCCGGGGGTTGAACAAATTGGTTGGCCCCAAGGGTTTTGGCCCCCTGGATGGCTACGGCATTCAGATTGAGGGGTTTGAACACCGCCAGATGATGAACATGATGAATTATAACTATCCCTATTACCGGGATCTGGTCGAAAATCTGGGCTTCACCAAGGTGGTGGATTTTGTCTCCAGCTATGTGCGCCCCCAGGAATTTCAGTTGCCGCCCAAGGTGCGCAAGGCTGCCGGGATCGCCAAGAAACGCGGCACCTTCCGGGTCTTGGATTTTCGGAACAAGCGGCATCTGCGCCAGTGGGCAGACAAGATCGGCGAGGCCTACAACAAGGCCTTTGTGAAGAACTGGGAATATTTCCCACTCTCGGATGCTGAGATTAATTTTGTTTTGAACAATGTCATGACGATTGTGGATCCTGATTTAATCAAGATCATTGTTAAGGGGGAGGACGTTGTGGGCTTCGTGTTTCCCTTCCCGGATGTTTCGGCTGCAATGCAAAAAAATCAGGGACGCCTCGGACCCCTGGCCATCGCCCGGCTCCTGCTGGAAATCCGCCGGACAAATTGGATTTCCTTCAATGGGGTCGGTATCCTGCCCGAATATCACGGCCTGGGCGGCAACGCGATCATGTACGCTGAGTTGGAAAAATCCATGCATCAGAACAGCCAGTTTGTCCATGCGGAGTTGACCCAAGTGGCCGAATCCGCGGAGCAGATGCGCAAGGATCTGAAGAATCTTGGCGTCCAGTTTTACAAGAATCATCGAGTCTACCAGCGCGATATTTGAGCCTTCAAAAACGTGCGAAAAAACATTCTCCACAACCTCCGATGTGTCGGAGGTTGTTTGCATCCCATCGGAGGAAAAATGGAAACGCCGCGTGGTGAAGCGCGTTCCAATCAGTTTTTGGTTCTAAGTGTGGACCGGCCACCATCCACCCCGATGATTTGTCCGGTGATCCAGCCGGACCGGGGTGAGATCAGGAATGCCGCCAGGCTGGCGATATCCTGTGGTTGGCCCAATCGCTCCAGGGCATGCAGGCTGCCGATGGCCTCGGCTATTTTTTGATTGGAAAGCAGGTTTTTCGCCAGGGGGGTCTTCGTGAGGGAGGGGGCAATCGCGTTTACCCTGATGTTGGGGGCCAGCTCAGCAGCCAGGGAGAGGACAAGTCCATTCACGGCGCCCTTGGCCATGCCAATGGAAGCGTGAAACTTGAACCCCTGGGAGGCCGCCACGCTGGAAAACAGGACCACCGAAGCCAAATTCCGAGCCGCCCTCAGGGCAGGCAGCAGCGTTTGGACGGCCCGCGCCGCTCCCAGGGCGTTGACCTGGAAGTCCTCGATGAAATCCGCTTCCGTCAGCCGCTCCAGTTTGCGCAGATTTAGTGTGCCAACAGCATAGACCAATCCGCTCACCTCCGGGCCGGCCTCCTTCGCCACCCGGATGAAGGTGTCTGGTTCCAGAACGTCCCCCCGGGTCATGGTCGCATCCATTTTTTCCGCCATATCCTTCAGCTTCTCAGGATCTCGAGCCACCAGGTGCAGGTCATACCCCGCCTCCAGCAGGTGGGCTGCCGTTGCTGAACCAAGTCCACCGGTTGCACCGAAGATCACAATCTTTTCCGCCATCGAGCCACTCCTTTGTTTTGTTCTCAGCTTCTATTCTAAATTACGGCAAATAACTCCAGTGAAATTGTATAATCTTTGGATAACAAGTTGTTTTTTGGCGTTTGAGCCTATGGGACGATTTCTTCTTCCCAACAGGTCAGGACGACACATCCGTTTGCCACTGCTCTGCCAGGACTGCGCCGTGTTGAGAATGGTCATCCTTGGAGGATCCGCCGCGGAAAACGCGTGGGGGCTGGACACTGGATATCCCGAGAGATTAATTTTCCATGAGTGTTCCCGGGGGGCATTTGGATGGACTGTCCTCTGTGCTATACTGGAAAAAAGGGACCGAGTTCTGGAAAATGCTGCGGCAAAATTCCAGACGGTGCTGATAATCTATTTACCTTATAGTCTTCCTACAATCCCAATACCGGTGAGCGTCCTTTCAATTTCCAAAGGAGGTTTCCTGTGGTTAAGAAAAAAAATTTTTCTTTTCTGTTGTGTGTGTTGTTGATTTTGGCGCTGCCAGGTTGGACAGGCGGTGCCGTTGCGGGCACTGCAGATAATGGCCCGGGCCATGCTGGCCAGATTCCACGTTCCGGAGCAGCGGCATCCAGGGCTGGCTTCGGGTTGGCAGCCTATGACAGTGGTTGGGTGTATGCGGGTTTTCATGAGTCCAATCCGGTGAACATCATCCTGGACCACAATCTGGGAGGCGATCCGGACTCCTATCTGGTGGATCTTCAGTGCTGGGATGATTCAACACTGGGCTACTATAATTGTGTTGATGCGAATTTCAACCCGACGGCCCACTGGCGTCATCTGAATACCGTCAGTGTAACTGTTCGGGTCATTGCGGGAAATAAGCCCAACTATGTGCGGGTGCGCATTTCCCGTCCCTCACCGGATTACGACAGTGGTTGGCAGCAGGTCAATATCCGGCCGGATTCTGTGCCCGTTGCCTTCACCCATGGTTTGGGGGATCCTTTTTTTGATGATTATTTGGTGAGTCTGACCTGCCAAAGTGCGGTACATGGCACATTTGATTGCACCGGGTTGGAAAACGGTAGTTTTCGGATTGCAGCCTATTGGTTTGATCTGACGAGTACGGGGATCAGGGCCATGTTGACTGCTGGATCGGAA
This sequence comes from Anaerolineaceae bacterium, assembly GCA_034437335.1. Classification (GTDB taxonomy): domain Bacteria; phylum Chloroflexota; class Anaerolineae; order Anaerolineales; family Anaerolineaceae; genus Brevifilum. Next base: position 76,896 of record DAOTUG010000013.1, read on the forward strand.
CCGAGTTATGTTCGGATGCGCATCTTCAGAGAAACCCCCACCTTCGCCAGCGGGTGGCGAGATTTGGGCAACTCCGGTTCGCCAGCCGAGACGGACGTTTACTTTCCCGCAGAGTGGGATCTGAACAGGAACGTTGTCCAGATCCAGTGCTATTCCACAGCGACGACCAGCGGGATCTTCAATTGTGGGGATCCAAACTTTTTTATCAACGCCATTTGGTTGGATATGGAAGACGATGACATGCGAATTCGCGGTATTGCGGATAATCTGCGGGTTAAAGTGCAGATATGGGCTAATTTTGGAATCTACTTTCCGATGATCACCAGATGACCTGACCGCGAGCAGAGAAATAAGGGACAGTTTTCTAATAGTAATTGACCCCCATCATTTGTGGAATGACGGGGGTCTGGTGTTCTTGGCCGGGGTTGGTGGTGGTTAATCTATCCACCGGTTGAGGAACAGATCGGCCACGGTTCTGAACCCTTCCGGGTCGGTCCACAGGTATGGGCGTTCCAGGTAGGGGTGGTTGGAACGGGCTGAGAGAAATATGCTGCACTCCGGGATCAGGCGGCTGATTCGGGCGTATTCTACCGCGATTCCCGGGAGAGTCCGGTCATACTGGTAGCCGGTCAGCAGGGTGGGGCAGGCGATGGCGTTGATGAAGCTCTCCGGCACGGCATATCCGCCCTGGTTGGCCAGTTTGCGCAGGACGCGGGTGTCCTCATCCACCACCTGGCGCCAATCCGCACCGTGCTGTTCGCGGAGGGCTTTCTCATTGCGGACGTAAAAGTGTTCCCGGATGTCCAGCCAGCGGTGGAGGGTGCGGGGGTCCATATCCGCCAGGAAGCTGTCAGCTACCAGGCCCTCAACCGTGATGCGGTGCTCGGGCGCTTGTTTGCCGGCAAAATGCAGCGCGCTCAGCGCGCCGCCGGCAACACCCAGGGCAAAACAACGGTCAATCTTCAGCTCTTGCAGCAGATGACAGGCCAGGTCAGCCCAAAATCCCCAGTAATCTACTTCTCGTTCATCGGGATACTTCACCGCGTGGGTGGATTTTCCGGTGGTGGGGTAATCAAAGGCGATCACCTCAAAACGGTCGGAAAAATGATCCGTCTCCTTCTGGTAGGCCTCTCCGGCCAGGTGATTGTCCGGAAAGATGATCAGACGGGGGGATTTTTCCGACCCTGTTCGGGTGTAGTGAATGGTAATGTCGGCGATATCAACGATTGGCATAGCAGTCTCCTTATCAAGATTGGTCAGGTGGTGTCGGTCGGGCTGTTGCTGACCCGATCCGGTTTGCTGCAGTCAGGCGGGATTGGACCAGCGGGAAATACAGGGCATCTTCCGCTCTCAACAGCGGGTTGGTTATTTTAACTGATTTTTTCGGAACGGTGGGCGCGTCAGAAACGACATGTGGACCGATTGATCAGACCCTTCTCGACAAAGAATAAACAAAGCCTGTACAAATCCTGGTGTTCAAACCTGGATTATGGGATACTCAAGCTATAAGAAAACAATGTACATAAGAAAAAAGGAGCACACCATGCTGAACAAACACGTGAGAAGCCATCCCGGAAACGGTCTCTTATCCGCATTCCAGACCCTGGCCGATGGCATTCTGGGGCGACTGCATCTCCCTGCAATTCAGATTGCATTTCACAAGCCGCAACTGGCGGAGCACGAACTGCTGGTGCCCACATCTGTCCAGGGGACGGGATACTTTGTTGCCCATCCGCACCGGTTCCAGCGTTAGACGCCAGTTTCTGATCACAGAATGAAAAATGAGGACACCACCGCGACAGGTGGTGTCTTTCTATTCCGCGTGATCCTCCGCTGCAGGATGGTGAACACTCCAGATGGTCACATAATCCGGATTGTGGATGATTTCCCCTGTGGATCGCAGATGAAATTCGGAAAAGTCACTGGGCTGCAGGAGGGATGCATCCGGGGGCAGGTTGAGGATCTCGCCGGAGTTGAGGGTGACCTCAATCCCCACGTTGCGGTTCCAGGCTGAAATCGTGCCAAATTGTTGTTCCTGTTGGATGACGTCATCTTTCCCCTGGACGGATCGCAGATGGGTGACCCCGATCAGCACGGTTTTATTGAGATAACTGTCCTGGAGATGTTCAATTTGGGCTTGAATAAAACCGTCGTCATGACGATAGTCGAATTCCCAATGGCGGGGCAGGTCGTGCCTGTAGAAAGGCATCTTGACCGGCTGTCCGGTATACTGGCCCTCCACCTCCGCTGGCCGTACGGTCCAGCAGGACAGGAAGTCCGGGTCCTGGATGACCAGATCGCTTGACACGCAGTCGTATGTGCCTCTGGCGGCGAGGACAAACCCCTCAGTGAGGGGCGGCAGGTAGTGAGTTTCGCCATCACTGGAGTTCAGGGTGAAGGCCTTTTCGTCCATGTGCACCAGCGTGCCAAAGTACTGGCGCTGTCCGGTCACATTCCCCTCCCGGTCAAAATAGGTCATGCCCACCAGAACGCGGTCTCCCAGCGCTGGTTTATCGTGGATGTTTGCCATTGATTGCCTCCGATAGACTGTTTGTCTGTGGAGATTTCATTATAATTGGAAAATAATTCAAAATAGCCTTTTTGGATTAAGACGCAGGTAGGATCTGGTGTTTTTTGTACCGAAGACCAGATAGGTGGGTTAAAGCGAGATGTTGTTGGAAATTAAATTAAAAAAGCGGGCGACGAGATTCGAACTCGCGAATGGTAGCTTGGGAAGCTACTGCCTTACCACTTGGCTACGCCCGCAGATAATTAGGATATAATTTTACCGCGATTG
>DAOTUG010000014.1:0-5611 GCA_034437335.1 Anaerolineaceae bacterium
TAAGGCGCGATCTTGAAAAAATCAAAAAGTTCCAATCGGGACAAATCCGGATCGGAGCGGATAAAATCAGACAGCCTTCGGGCCACTCCCTCTGTTCGCTCTGAAGGCACCAGACAGGTGGCATCAAACTGGTCCATCGCCCACAGGGGCAAGAGAACCGGCAGAGACTGTTCTCCCAAAAATGATAAGAGAAGCATACCATCCTCCTGTCAGTCTATATGTGGATAAGTTTGTCCCATACCAATGGTTGTCCTGGCGCCAACACCACAATAGAAGGCATAGGCCGAAAGGACCGAAAAGATCATTTTGTTTTTTGCATAATCTACCTGCAGATGCTGGGGCAACTTCCTGGCAGGCAGCAGGGAATAATCAATCTCTCCCACAAAACCCGTCGCCGCCCCACGCAAACCGCCCGCAAAGGGTAGGCGTTCTGTCTTTATCTGATAAATCCGGTTCACCACCAGGGCTTTCTCAGCAAAATCCAGCCAATCCGTCGCGATGTTAATTTCTTCCGGTGCAAAGGCATTCCAGCTATGATAAAGGCCGGAATAGACGCGGATCGGATCCGGCAGAGGGATGTCCATTTCACCACTGCGAAAAACTGTCGGTGAAACAAAGTTCAATTTCACTTTCCGCGCCGCGCGATTGGCATATTCATCCGAAAGAAGGGCATAGGGCATAAACCCGGCCAGTTTGTTCAAGTTCCTGCGGTATATATAGCCCCCCACCAGAAAATCCATCCAGAGGACCTGAATATTATTCTGGATTTGAGGCAGGAACTCAAACTGAAAAAATTCAACCACCGCATCATCCAGGATGGTCAAACGCAAAAACGAGAGGTTCGAGGGCTTGCCGTGATTGCCATTGTCGCCGCGCCGGGAAATGAAAGGCGTTGAGAGGGTGTACGCCGGTGGGACATTTGGCGCATGCATCCGATCCGCCAGATTCGGATCAATCCGCTTCAGGGTATCGAAGAACCACCCCTGAATCTGGCGGCCAAAATGCTGGCTGGGCAACCTGAAATCATGCTTCAGTTCAATGATGATGGAAAGCGGCATCGGCGGATCAATTCCTTTGTGGCGCCCAAACCGAGGTCGTCAGAGGTTCTTCCTCAAAGATAAACTGGCTGATCAAGCCTGTCAGCAAGGCCAAAGGAACAAAGGTCAGGAATTGTTTCAGATCAATCAACCCGAAGGGGCCAGAAAACGGTTCCAGGTGAGTATTGCCGCCTGGAGCGCCATATACCTGGTTGGCCAAGGGTAAAACCAAAAATCCTATCAACACGCTGAGGATCAGGGTGATCAAGAGAATCTGACCCGTTCGGTTAAGGGTCTGACGCGGCTTCACAGACCAGGGGCGAATATCAAAGAAAAGGTAAAGCGCACCACCAAGAACTAAAACAATCCAAATACCTGCCAGGGCAGGAGTGCCGAATATCTTGCAGGCCATTTTAGCCGAATCCCCCTCAAGAAGTAACGCGGAGTATCCCACCAAGATCCCAGCACAAACACGGGGCAGGAGCAAATGGATCATCAATTCCCAATCTACAGTGAAGAGGAAATAGCCCCAAAACAGGATCGCCGACATCGTAAAAAGCCCAGGGATCGAACCGAGCAAGATACTGATACTGGCTGCGACCAGGACCGCAAAAAGCAACACCATGACAAACAACCAGGTAGGATGTTTATAGTTCAAAGGCTGATTTTTCTTGTATAAGTGCGACAAATGAATGGCCGCATCCAGGTTATAATGCGGGAGGGCAAAATGGGTCACCAACCGCTTCACGGCGATCTTCGCCGAACGGTCAAGCCGAAAAACAGGATGCAGAACAACGCCCCCCCAGGCAAAACTTTTATTCCGCTCAAAACCAGGAATGGGTACAGCCGTATTGATTGGTAACGAGGTTGGCAAATGAGGCTTTTTTTGAACTAAAACTAAGGTGTAGGGCAGCCAATCATCCCAGCCGGATTCCAGGGGCTCCCCGGCAGCCCATTTATTAATGAACGAAATGACATCATGAAACGCCGGATCAATGAGATAATGATGCAGCTTTTTATACACCAGGGCAAATTCATTCCGTTTGAAACCAGACCGTTCGAGGTCCCTTGTCTCTGTGATGTTTTGCAAAATCGCCTTAATCAAATTGAACCACTGCCAGACACAAAAAATCAGTAAAAAGCGAGCATCCAGCGTCTGATAACGATCGTCATCTTCAAGGAATTTCACCAGGCTCTTGAACATCGCAGCAGCACGCAGGCACGCTTTTTCATCCGCTATCGAGACTTTTTTGGACTTAACCAATTTTTGCAAATCCACAAGCTTTTGCAAGTTTGCATCACTAAACGAGGAAAAAGCGTCCTCAAAGAGAAGATACCCACTTGGAGTGGTCATTTTCTCCTCGTAAATAACCACCAGCTTGTTGAACAACCGGTCACATAAAGTGTAATAAGATGATGCGGTATTCCGCTGATCATCTGGTTTGACCTCAACAATTTCTTTATACTTGGAAGATGGATCAGAAATCTCCACACGCCAAAACGTTGAGGGGGACTCTTCCTGACAAAAGGGCAAAGTGAAATTGAGCATATCAGCTAAACGACCTGTAAGGAAATTTCAGGCGGGCATCCAGGAGAGCCCGATAATAAGCGGCCCGGTTGGTTAAGGAGCGCTGCTTGAGCCCTTCCCAAACGCCTTTCCAAAATTCCCGATCCGATTCGGAGTCGAGCTCCACGGAAGGGTTGAGGCTGAGCAATGTTTGCGAGGCTTCAAAAATATAAATCAGTTCAATGCCAAAAAAGAAAGACAGCAATGTGAGAACTGGGATAACAGATTTGAAGCCCCCGCTCATCAGAACAGCATAGTGTTCATAAGGCGACCTTTTATCATCCTCCAGATCCAGGTAGTCTAAAACAACTTCAGCAAACGTATATAGGGTTATATCCACATCTTCGACCTCTTCACACAGGCCGGGGACAATGTCAATACACACCTTCTCCTCAGGGACCTGATACAGCGCGTGAAGAACCTGCTTGACGAAATACGTCGCACAATACCCTCTCCGGGTCTCAGAAGACAATAAAACAACCTGATCTTCCCGGGGGTCCCATTGAAAGCCATCCTCACGGGTCCGCATCTGGTGCAGGGTGGTCAGTTCAGCGCCAAGCGGGTTTTGATCCATCTCTCCGATGCGTTGATCCAAAGAAGCAAAGTTTCCCATAAACTGCCTTGTCAAGTGATCAACGGACGAAATTATCCAATGATGGATACCATCCCCCGGCTGGATGAAATCTTCCCCAACAGACGAATAACAAAATGCGGTCAGGCTTCCCAAAACGCCCTCCCTGAATTCCATGTACACCCCACCCTCCGCGTCTATCGCCTTGAGGGTGGTGGTGTCAATTTGTGAGGTGCCGCAGGTTACGATCAATTTATTCACAATTCGCTCCAAAATACCCTGTTTTTTGCTTATGACTTCTTTTCAAGCTTCATCAAGACATTGAATTTCAGTACTACACGCTTCTGGAAGGATAATCCGCATTCCCAATGGGTTGATTGGTCACTCTTTTTTCTGAAGGATTCTTCGAGGCGCCAAAATGCCCTAAACCACTGCTTGTTTTTCCGCCAACACCCAGAAAAAACAATCCACGACGAAGCAAATCTCTGGTTGGTATATAGTATTCTGACTGCCCTGGGTCTGACTTGCGATCATCTATACAAAATTTAAATTGGACACCCTCCTCTACCGCCAGATAAGCATGTGGCTCGGGATTCTGGTCATCCCGAGGGAATTTGTTGTCCTGATAATAACCCACAAAATGCGGCGTCATGATTTCCACAGCAATGATATTTTGAACAGTTGCAGGGACAGCATCATAGAACACCATCCGGCCTGCCTCGCCCATCGTCCCGAAAACCTCACGGAACCAGGCCACACCGCCATGGGCAATGAAGTCATCAAATGAAAGGTCCAGGATCTCCCCTTGTGCCTGTCGAACCATGACATTGCTTTTCAGCTTCTCCTCAAAACACGCTTTCATGTCACGATACTGTTTGGCATCAAATTCGCCGGAATTGGTCCGTTTCAAGGGCATCTCAAGCAGGCCATCCAGGATCCGCAAAGGGGTCTGGTTGTCCTCTTCTTCCTCCTCCCAGCGGATATATTCCTCACCCGACACCCGCGGAATTCCAAGTATTTCCCCAAGCGTGTGGATGGCCTGTGTCCTGGCCAGGCCCTTCAACGCGCTGCCTGGAATATAGGGGAAGCCATAAGTGCGATGAAGGGTCATCCTCATCTCCAAGGTGCCTTTGCTGCCCAGGCCAATCACAACCCGACTCTGGGCATACAGTGTGAAGATCGTCCCAGAAACCATTTTCTTCCATCGCGAAAGAAAAGCTCTGTGCAGATCAGTGTCAAAACGCGAATTGGGGTTCAACCGTTTTTGACAATGCACAGCACGATTCTGACTATTGGAATTCAACCAGTAGCCCTTCGCTTCAGTATCCAATGCATAAGTTGGACCATGTTTTCTGTGATGATATTCAAAACATAGCCCCCAATCTTTTCCCGTGTTACGACGATCATCCCTCCAACTATACAGACACCAGGGCTGATAGCGATCCAGAATTAAACTCAGGTTCTGACAATCAGGCAAATGATCCTGCACCGCCAAACGGGTATCCTCTGGCAGGGCAAACTCTTCTGATATACCAGTTACTCTCCTTGTCATTGAATACCGCCTTTCAGATTAATTTGTCCAACCCTGTGCCTCTGCAAAGCGCCGCAACCAGATGCCAAATTCAATGGCCTCATTGGCCGCCCGACGATAGCAAGTGCTGTTCTCTTCCACCACCCAATCCAAAAAGTCGCCACCCTCTTCATTTCGAACCACAACGTTTAACCAGCGAGAAAGATGGCCATACATTTTTCTATGCGCCTGGCTGTTGACGCCTTTCGACTTCAAGAAAGCCATAGTCTGTCCCAGGCCGTTTGTTTGGAGCATCATCGGCAGCCCCCGGGCCAGAGAGCCATATTCTTCCTGATTCGAAGTAACTTCGTTGATGTCATCAAGGGCACGCTGGGCCCTTTTTTGATCCAGATTCCGCATCGTATCCTCCTATCCCTGCCAATTGAGACTGACCAGGCCGCGCCCAACTGTCGCGTCGCCGCCCATCTGGATTTTCTTACCAACTTTTTTAACCAGCCAGGTTAAGACAGCCTCGGCCTGCTTTTCTGCGCCGCCGTTGAAATATTCGGGGATTTCATTCTTGACCATCCGAATGCGTGTCGCCCGAATCGGCGAGTACAGAACTGTATCCATCGGCAAATGCTCTTCCGTCCATAACGCCCCTTTCACCACAGTCTTTGTATCTGGATCAAGGCGAGTCCGGGTGATCACTTCGGTGGCATACATCACAAAATCCTTAAACGCATCATCCGGCAAAATCACCAGATTGGATTGGAGCAACTGCGTCCAATAAGGGCCCAGATGATCAGAAAAAATCCATTCGGACAATTTTTTAGCCAACCCGCTCGGGGTTTCAGTTTCTTCACTGTGGAAGACATATTCCTCCAAAACTACCCTCCCATCCGACATCCGCACGCCCGGGCAAG
>DAOTUG010000015.1:0-9929 GCA_034437335.1 Anaerolineaceae bacterium
CTAACATCGTGACCCATATCCTCAAACGAGAATCATGAAAAGGTTCTATAAATTGTCCCGTGGGCCAAGTGATGCCATCATTTTCAAAAGCCCCGCTATGAGGTTTATACTCCCATCAATGTGAACCAACAGGAAAGGCCAGGCATGTTTGAGTTTCATGTTTCCCGATTTGCCAGAGAAAAATACCATTTCAATCAAGCCCTGTTCAAATTTGACGGCAACGTAGTATTCACCAACTTCCTGGCCGCCAGACAATTTGCCGAAAAGATCAACCAACAAAAAGACCTTGTCAACTATCCCGAACAGGCTGTCCAGGCCGGCGAAATAAACGCCATGGGCCTGATTGACGAAATTCTGCACCTGGTCATCTCCCTCTATCGGAAACAAGTGAGTCCCTCCATCATCGCCGAAGCCTACCAGCGTTTGAAAAGCACTTTTGGCGAAAAGATGCTGCGCGAGACACTAATCCGTTTCATAAAAGATTTTCCTCCGATCGCCGTTTTCCACGGCGAGATGACGGCTGAAGAATATCTGCAGGCGGAAACTCAGGACACACCTAACAAGCACATCGTCCTCGAAGAATTACTCCTGCTCTGGATCACCAATAAAAACCCTGCAGTGGCCCCCTTTGCCGAATTATTTAATGACACTGATCTGTCCCAAGCCACCATCTATCGCCAGGTGATGGAATCCCTGGGAAAGTACTTTAAAGAAAAACCACATTTTGGGCCGGATAACCAAGATCTGCTCACCATGCTGCGCAGTCCCGCAGTGGAAGAGCCCTACTCCCTGGATGCCCAGCTTGATTACATCCGCAGAAAATGGGGTTCTCTGATCGGGGAGTATCTCTACAGATTGCTGAATGCCCTGGACCTGATCAAAGAAGAAAATATCCCCCCCTTTGGCGGTCCCGGCCCAAGCCTCGTACCCAGCTTTGACTCCCTGGAAGACGAAGAGAATTTCAGCGAGGATCGCGATTGGATGCCCCGGGTTGTGATGATGGCCAAGAATATTCATGTCTGGCTCTACCAGCTCTCAGAACAATACAATCGGGAAATTAAGCATCTGGACCAGATTCCAGATGAGGAACTGGATAAACTGGCGGATTGGGGTTTTACAGGCTTGTGGCTGATTGGATTATGGGAACGCAGCGAGGCGTCAAAGCGCATCAAACAGCTTTGCGGTAATCCTGAAGCCGTCGCCTCAGCCTATTCCCTGATGAATTATTCCATTTCTGAAGCCCTTGGGGGGGAATCTGCCTATGAAAAACTGCGGGACAAGGCCTGGCAGCGTGGAATTCGTCTCGCCAGTGACATGGTGCCAAACCATATGGGCATTGATTCCGATTGGGTCATGCATCATCCTGAATGGTTCATTGCCCTTTCCGACAGTCCCTTTCCCTCGTATTCATTTACCGGCCCAGACTTAAGCCAGGACGACAGGGTGGGGATCTACATCGAGGACCATTATTACGACAGGACCGATGCTGCAGTCGTGTTCAAACGCCTGGACCACCTAACAGGTGACGCAAGCTATATCTACCATGGCAATGACGGCACCAGTATGCCCTGGAATGACACCGCACAGTTGAATTACCTGATTGACGATGTTCGAGAAGCTGTGATCCAGACCATTCTTCATGTCGCCAGGAAGTTTTCCATCATTCGTTTTGATGCAGCGATGACCTTAGCAAAAAAACATTATCAACGCCTTTGGTTCCCGACCCCAGGGTCTGGTGGAGCCATCCCGTCCAGAGCGGAATTTGGCCTCTCCAAAGAGGCCTTTGATAAAGCATTCCCAAAGGAATTCTGGCGGGAGGTGGTGGACCGCGTGGCGCAAGAAGTGCCCGACACCCTCCTTCTGGCGGAGGCCTTCTGGCTGATGGAAGGGTATTTTGTCAGAACCCTGGGAATGCACCGAGTATATAACAGCGCGTTCATGAACATGCTCCGAAATGAGGAAAACGGTAAATATCGTCTGGTGATCAAAAACACCCTAGAATTTGATCCGGAGATCCTGAAACGCTATGTAAACTTTATGAACAACCCCGATGAAAAAACAGCCGTTGAACAATTTGGCAAAGGTGATAAATACTTTGGCATCTGTACCCTCATGGCGACAATGCCTGGTTTGCCGATGTTCGGTCACGGGCAGATTGAAGGATTTGCAGAGAAATATGGCATGGAGTACTTCCGCCCCTATTGGGAGGAAGAACCGGACCCCTACTTGATCCAACGACATCAGGATGAGATTTTCCCTCTCGTGAAAAAGCGCCACATTTTCGCAGACGTTGAAAACTTTTTATTGTATGATTTCTATACCGGAGGGGGACAAGTTAATGAGGATGTCTACGCATATTCCAACGGCAGCGATAAAACCCGTGCCCTGGTTGTGTATCACAACCGGTTTGGTTCCACCAGAGGATGGATACATCGGTCGTGCAGCTATCTCAACAAAACATCCTCACAGCTCGAAAACAGAACATTGTATAAAGGACTCCAGCTGCAAGGGGGTGAAAATGCCTTTGTCATCTTTAAGGATTACCGAAATGGGTTGGAATATATCCGGTCCTCCCAGGAAATCCGGGATAAAGGGCTTTATTTCGATTTAGATTCCTATGAATATCATGTATTTATGGATTTCACAGAAATCCAGGATTCGGATTCCGGACCATATGCCCAGTTGAGTCACTACCTCAAAGGTCGTGGTGTACCCAGCATTGACCAAGCAATGCAGGAATTGCTCCTGGCCCCAATTCTGAATCCTTTGCGTGATCTGATCAATGCGAAAAACCTTCGGAGGCTTTATCAAAACAGGCTGATGTCCCCCAACCAGAAAATGAATTCTGACCTAATAAACATACAGACGGAGAAATTCCGCAGACTGGTCGCTGCGATTCAATCGGTTGTCGAGGGCCCGGAACCTGTTGATCCGATCGTCACCGAAGGCAAACGAGGACTTGAAGCAATTCTGAAATTGAATTATTTTGAAGAACGCTATCCCTTCCCTGGGTCAGAGAAATATGAGCAAGCCCTGGATTACATCCAGGACAACCTCGGAAACTATCCGTATATCTGGTACATTCTCATAAGCTGGAATTTTCTCCGGCTGATTGGCCGCACCATCACTTCTGGCCCTCAATCTGCGGAGATCAGCCGTAGCTGGGTGGAGGAATGGGGCATTCTGCGGATTGTCGGGGAGGTCTTGCAGGATCTTGGTCTGGATGCAGGTCAGGCCAGAAGCGGAGTCACAACCTTGAAGCTTCTCGTCCACCAGCAATCCTGGATTGATGACCTGGATTCCAAAACTGCACACAGCCAGATCGAAACCTGGTTTTCAGAAGAAGAAATCCGAACCTTCCTCAACATCAATCGCTATAGGGACACACTCTGGTTCAACAAAGAAGCCTTCGAAACCCTGCTGTGGTGGATGATGACCATCGCCCTGATCCGATTAGTGGCAAAACCGGACACAAGCCTTGCAGAGACTATTGAATCCCTTTTCAGCGCCGAACAATTGGTCGAAAATATCCTTTCAGCGGAAAAGGACTCAGATTTTCAGGTGATGAAGTTGCTGGAAGGATTGAAGTAGGAGATCCCTTCCTCTGAGAAATCCTCCGTGCGCTGGTATCGCTCAGAAAAAACAGTATCCCCACGCAATCCCGTCCTTTGATCCCGCACTTTCTTCAGCAGGGCTAAAGCCATGGGACGTAAATCAATGCCGGTCACCTGCTTTGTCAACCAGACGGACTGGGCGGCATAAGCAATGTTATTCTGAGGCTCTATCCGGTGGAAGTGGTTGAAAAACCATCCACAGGACGTGAACATGCGCTGCCGCTCATATTGCGCGGCGAGAACGAGCCCAATTTTTCTGATCTCATTCTCCGTTACCGTCTCGCTAAGGTACTGGCTGAGAAGGTTCTTCAGAGACATTTCACCCAAAAAAACGTGAATATATTCATTCCGAAGCTGCCACTTCCGATGCGTATATTGCCCCACAAAGAGCTTGTACTGCAAGTCTATCTCTTCAGACAGCTTTTCAAGACCCCAACGCAAGGGGGCTTTCCAGCTTGCCCCCGGAGTACAATCGCACTCCCCCATCCAGCGTACAATACCATGGTGGCAGCTCCAAGAAGTGTATTCTGAGATTTTGATGTAGGTATCCGGCTGGTGATTTTTCAACCATAGCGCTGGAAAGGTGGTGCTGATGTTTCTGCTGTGCAGGGCACCATTCATGAGATAGGACAAAAAACGATCCCTAAAAGGCTTGTGGTGGCCATACAGCTCTCCATCAGAAGCGATCAGAGTGAGCTGATTCCCGGAAAACTCAGCAGGAAGAAACGACCTCATCAATTTTTCCTCAATGAATCGGTCGGCATTCACTGTAGCGCCGGAATCAAAACTCACCAGGGTGCTGAGACCTTGATCGTAAAAGAAAACAATCATCGGGTCCCTGTCACCAGGCAGCTTGACAAGGTAAGGTTGAGTTGGATCCAATTCTTCGGGCGACTCAACCTGCCATGGCGCAAGAATTGTGAAACGGATTTGATTATCCGCCAGGAAAGTCAGACTTTCCAGATCCACAGCCGTTTCGGGAAGCCACATCCCCTGGGGAGAATGCCCAAAACGAAACGTAAAATCAGCAATCCCCCATTTGATCTGCGTGACCTTATCCCGTTTGCTTGCCAGGGGCAAAATCACATGATTATACGCCTGGGCTAACCCATTTCCCACACCAAAGCGGCGATATACATTCCTCTCTTGCTCAATGATCGCTTGATAAGTAGATGTATCATAATTTGCCATCCAATGCATCAGGGTTGGCCCAATATTAAAGCTGATCTTCTCAAAATTTCCCTGTTGGGCATTGGGCTGATAGCATTCGGCCAGTATCCGTTCATTCCAATTTCGATAGGGTTCAGCACCTTTCTCATCTGGAATAACTCCAGAGAGAGGATCCTCACGAGGAGGCTGGTAAAAGTGCCCGTGCACACATACTGATTTCATTCCCATTGTCTATTTTGATCGCTTTCTCTTGATAATCAACCGCCACCAATTTCGCTTGAAACGCGTCCCTTCGAGATATCCCAATCGTTCGGTCATCCGAGCGGGTATCAGATTGAACATTCGGGGCAGAACATCCAGATCCGCTGTCCGATTCGTGGCAAGATAATCCAGCCAGAAAACCGAAACTGGAAAATTCGGCATGATGATTTCTATTAATTCCGTCAGAATATTCAGGAACACAGGAGAAACCGTCACAAACCGGCGTTTGATGCGCAACTTCTGAAGAATTATTTCACAAATCTGTCGAAAATTCAAATATTCCGGACCGCCAACTTCAATCACACGATTGGTTGTCAGGGGCAAATCCAGGGACCAGACCAACGCCGTCACCAGGTCTTCAACCCAAATGGGCTGCAGCAAAGCTGTTCCGGAGTCTGGCAGCATCACAAAATGGGGTGAGATTTTAAGAAGAAAAGCAAGGCCATTTGTAAAATGATCATGCTCTCCATAGGCGGGTGCGGAACGAAATATCGTGTATGGGATGCCTGAGGTGCGGATGTGGTGCTCTGCAATTCCCTTTGCCTTAAGGAGCGGAAAAGCTGAGGCTCGATCCGCACCCAAATGACTGACATAATAGAAACGCTGGATATCCGCTTGGTGCGCCGCTGTGAGAACAGCCTGGGTTCCCTGAATATCCACCAGGGAGAGATCCGCACGGCGTCCTAAAGCCTCCGCGCCAGCTAAATGAAAGACAATGTCCACATCCTTCATGGCAGCCCGCAACCCTTTTTCATCCGTCAGGCTTGTCACCGCGACCTCGAGCGGCAATCCCCTGGGAAGTTTTGGCGATTGTGCAGAAGGTCGGATCAACAATTTAATAGGAATCTCAAGGTTGGATAGATGCCGGATGAGAACATTGCCAATAAATCCGGTCCCTCCCGTGATTAAGATCATGGCGAAGGAATTATATCAGGCTTCTGAGAAAATCGTTGGCACGAGCCTTGCAACAGAATCTGCATCACGACCAAATCAATAGTAAGGGTCATTATGGATCTCTTTTTTCCTGAAATTGGGTTCACGTACTTTCGATCAGCCGAATCCCTGATCAAAAAACAAACAGACAGTTGGCTGCCGCAGCTCGCAAGCCTCGGCGCAAAATTTGTTATCTTCAGAACGGGTTACCAAAGGGGAATCCCGGAAGATGTCTTTGAAACAACCCGCAGATTAGGACTGAAACCCATCATCCACGTTGATGTGGAATTGCCCCTTCCCAAAGATTCATCCCAACTGATCGTGTTGATCAATGCCTTTGCCCGATGGGGTGTCAAAAAGATCATTCTGGGTGATAAACCCAATCTGAGAACATCCTGGCCGTCATCAGGGTGGCATTTTGAAAATCTGGTGGACCACTTTCTGGATCGTTTCATCCCTCTGGCTTCCGAGAGTATTCAACGGGGAATGCAACCCATTCTTTCTCCCATGTATCCCGGCGGTGATTACTGGGACTCTGCTTTTTTAGAGCTGGTCCTATCCGGATTAAAGAAACGCAAACTGGAAGAGATTCATTCCAATATGGCCCTGGCCAGCTATGGCTACACATTCAACAAGCCGCTTTCCTGGGGTCGCGGCGGTCCTGAGCGCTGGTCCGAAGCCAAGCCTTATGCATCATCCGGTACGAATGAAGACCAGATTGGGTTCTCACAATATGAGTGGGTCCAGGCGATTGGGAAAAAAGTGACTGGATGTGACATGCCGGTCCTGATCGTGGATTGTGGAAACACAGGGATTCCCGCTGCCGAAAACTTTTCAAATGCTCATTCCCTCACGGAGAACATCAAGAAAGTTCTGGACGCGTGCCGTTCCAGATACAATCCCGAAAAAGTGCCTCTTGAAAACGACATCGCCTTCCCCGGACATGTTCTGGGCTGCACATTCTCCCTGGAAGCCATCAAGGGTGCCTTTGGTGGAAACCTGTCTTTGCAAAATCTGAAAAGTTTATTCCAGTCGGATGACTCTTCAGAATGGAAGCTCATCTTTGATGACACCCTAGATAATGCACAATCCAAATTCATCCGCCATTATTTATTGCTGCCGCAATTCAGCTCGGGGATCTCTGATGCCATTTTGAACAAGGTGAGGCCCTACATCAAAAAATATCATCCCACCATTGGCTTCTCCTTTGAAGAGGCAATCCGAGCAGAAAAGGTGACTGTCTTTTTTGACGCATCCAGCATGACGGAAAATCAGATGGATCAACTCCGAAATGCAGGTTGCCATGTGGAAATCCTTCCTGACTCTGGTATAGAAATTGCAACAAGCCTTAACGGAGCAACATCTTTGGAATAGAGGTTATTATGGATTTTCCCCTTGATTCGAATGCCGTCAACCGGACCCCCATAGAGGCACCCCCGCCAAAATTGAAGGTGATCGGATTGGGCGGTGGTGGCTGCAATGCCATTAACCGCATGATCGAATATGGCATGGAGGGTGTTGATTTCATTGGCTGTAATACGGATAAACAGGCCCTGACCAGTTGCCTGGCGCCAACCAGAATTCAACTCGGGCCAAAATGCACCAAAGGATTGGGAGCAGGAGGAATGCCGTCGGTAGGCGAAACTGCAGCAGAGGAAAGTTTTGAAACCCTGGCCGAAGCTCTAGAAGGGGCGGATATGGTCTTCCTGGCAGCAGGAATGGGCGGAGGAACCGGCACCGGGTCAATCCCGGTTGCCGCTCGGGTGGCCAAGGCTATCGGCGCAGTGACCATCGCTGTTGTCACAACACCCTTCTCATTTGAAATGGGACGCCGACAGAAAAATGCGGTTCTCGGATTGGCCAAACTGCGCAAGTATACCGACACCCTCATCACCGTCCCCAATGATCGGCTCTTAGAGGTCGCACCTTTGGACCTGCCCCTGGAAATGGCCTTCAAACTTGCGGATGACGTGCTGCGCCAGGGGGTTCAGGGGATTGCGGAGCTCATCACCGAGACCGGTCTGATCAATGTTGACTTTGCCCACATACGTCATGTGATGTCCCTGGGGGGTGGCGCTCTGATGGCAATCGGACATGGACAGGGCGAACAAAAAGCCCCAGAAGCCCTGGGACAGGCCCTCCATCATCCCCTCCTGGAAGAGGTCTGTCTGGAAAGCGCCACTGGAATCATCGCCAACTTCACCGGGGGCACCGACCTGACCTTCAGTGAGGTCGCGGAGACCCTCTCAGCGTTGCATCAGGCCACCAGCGGCGCCGCTGAGATTATCCCGGGAGTCATCAATGACCCCAGGATGGATAATCGCTGTCAGGCAATACTCATCGTAACTGGGCTAGGCGCCCTCCCAATAGAAAAAGCAATCCCCGGGGCCGAACGCATTCTTCAGGCGGCAGCCCAGGAACAGGAACAGAAAAAGAAAGAAGAGAAACGCGTACCCGTCTATGCAGGGGTGGCAAGAGAAAACAGAACCCGACCCCAATCGCAACCGCTCTATACCTATTCTGAATCCCAGCAGGGACTGACGCCCGCTGACCTGGATATTCCAGCGTTCCTCAGAAAACGTGTCAAAGGATAAAATGGAAAAACGCGCTGTAGAAAAGGTCTGCCGCAGAGTGTACCGCAAATTTCCAACGCTGAGGAAGAAACGTCCGAAAATTTCGGAAAGACCCGGTGATAATTATCTCCTGGTCTTTGAAGGCAGCGGTGAGACACCGGATGGCCGAAAAATAAAACAGGTTGTCAGGGTCGTTGCTTCTGCCGCAGGCCGGATCATAAAAATGTCCTCAAGCCGATAGGGTTCCTATGTCCTTAAAAAAATTCGCCCAGTCTTTTGAAGTAAAATTTTGGGACAGATTCATCCCAGCAATGAATGAGTCGCCATTCATCCAGGGAGTTATCAACATCCTCTATCAAATCACGCACAGCAAACCGGGATATATCACCGTCATTTTCCTCATTTGGAGCCTGATCGGGTTCCTAACCGGGCTTGTGGTGGCAAAATTGCTGTTCTTGATGCAAATGCAATGAAAAATCTCACCTTTCTTGCCATTTCTCTGGCTCTGTTGGCCTTCATCATATTTCTAACCCTCGGGGTGTATGTTGGATTTGAACTTCAATCCGCTCCCGCACCTGCTCCGGAGCTTGACGAAACCCCGGACGGTGATACCCCCAGCAGGAATCCAGAACATCGGCAAATCCTGGTAGTGCAGGTCAATTCCCTAGCAGCGGAAACGCCGCAAGCTGAAAGTATTTTCCTGGTTTCATTGCAGTCATCTTCACAATATGTCAGCGTTATCCTGCTCGATTCCTTCCAAAACGAAAACCATTCCCTTGTGAACGCCTTTAGCCTGGATCCAGAGCAAAATTTCTCTCAGGAGTTCTCATCTGCATTGCAAACGCGCAGTCTGACCTATGATCATCACATTCTCATGGACCAGTTTGCTTTTGACAAATTTCTTGTTTGGATTGAGGAAAACCGAACTAACCCTGGTGAAAGCGAAACGATCAACAGTTCAGATTTGCTTTCTGATGTATCTCATCCGGACCTGTTTCCTGAAGCGATGACCTTCTTGTGCAAGGCTGCATCTCATCTCCCAATTGATGCCAATTGGATGAACCTCTTCTTGATGTTGATCCCAAAACACATGAAAACCAGCTATCCAATTGACACCCTGATTGTGGATTGGAAATATCTCAATTACACTCCAGACCCCTTTTTATGTGAGGTTATCAGCCCCTGAAGTATGAAGCGCTGGCAAAACCAGCGCTTCTTCTTTTTACTTCATTGAATGCGGGGCAGAATCTGGTCAATGACATCCTCTTCCGATTCGGGTCGGATCACATCCTTCAACAACGTCCAATGTTCAATATGATCTATCTGTCCCTTTGGGGGGATCGGTTCTACGGGCCCAAGACTTTCCAGCTCCAACATG
>DAOTUG010000016.1:0-12473 GCA_034437335.1 Anaerolineaceae bacterium
TGCCATACCCATTGACCCAGCGGTTGTGATTCCAGCCGTGACCCCTGATCCAGGCATCCCCTGGAGCCCTTGCGACCGCTTCCTGCACACGTTTCACACAGGTTGTCATGGAGTCGGTTTCACAATTGACAAACCCCATGCTCTCAGCCAGGTGGCGGAGATGCACATGGGCATCAATGAGACCGGGCCAGAGGGTTTTTCCCTCCAGATTGAGGGTTGTTTCTGCGCGGGGAAACCCCTCCAGAATCTCTGTATCCGAACCCAGGGCAATGAAAGCGCCGTTATGGATGAGGAGCGCCGTTGCTTTCGGGTAATCCGGGGCGTGAATGGTGGCGTTGTAGATTACTTTCATGGGTTTTATTCTGGCAGAATCTTCTCCAGGATGGTGTTTAATTCTTCGTCGGAATAATAGTGGATTACCAGGCGGCCACCGTTTTTTCCGCTGTTCAATCGAACCTTTGTGCCCAAAAAATGACGCAAACGGTCTTCCAGGGCTTGTATCTGGGGTGAAGTTTCTTTTTTGGGCTTACTTTTCGGGCGCTCTCCATTCATTTTTTTCACCAGGGCCTCGGTTTGTCGAACATTCAACCCCAGATTTAAAATGGTAGAAAGGGCTGCGCGCTGTGCCTGGGGGGTTGAAAGCCCCAAAATGGCCCGGGCATGGCCTTCGGAAATCGTCTCCTCCGTCAGGGCTTGCTGCACCTGGGGGGGCAGGTTGAGCAGGCGGAGGGTGTTTGTGATGCTGACCCGGCTCTTACCCACCCGTTCAGCGATTTCCTGATGCGTCAATGAGAAATTTTCGTGCAGTTGCCGGTACGCTTCAGCCATTTCCATGGGGGTCAGATCTGCGCGCTGCACATTTTCGATTAGCGCAATTTCCAACTGTTGCTGCTCTGTAACAGCGCGCGTGATCACGGGCACCATGGAAAGCCCTGCTATTTTTGCTGCCCGCCATCGTCTTTCCCCGGCAACCAGGATGAACCCCTCTTGTTCTGGGTCCTCCGAGACGATCAGGGGTTGGATTACGCCGTGTTCCATTATGGAAGCGGCCAATTCTTGCAGGGCGTCTTCCTTTATCCTGACGCGAGGCTGTTGGGGATTGGGCCGAATGTTGTTGATGGGGATTTGCTGAACGCCCGTTGCTTTGCCGGACGTTTTTGATTGATCGTCCGATTCTTCGCCCCCAGGGATCAGTGCATCCAGGCCTCTGCCAAGTCCGGGTCTTCGAGCCATTATTTGCTCTCCTGTACAATGGGAATGTTTACATCATCCGACACAAGAAGTTCTTTGGCCAAGGCGGCGTAGGCTCTTGCGCCGCTGGAATCCGGGGCAAAAACCGAGATGGGCATACCATAGGAGGGCGCCTCCGCCAGGCGGATGGAACGGGGAATGACGGCATTGAAAACTTTCTTACCAAAGTATCGCTGCACTTCATGCACAACATCCGCTGCCAGATTGGTGCGTCCGTCGTACATGGTCAGGATGACACCGCGAATGGTCAAATCCTGGAAAATGGACTGCTTCACCCGGTTTATCGTCTGCGTGAGCTGCCCCAGACCTTCCAGGGCCAGATACTCACACTGGACGGGGATCAGCACCCCTTCCGTCGCCGCTGCCAGTCCATTCAGGGTCAGCAGACCCAGGGATGGGGGGCAGTCCACGAGGATGTAATCATATCGGGTTTTGATGGGTTCCAGCACGGTTCGAAGCCGGGATTCACGGCCGTCCAGATTGATCAGCTCCACCTCCGCACCGGCAAGTTCAGGAGATGATGGAAGAAGGGACATCTTGAAGCGGGGATTGTGCAAAATCTGAGATAGCACGGGCTGAGATCCGATGAGTACTTCATAGGTCCCGCCGTCAACCTCATTTTTATCAATGCCTAAACAGGATGTGGCATTTGCCTGGGGGTCAATATCAATGATCAGCACCCGTTGGCCGTAATAACCCAGATAGGCGCCCAAGTTGATGGCCGTGGTGGTTTTCCCCACACCGCCTTTCTGATTGACGATGGTGTAAATTTTGCCCAATCCCATAGTGAATTCCTTTATTTTTCGATAATTTCAATCAATGCATTGCGAATTTCATCCGGCTTTGGGATGCTGTTCAGCCTCTTCCGGGTGACAGACTGGGATGCCAAAAGGACAGCAAAACGGCCGGCTTCCCAGGGGTTCTGCGTTTTCAAGTACCGGCAGAAAAAGGCCGCAGCGAAAATATCACCTGCGCCGGTGTCATCTACATATTTTACCTCAGGCGCGGAGAAAAACCGGACGTCATGATGCCAGTAGACACGCGCACCGCGCCGGTGCTCTGTCACCGCAAAGACCGGGATGGTTGACGCCATGGCGTGAATGGTCTCTTCATCTTCGGCCACATCATCCACGCTGATGACGGCAGCATTCGCCAGGGCAAGGGTCCTGTCCCAATTCTCCCAATCTTTGGAGATGACCTGTTGGGCAGAATCCACACCCCGCAGCCAACCCTGGGGCGTCAGGCATTTGAGACTGTCAGGGAAGAGTTCCAGGATGGCCGGGTCCACTTCATCCGCAACGGGCCCAAGGTGAAGAACACGGATGTTTCGCATAGCCGAAGGGATGTCGTCGGTCGAAATATTCCTGGCTCGATCGTAGAGGAATTGGGTGCGGTGGATACCATCAGAGATATTTTTAAAGGTTGTGGTGGTATTGGAAACCTTGTTCATCACCTGGAGGGAGCTGAGGGGGGAAGGGTCACAATCCTGGCCGAAAGAGGAGATCAAGGCGGTTTTCAATCCCAGAGAGTGGGCTGTCAGCCCTGAAAAAGCTGCCGTACCCCCCAGTTGGGTTCCTTCGGGAGTGATGTCGGCTGTCAGATGCCCGATGACCAGATATTCAATGTCCTGGGTATTTTGTTGCGTGAGGGCTGATTGCTGGGTGAGTTCCGTCATGTCTGCTGTGATTCCTGGCCCTCGAGGTCTCTCCCCTCATTCGTGGCTACCTGGAGGGGAATTGTATCTCCGGTGTTCGGCTGGGGTGCAATTTGGGCACAGTATGGACAGATCTCCCAGTCCAATTCAAGGGTTTGGCGGCAGGTATCGCAGGTCTTTTTGAGGCGTGATTGGCAAGTAGGGCAAATGATCCAATCCGGTTGCACCCGCCGGTTGCATCCCGGGCAAAGCGGGGTTTCCTCAATGGTGTGCAGGAGGGCTTCTTCTTCCAAAGCGTTCTGGAAGGACTCTTCGATAGTCCTTGCGGGTCTGAGGAGTAGATAAATGACAATACCAGGAATAAAAAAAAGAAAGACAACCAGTACGGAGAGCAAGACAGGTAAAAAATCCCCGGTTCGGGACCGGATATCGCGAACCGTCCAAACAATCAGACTGATCCAAAGGGCGATGATGAAGGCAGCCCCAAGAACTGTCAGAGCAAGGAGGATATCGGGCAGAATTTCCGGATTGATGAGCATATGGATTACCTCCGTGTCATTATAGCACGAAAGCACTGAGCAAATTTTTCTGGAGTAATGGGATATGGATGGCTAAAAATTTTTTATACAAGGTTAACAATCCAACAGTACCGTGAAAATATCATGTGTGCATATTCAAGTACAAAAGAAAGGAAAAATGGCATACAATCCCCCTTTTGAGTATAATCTGACGCCGGAAACTGTTGAACCGGGTACCCGGTGGATCTCCGTACATCTGGAAAATACAGAAAAACAGCCTTTAATGAATCTGGATGTGCGCTTGGTCTCAAATGATCCCCTTCGTATTCGCTCCCTGGATCGTGGCGGCTATCTCACCATGCTCAATCCGGGTCAGGAAAAGGTCATCCCCATGCAGGTTGAGGTCAGCCAGGGCGGCTGGGTTTACCTGCATGTTGAATACTGGATTGAGGGTGAAATGTTTTATTGGGAATCGCCCAATGTGTGGATTTCCGCTGAACGCGATCCAGCCCGGATGATGACCCTTTTTTCCATGGAAGGTCCCCAGGTTTCTGTTGATGAGGAAACAGCCATTGAAGCGACCCTGACGGCGATTATGCCCACCGACGCCCTGCGGGTTGATTTCTGGGTGGAGACTGCTGACGGACGGTTTGAGGCCTTTGCATCCGTGGATGTTGATCCGATGGATGATGGAGAGATCCGGACTGTGACCAGCCAGTTCACGCCAGATGAGGCAGGGCTCTACAGTGTGTATGCCTATCTCTTTGACGGAGACCGACGTCTCGACAAAAAAATTGAACAAATCAGGGTGTTAGCTGCCTGAAAAGCATCTCGGGCGCGCGCCTTTTTCCCATTTTTGCCTTTAATCAGGGCTTGTGCGCTCCAGAGGGGCTGTGTGGCGGCGGGTTTGAGGATTGGCAGTCGGGAATTCGGTATATCCAGAAGCTGTCGTTTTGATAGGCAATTTCGAGCTCTGCCCGATTGGGTTTTTCCAGCACGAGGTAATTGGCGGAGAATTGACAGCCAAGGGCCCGAAAATCCTCGGTCTCATGGGTGTAAAAGGATACCCGGGTAATCTCCAGGTTTTGCATATAGTTACCATTGAACGCAGCCAGCGCGCCGGGTGCGAGGGCTTCGAAACGCATCTTAAAACTTTCTGCGTATCCCGGATCAAAGGGGATCTCCATCATCTCCGGGATGGTCACAACGGAAGGCCTTTCAGAAAACACCCGCCAATCCGGCACATAATGCCAGAAAATATGCGGAGGTGTGATGAAGGTCGCATCCAGAGGGGTGTTTTCCCGGGCCCATTCCTGTGCCTCCTGCCAGTCGCTTTGCGGCCCGTAAAGATAAAAACCGGGGGCCCAGAGACGGCTGCGCATGGATACAAAGAGGACGATGGCCTGAAGGAGAACCACCGCAACCATTCCCACAACCGCGGCGTATTTTTTTCTTAAAAAAGTTCGAAGTTCCCAGAGAAAAATGGTGAAGATGGGCGAGATCAGCAGAATAAAACTGGTTGCAAGGAGCGAGAAAAGGATTGAGGAGATCCGGCCGTTTTCGAACTGCTTGACCAAGAAAAAGCTCAGGTACACCATGCCAAAATAGAGCATGAAGACTGCTGCACGCAAAAGCTGCATCTGAACCAAAATAGTGATGGGGAGCCAATAGCTGGTGACCAGAGCAATGAGAAGCACAACCCCGATGGCCGCAGCAAAGTGGCGCATTGTGCTGTGCATTCTGGTTTGGGGTGCAGCACGGTCCCCCAGGAGGTAAGCCCAGAGAGATCCAACCCCAGCCAGGAAATTCCCGATGGCGAAACTCATGGGCCCGATGGGATAATACACCGTAAACAGGAGGCCTTTTGCGGAGAGATCGAGGATTTCCGGCCGCAGAGTCAGGTCAATCCCAGAACCCGTTTGAGACCGCCAAAGGATGACTGGAGCGGCTGCAAGGAGGAAGGCCAAAAACCCAAGGATATCTCTCCACGAAGACCTGAACTTGAATCGCAAAACCCTGTCCATCAAGAACATGCACAGGACAAATGTGGCATAAATGACATGAAGATTGTACATCATCCCAACTATCAGAAATGCCAGAGTTTTCTTTCCTTTCAGATAAAGGGTGATGGCCCCGAGCAGGAATGGGAGTACGAAGGTTCGGTTCAGCAAGCTAAATTCGATTATTTGAAAGCCTGGAAGTCCAATATGGGGAAACGCCAGGGCCAGGATCAAAAGAAAACTGGCCTGGTGGTTCCTAAATAAGGTTTCTGACAAGGCCCAGAACATCCACAGGGTAGCATGAATGGTGAAAAGGTGGACAAGAAAAATAACAATTTCCAATATTCCGGCTTTGAGAGCCGGGATGAAGCCAAACCAAAAATAGGAGAAGTGATACCAACGGAGAGAGAGGAAGGGGTCCCCCGGGTACAGATTTGGATTGACAAATTTCTTCAGGAAGGTGATGTGGAAAACCTGATCAAAGGTGCCAAAATGGTAGCCATGGATGGTGATGGCGAGGAGAGCCAATCCGAAAAAAAGGAGCTGGCGATGGAGGGCATGGCTGCTAAAATGGTCTGCTGTGCGTTTAAACATCCTTTTTTTGCCTTCTGACAAGGGTGATGATTTGTGATCGGAAAAGTCTCTCGGAGTCATTGGGAAAACAACGAAGATGTTGTACAATGCAATTGTTATCCCTTGCAAGGCCATCTGTAGAAAATTATACAACGAAACCGAGAATTTCCACGTAGGGAGAAATGCATGGTTGATGAAGAAAACAAAATTGCCTACACTAAGGCGCTGAGCGATTTTCAGCAAGCCAGATCAAAGGCTCAGCTTCAACGGTTTTGGGCAAATTTGACCGGCGAATCCCAGGATTTGCTGCCCTTTGATGAGGTCAGCCGGAAAATGCATGCCCGGGGACTGTCCTCCAAAGGACTGCAGGAAATTTCAATAGATGCCATTGTGGGGAGTGTTAACCGGTATCAGGATTTCAACAAGAATTTTCTGCCTTTAAAAAATGAAGATATGCACCGTTGGGCCGGGGTCAAAGCGGCCATGACCTCACCGGGTAGTGTTGGTCTGCCGCCCATTCGTGTCTATAAAATTGGGGAAGCCTATTTTGTTCTGGATGGGAATCACCGTGTGTCCATTGCCAGGGAGATGGGTGTGGAGACAATTGAGGCCTATGTAACAGAAATTCGGACGAAGGTATCCCTTTCTCCCGATGATTCTCCCGAAGATATCATTTTAAAGGAGGAATATACCCGATTCTTAGAGGAGACCCGCTTTGATGAATTCTATCCGGATGTGGATTTGGAACTGACGTTTCCCGGCCAGTATGCAACCTTAAAGGAGCATATTCTGGTTCACCGGTATTATATGGGTCTGGAACTGAAACGGGACATCTCCTGGGAAGAAGCGTTGCGTCACTGGTATGAGACAGTTTTTCTGCCGGTGGTCAAGGTGATCCGGAAACAGAATATCCTGGAGGAATTTCCTGAACGCACCGAAACCGATCTTTACATCTGGGTGATGGATCATCAAACCTATATGGAAGAGGAACTTGGCTGGACCATTCGACCGGAAGTTGCCGCCTCGGATCTGGTGGAAGAGAAGGGCCGCAGCCTGGCAAGAATCGCCCAGCGGGTGGGAGAAAAATTGTTGGGATCTTTGCTTCCCAGAGAGCTGGAAGATTTTTCCTCTCCAGGAGAATGGCACCGTCTGAAAAATCTGGAGGATGAACATCTTTTTTCAGACATTCTGGTTGCGATGAATGGGAGTCCAGATGGGTGGCGGGCCCTGGATGGCGCTATTCCCCTGGCAGCTATGGAAAATGCCGATGTTCGTGGATTGATTATTCGGGAGCGGGAAAAGAAAGTGGATGAATCTGCGCAGATTGCAGCCTTTGAAGACCGGCTTCGCTCCGCCGGATTGTCCGGAACATTAACCTTCACAAAGGGAGACATTCCCGAGACGATTTGTGAACGGGCCCGGGTCAACGATCTGGTGGCGCTGAAATTATCCTATCCACCATCGGAAAACCTGTTGGCGCGGCTGAGTTCGGGTTTTCGCCTCATCCTCAGGCGCTGCAGCCGCCCCATTCTGGTGATAAAGGATCAGGTGACCTCCCTCAACCGACTCCTCCTGGCTTATGACGGCAGTCCCAAGGGGCGGGAAGCGTTGTTTGTTTCGGCCTATTTTGCCAGCCGCTATGATTTCTCGCTATCGGTTTTGGTGGTGAATGAGGATATCGAGCAGGGAAGAGCTCTTCTGGAAGAGGCCGAGGATTATCTGGGGGGCTGCTGTGTGAATCGGGTTCTGCGGCATCAGTCTGAGTCTGTCAGTCAGGTGATTCTGAAGGCAGCGGATGAGGTTGGGGCGAACCTGATCATCATGGGCGGATATGGTTTTTCGCCCCTCCTCGAAGCTCTTTTTGGCAGCACGGTTGATGGTGTGCTGCGGGAGACAACTCTTCCTGTGCTAATCTGTCAGTGATTTTGACGATAGATGGCCAGCATGGTTGTGTCATCGCTCAGAGGGGCGTCTCCACGAAAATCAGATAGATCCTCTTCGATCCGTTTGAGAATTTTCTTTGCTTTTCTCCCGATGACCGATTGCAGCACACCAATCAGGCGATCATCTCCATACATCTGATCTTTGTCATTGAAGGCCTCGGTCACGCCGTCAGTGTACAGAACTAAACAATCTCCGGGGTCAATGACCAGATTGTTTTGTGACAAGGTGATATTGTCAAGTGCGCCCAGGGCGATTCCGCCTTTATCCAGTTGTTTAACGGCTCCCTGTTCGGCCCGGATAAGGAATGGGGGATTATGGCCGGCGTTGGTAAAAGTCAACTCGCCATGCTCCAGATCCAGAATCCCATAAAATGTGGTAACAAACAGACCCCTTTCAGAGTTCATCAGCAAGAGGTCATTGACCCGTTCCAGGGTTTTTGCGGGGGACGAGGATTCAAGAGCGGCGGCCCGGATCAATGTCCGGGTGACGCTCATATACAGGGATGCCGCCAATCCTTTGTTTGAAACATCGGCGATCACAAAAGCCAGCCTGTCATCCGGAAGCAGGAAATAATCATAAAAATCCCCGCCAACCTGACGGGCGGTGTCCCAGCGCACATCCATTTCCCACCCCGGGGTTGCGGGTATTTCCGATGGAAGGAAAGTTTGCTGGATCTCCCGTGCCAGTTGAAATTCTCTTTCCAATCGGTGCCGATCCAGCATTTCTTTATTGAGTAAGTCATTTTGAATGGCCAGAGAGGCTTGCTGGGCAATTCCCCACAAAAGCTCATAACGTCTTTCGCGATTGGTGCTGTAATTCTTGTCCTGGGCAAGCAGCACGCCATACACGGTATCTTTTACTGAGAGTGGGAACCCGAGAAGCAAGGGATAGGGACTCTGCAAAACCGGGACCGGATCAACCTGGCCCTCATCAGGCAGGACAAGGTCCCAGTCTTCCGGTGGGAGGGTGGTTTCAACAAAGGGGAAGACGACCGGCCGGTTATTACTGACGACTGTTTCCAGCATGGGGAAATCATCCAACGCATACTGTCTGCCGATCAGTTGCTCCTCCTCGCTGGTTTCTTGCAGATAGGCCTGTGTGATGGTGAAGGCTTCGCCCGCATCATCCCAGTGGTAGATGATGCTGGAATCAATCCCGACCAAAATTGGCATGATATGTACAATGGTGTCCAGAGTGTCCTCCAGATCCGCGCTGCTGACCACAGCCTGTGCGACCTGTAAGAGCACATTGGAAACGTAGGCTTCTTCCTGCTTTGCCTCAAGGAGGCGTATATTTTCAACCGCAATAGCAGTTTGCTGGGTGATGCCTTGGATGATGGCCAACCGTTCTTCACTTAACAGATCCGTTCGTGTACCGGGCGTTGTCCCATTCTCATTCACCAGCAAGAACGCGCCTAAAATCTCATTTCTTGCCATTAGGGGCAGCAAAACAAGAGTGTTTGCTTCCATGGCCTCTGAGAATTCAATGGGCAGGTTGAGATCCTCTGCCGGATCCGATACGAAGAGTGGAACTTGGGTTAGGAGCATTTCATCCAGAAGGGGAGCCTGATGCAGCAGCATGGGTTGTTGAAGGTAGCGTTCCTCCAGGGATTTCTCCACACCATACATGGTATGCAAAGAAAACAGATCGCTGTCCGGCTCCTTCAGAAATAAGGCGCAGCCTTTAATTCCGACGACCAGTGGGGTTAGGCGAACAATAGTATTGACCAACTCACTGATGGTTGTTTGGGATTGTGTGGCCTGGGCCACTTGGAGAAGGATGGTTGACACCCAGGCTTGCTCCTGAGAGGTTGCATACAGCCGGGTGTTCTCGATAGCAATGGCTGCATAGCTGGCGAAGGCAGAGGTGATCTTCTGGGCCTCCGACCCATAGCGGCCGCTGGTTTTGTGAAAAAGGGTCAACACCCCCAACATTTCATCGCCGGTGTGCAAAGGGGCGGCAATGGCGGAATAGTTGTCGGACATGTTCAACTGAGCTGCAAGGGGGCCGATTGGGTCAGCAGGTTGACGAATGCTAGGTTGGGTTTGATGCAGGGCATTGAACACCCAAGCCTCAGCGCCCAGGATGAAGTCCTCCGGATGCTCCATGGTGATTGTATCTGCGGTCTGAAAGGCTGCAAGGTGCAATTTCCTCTCATCAAGGGGAAGACTCTCCTCATATTCCGGATCCCAAAGCCATATCCCGGCCACATCACAAGGCAGATTCTTGTGCAATTCTTCCAGGATGGCCTTGAGAACATCCGCCAGGGCGGTATTGTCCGAGAGCAGCCCGGCGACATCCCGAAGACTTTCTGCGACCTGACGGCGCCATTTCTCGGACCGGTAGAGCTTGGCGTTACGAATGGCAATGGCAATGTTATCCGCCAGAGTTTCCATCAACTGCTGATCTTCCCTGGTGAATGCAGAAATGTGATCGCTTTGGATATCAAGAACCCCCAGCACCTGCCCTCCAAAACGCAGGGGGATGGCGAGTTCGGATCCGGTGTGATTTCTATTGAGCCGGTTATCCTGGTATCGGGAGTTGTCGCGCACATTGTTAATCCGCATGGTTTCGCCTTTTCGCGCCACCCAGGGGATGATGCCAACTCCCGAATCCAGGTCATAGGCCACACGGGATTCTGCAAAACGCTGTGCTCTTTCACCGCTGCCTGCGCGAAAGACGATTTTCTCCCGCACCGGATCGAGGGTGTAGAGATGAACAAAGGGGATTGCAAAGCGTTCATGGATCAGGGATACGATTTTTTCAAACAATTCTTCCAGATCCAAGATATGGGTGATGGCCCGGCTTGTTTCAGCGATGGTTGTGAGTTGATCGGCCCGTCTATTCACATCCTCCAATAGTCTGGTTGATTCGATGGCGATGGCGATATTGTCTGCCAGGGCGCGTAAGACAAGCAGGTCGTCCGGCAGGAAAGCATTCAGCCTGTCAGATTGAATATCAAAGACGCCAAAGATCCGATCTTCGATTTTCAACGGCAGGACGGCTTCTGATCGGGTTTTAGCCAGGGAATCAATTTCTTTATAACGCGGCTCCTGACGCACATCATTTGCGACAACCTCCACGCCGGTTTCCGCTACATATCCAATGATATGCTCTCCAAGTTTGAAACCCGCATCCGAGGCCAACTCGAAATCTGGTCGAGCTGAGGAATGCATTCCAGCGCTGCCTTTGAAGAACAATCTATCTGTTCCCGGCCTCCGCAGGAAAATTGCCACATAGTAATATCCAAAGGTCTCCTGGACCAGGCCTGTCACCTCCGTGACAAGTTCATCCAGGTGTGTAAACTGTGAAATCTGTGCACTGACAGATCGGACCAATGCAAGCTGTTTTTGGCGCCAGGATTGAAGGCTGGTTTGAACAGTGGTATGAAAGGCCAGTCCTGCAACCTTGCCGATATCGCTGATGGATTGAATTTCCTGGTCTGTGAAGGGATCCTCTCTGGAGATTCCAATGACCCCCAGATGCCCGTTAACCCGTGGTAGGGGCACAATTAACAAGGGTTGCCCTTGGGGGGTCTCTGTCTGAAGGGGTTTGGGTAATTCCCTTGTTTCTGCGATCAGGTTCGATAATGCCTCTGGAGGCGGATCATTATCCTCCTGGGATCCACGCAGATGCCTGGGAGGGCGTTCGAGCCAAATAAAAACTTTTCCCTGGAATTCTTTTTCCAGAAGGGTGATGACCAGATTTTTCTGGCCGTTAAATGTGGGCGTGTTGACCAGGTTTTCACCCAGATCAATGAGTTGTTTGGGTTGCAAATTGGATCCTGACTGGTCTGAGTTGCGTTTTGGCAAGATTATCCCCCTTTGAATTTCACGAGCGTCAGCGTATTGCCCTCCTGTTGAGAAAATTCAAAGTGTACCTTATCCATCAACTTCCGCATGAAGAAAATTCCCAACCCGCGCTCTTTCCTGATTTCCAAGGGGGACGTAATGTCGGGGTCGGGTACCTCGGATGGATCGAAGGGTTCGCCCTCATCCCTGAGGACGATTTTGATGCCATTTTCAATTTGCATGACTCTGATGTCTATTTCACCGAAATCCTCTCCGCCATAGGCATGATCAATAATATTGGAACAGGCCTCATCAACTGCCGTCTGGATAGCATAGACAGCTTTGGCGGAGAAACCGGCTTGTTGGGCATGTTCAACGATGAACTCACTGATGGGGGCCAAACTCTTGAAGTTGCCGGGAAAGGTTCTTTTTTCCATATACGAGGCCTTCTAAAATCTACCTACGGCGGAGACAACGTTGTTGTAATATTCAAAGAGTCTGTCAAAGCCGGACAGCTCAAAGGAGGACCGGATTAGATCCGGCACATTCACCAGCAATATCTCCCCACGATTGTATCGCTTGCATTGTTTCTGGGCATTCACCAGAACGAGGAGGCCGGAACTGGATATGTAATCCAGGTTTTCCAGATCGATAACAAATTTGTAATGCTCGTCAGCCATCAAGGCTTTGAGGGCTTTCTCAATTTGAGGTGCCGTATAGCTATCTATCCGGCCTGCAATCT
>DAOTUG010000017.1:0-2842 GCA_034437335.1 Anaerolineaceae bacterium
GAGGGCAGGGTGATCGTCCAATCCATCCCCACACCCGTCGGCAGCAGCGACGGGTGCCCTTGAAGCAAGCGGCTCAACCACTGCGTATAGGCCTGGGCTTCATACCAGCAGACCCCCACGGCAGGGCGATTAGCGCCGTTCCAGGGTTTCTCGCGCCAGAAGAAGGGTTCACCCCGCCGGTCCTTTGGGCGCGCCGCCTGATTACGTTCAAGGATTTCTCTGAGATAATCGTCCTGGATATCCGAAAAATCGCGATTTTCCCCCGCCCGCCAGGCCCAACCCGCCTCGGTCCAGAAGGCCTTTTCTTGATAGCCGCCGGCTTTGATGAAAGGCGCATACTGGGCATTGGTGAGGGGGAAGCGGCCGATCCAGTATTGGGGGAGGTGGACCGGATGCTGCGGTTTTTCATCCTCATAGGCCGTTGCATCAGAGTCCGCGCTGCCCATCAAAAAATCGCCAGCCGGGATAGGCACCCAGTCAATATCGGGGATAACCTCATCTTGGTGCAGAATCACATTGACGCCCTTGCGCCGGTCGCCCACCCGCCCCAGCACCTCACCAGCCGCCAGGCGCGCCTTGGGAGTCAGGTGGCCTTCCGCCACCAGTTTTGTCAGCCAACCGCGGATGCGATTGATCAGCCCTTCGTAGGCCTGCCGGGTTTCCGCATTTTCCAGCAGGCGGATTTCCAGCAGACCCTCCCCGGCCAGAACGGCCTCATGCCAATCCTGATCGGTGATGGTTTCCCTGTCGCTGATGCTGTCCTGTTTGAGGGCGCTGATCAGGCTGACGGCGTTGTTCAAACCGCCGCTCTTTTGTTTGCCCGCCGCCAGCAGGGACACCTCTCGCCACCAGTTCAGGTCATCACGAATTAAACCCAACAGCTTTTGGGTGGAATCAGGCTGATCCAGCAGGTGACAGGCAGCCAGAAATTCCTGGAAGGAGCGGTGGGGGAAGATGAAAATATCCGGTTCCCGGGCGATCAGCAGCCCGGCATTTTGGGCCAGGTAGTCCACCACCACCCGCGGGTTGAGGTCATGGGGCAAAATTGGGCTGAAAGCGCTTTCCAGTTCGGGCCGGGTGATATCGGCGCTCTGCTGGCTTGCTTCTGGATTATGCTTCTGTTGGGCCTGCTGCTTCTGGTGGCTGGCAAAGGCGATTTTTTGCATCACCCCCCGCACCCGGGCTGGGCCGAATTGAAACACCCTTTGAATGGCGGGGTCAACGGTCGGTTGCAAAAGCGTTTTTACCTCCGAAACCTCGGACACTAAAGCTTCGGCAGGCTGTTTTTTATGCTGCCAGCGGTCAATCAACAACTCTACCGAATCATCATACAATTGGGCGCGGTCCTCTGGTAGTTTGCCAGCCTGGGTTGTGTGCAGGGTGGCCATCAGGGTCAGCAGGATCGGACGGGAGGCCATGGCGCCCAGATACTCCTTTTCCCGGATGGCCTTGATCAGCGCGTCGGCCCGGGTTTGCAGATCTTCAGCGCCTTCATCCAGGTGTTTGGGGACGCACTGATACCAGGCCCTGATGAAATACGCCGCCTGCGCTTCGCTGAGGGGCTTCAGGGTGCGGATGGCGACATCAGGAATCTGCCATCTGGGGTCGGCATAGGCATAGGGCCGGGCGGTCAGGATCACCCGGCTGCCCTCGGCCAGGCACGTGATCAGCTCCTGAACGGCTTCGATCAGGTGCTGGCGGTGCTGGTGCGCTTCGGGGATCTCATCCAGCCCATCCAGCAGGACCAGGCAAGGGGCTTCCATCACCTTTTGCTGCAGGGCCAGCAGCACCTTCGGGGCAGTGTCATCACTAACGCGTTTTTGGATATCTGCCTTCAGCGCCTCCCAGAGGCAGGATGCAGTGCCTTTTTCGCCAGGCGAAGCAAGAAACGGAAGCACATCCCGTAGCACCAGACGGATGACAGGCCGGTTTTGCAGGATTTCGGGCAGGCCTGAAGGGCTGGTCAGCAAGCGGTAGGTGAGGTAATTGATGAAAGTCGTCTTCCCAGAGCCGGCATCCCCCAGAAGGGTCAGGCAGGGCATATCCTCATCAGCCACGGCCGCCAGGATCGGTTGCCGATCGCCCTCTTCGGCCCGGGAAAGCCGCCAGCCGTAGTGCCGGGCGTCTTCGTCAGTTTCTTTGAGGATTGCGGCCACATCCAGATTTGTGTAGATATCCTGCAGCTTGATCTTTGACTGAAGAAAGTCCTTGTGGATGATGCCCAGGGGCAGTTCCTGACAGCGAGCGCTCAGGTTTTGGTAATAGCTGTTGACCTGGAATGTGACGTCTTCACCCTCGTTGATGAAATAAGTGATATTCGTGAACTTATCTCTGTTGACATAATCACCTTTTTCGATGACAAGCTTCTCAAAATAGACATCGGTATAAATGTGCCGCAGGCTGGAATTGAGCTGGCTCAGTTCGGCCTGCAGAGTTTCCTGAAACCAGGCTTTGTCCTGCTTGTTAAGTTCTGTATGGGTCTGGTCAACTGTTTCCAGTGTTTTCAGAATAGCATCCAGCTCCCGGCGCACCTGAGCATTTTCCTCGATGCTGGCCTGAAGATGCTCCGCCAGTGTATCAATATCCGGGGCTTCATCTTCTGCCCAGGTTTGAAGCTTGCCAGCAAGGAGGTTGCTGCCCAACCCGCTGAGAATGTTCCACAGAGCCATCATGGCCGGGGCGGTGGTGGCAGGGTCCTTAAAGGCCAAAAGCAGGGGCAGGAAGGCCGCCGCACTCAGGGTGGTATAGACCCCGCGTTTGAAATCCTTTTTTGCCTGGGGTAAATAGGCTTTGACAGCCGCTTTCCAGTATTCAAGATCGAATGGCATGGGCCTCCCTCCAG
>DAOTUG010000018.1:0-30360 GCA_034437335.1 Anaerolineaceae bacterium
TCAACTCCCTAACCACCTCTTCGGCGCTGGGCATTTCAATCGGTCTTTCTTTCTTCTTCGTCATGGGTTTTCCTTTCTTTTTCTAACTCTTTAGGATAACCCATTTACACACTTTTTCTGACACTCTCCGGCGTTCCGGAGGACAGCCTGGCCAATGTGATCTTTCTGGTATTATGGTTCACCGCGGGGCTGGTGTCGGTGCCTTTCTGGATATTCATCGCCCGAAAGATTGGCAATAAAAATGTCCAGCTTGCAGGCATTCTGGCCACAGCGGCCTCTTCCCTGGCGTTCTTTTTTGTCAAGGACCTGACCGGGGCCCTGATCGGCGCTTTTGTGTTTGGTTTTTGTCAAGGCGCCTCAACCTTTGTGCGCAGTCCTTTGTTTTCGGACGTGGTAGATGAGGCAGCCCTGCTGGACAAAACGCGGCAGGAGGGGATTTACCTCGGGGTGCAGGCTTTCTTTGACCGTCTGGGGATCCTGCTCCAGCCTTTGATCTTCACGGTGGTGCATCTGCTGACTGGCTTTGAAGCTGACGCCGCTGTGCAGACCCCCCTGGCACAATTTGGTATTCTGGCAGGGATGTTTCTGATTCCCGGGGTCCTCCTCCTGATTGCGGGGTTCTTTTTCTGGCAGCATTACGATCTGTCTCCGGCCAGGACTCAGCGGATTAAAGAACAATTGGACGACTTGTATTAATGAGAAAGGGTTCGTGAGATGGCCCATCAGCAGAGGCGTGGAACCCCTGGTTGGGGATGGCTTTTATTAAGTAGTTTATTCTTAGCAGCATTGGCTTGGATGACCTATGGCTCGTTGCAGGATGTGGCCGGGAGTTTGGTCTTTTTCTTGGTGGGGCTCCTGGCGCTGTTTCCCTGGATTGTACCCTTGATTGGTTTGCCCTTGGGGATATTAGACCGGCTGGTATTTAATTTCCTGCATCCCTATGAGACCGCTCTGGCCCTGGCTCGCGTGCAGCCAAGCTGGCTGACGAGGGCCTGGTATTGGGCAGTGACGGCCGTTGGGATGATGGCGGGTTTGCTGTTGACGTATCTTCTGGTGCGTCGCTGGGTGCAAAAAGCCCAGCGTGGACGGCGGAAACAGCCGGATTATGCCCTGGTGCATTGCGCCATCTTTGATGGATATCGGGACCATCCCCTGATTTCGGATGGGGTGATCCTGATCCGGAACCGGGTTGATCCAGGCGGTGGGGGCCTGGGGAACGGTGGATATTCCTGAAGACTATCAGCAGTTGGATCTCCAGGGAAAGCTGGTTTTGCCGGGGTTGATCAATGCCCACTGCCATCTGTTAGGGGATGGCGCTCCGACCAGGCTGCTGGAGCTCAGTGATGCCATGGTGGAGCGTATTCTTGCATTGTTCCAAACCCCTTTGTTCAAGCTGTTGATCCGTCGGCGATTCCGGCAGCATGCCCGGACGGCTCTTCACGCGGGGATCACAACCCTGCGGGTGTTGGATGATTTTACCAATTTTGCCCTCGCATTGCGGGATCGCATCCGCCAGGGTGCGGTGGTTGGCCCGCGGCTGCTGTGTTCCGGGGCGCCCCTGTATCCCACCGGAGGACATGGCAGCCTGGAATATCAGGTTGATTCAATCCCTGAAATCCGAAGAGCTGTCCGGCAGAACGTGCGGGAGGAAGTGGATTGCATCAAGATCCTGTCCACCGGGGGAGTATCCGACGCGCGGCAGATTGGCGAGGCCGGACGTCCTCAGATGACCGTGGAGGAAATTGCCTGCGCTTGCCGAGAAGCCCACCGGGGCTATGTGCCTGTGGCCAGCCATTGCGAAAGCACCCGGGGAATCCGGGAAAATCTGCTGGGGGGCGTGGATACCATCGAACACGGGGCGGAGATTCCGGAGGATTTGATTGCCTGTTTCAAAGATAATCCCAAAGCGATGCGGGGATATACCTGCCTGGTGCCCACGATTTCCGCTGCTATGGGCCTGGCCACCCTGCCCTGGGAGGAAACCCGCATCACCCGGGTCAAATATGAGAACGCCCGTATTGTGTTGTTTGGGATGATCAAGGGTCTGCAAACGGCCTATGAATCAGGGATCAAATTTGGGGTGGGGAACGACGCGTCCGTGCCTTATGTCCCCCATTATGACCTCTGGCGGGAACTATCGTATCTGGTGACCTATACCGGCATGAGCACCAAGGAGGCGATTTACTATGCCACTCGCAACAACGCCGAGGTGTTGGGTATTGAAGATGTCACCGGCAGCGTGGAGGTCGGTCTGTCCGCTGATTTGATCGTCCTGGATGCAGACCCCTTTGAAGATCTGGCGCGTCTGAAGCGGCCGCGGCATGTCTTTATCCGGGGCAAATTTATTGAACGGCCCGATTATGAAGAAGTCAAAGGGTTGAAGCCTCTCGCCCCAATTTCACCGGAGTTGGTGGGACAGGCAGACACCACAGGCCCTGGCTGCCCCACCCAGGGCGGCGTGCATTGAAGAAATAGAAAGGT
This sequence comes from Anaerolineaceae bacterium, assembly GCA_034437335.1. GTDB lineage: Bacteria > Chloroflexota > Anaerolineae > Anaerolineales > Anaerolineaceae > Brevifilum. The sequence continues at coordinate 2,482 of DAOTUG010000018.1, forward strand.
TTGGAACCATGAGCATGATTTTGCAGTCTGTCCGTCCCCGGGCCGTCCCCCTGGTGATATTGGGGTTTTTCATTGTGGTGGGTGTGGTGGTGGGTCTGACAGTTCAGCCGATTCTGCTGGCCAATTTCATTTACATCGGCGGGATGGTGACCCTGGGAATGGCCATGATGGCCAGAGTACCGCGCCGGAAAAAGCGCAAATGGCGCATGGTCAGTCTGTTTGCGGTGGGGCTGTGGATGTTTGGTTTTGTGGGTTTGGTGGCCCGGGAGAATATGCAGTTAGAGGGGTTTTGGTTTGTGTTGCTGAACGGGGGCTTCTACGGCGCGGTGGTCCATTATGCCGTGGCGAAGGTTTTTGGTCCGTTCGTAATTGGCCGCTCCTGGTGCGGTTGGTCGTGCTGGACGGTCATGGTCCTGGACCTGCTGCCCTACAAACGTTCGCCAGGTCGTCTCCCCGGCAAATGGAGCTGGCTGCGCTATGGGCATTTTGCCCTCAGCCTGGCCCTGGTGTTTGTTTTGTGGTTTGGCTTCTCCTACCGGCCGGAGATGGATTTCAGCCTGACGATGTGGCTGTGGTTTGTGGTGGGCAATGCCCTGTATTACGTTGTGGGGATCGGGTTGGCTTTTTTACTGCAAGACAATCGGGCATTTTGTAAGTATGTTTGCCCAATCAACACTTTTTTGAAGATCGGGGCGCGGTATTCCCTGTTGAAGGTTGCAGGAGATGGATCGGCTTGCACGGCGTGTGGGGTGTGCAGCCGCTCCTGCCCGATGGATATTGATGTGATGCATTATGCCTGGCAGGGACAGCGGGTGACATCTACAGAATGTATTTTATGTGGCGAGTGCATCAATCGCTGCCCTTCGGATGCTCTGTCGTATCGCTTTGATCTGGACAAGGGGGATGGAAAGGACCATCTGTAGGTACGGCAGGGGTAACCGGCGGGTTGAGAGGCGTTGGCGGTGGGAGAGGTTGCGGACCGGCCGGCGCGCAAAAGAGCCCCGCGCGCCCGGAGCCGCCAGGGCTCATCCGCTGCGCAGGTTCTCAAGCACACGCCGGAACCAGGAGACGGGTTTGGGCTCCCACTTGCGAATCATCAGCACGCTGCACGGAACCCCTTCCGCAACCCGGTCGGGTTTGTTGCCCACCAGCCAGTTTTTCACCGCCCATTGCTCTGAGGCTCCGATGATGACCAGATCGTACTCCTGTTTGCCCTCCTCCGTGATGCCCTTTACAACCGAGTCATTCCGGCAGATCTTTGTCGTGATCCTGTTGGGCTTTTCTCCCAGCTCGTCCCGGATCAGATGCTCCAGGGCATCGCGCTGACGGTCCTCGTCTTCCGCTTCCGGGGAGATGACGCGCAAGACGGTGATCCGGCCTTCCTCCGGGGGCAACAGGTCGTGGGCCAGGCGCAGACCCAACCGGGCATGGGGCCCGCCGCCTTCCGGGATCAGGATCCGGCGGGGCTGATCAACGTCCCGGTCCAACAGGACGGCCACATGGGTGGGGGCTGACCGGATCACCCGTTTGGCGACGTTCCCGCGGATCAGCGCCGGGCGCAGGGGGTCGTGCCATTCGAGGAGAACCAGCCGGGTATTTTCCCTGTTCTCCACCAGGCTGATGAGGCCGGAAGCCGCCCCATAGGCGGGTTGTTGGTGCACATAGATCGGGACTGGCGCGTCCTCAGTGAAGGATTCGGCTTTTTTGAGGGCCTTTGCGTTGGTTGGCGGGCTTTCTTCCAGGTGCGCTGCGGCCGCTTCCAGAGAAATTGTGTGGGGCACCTCAACGATGTTCACTGCAAAGATCCGTCCTCTCTCGTCGCCCCTGGCCAGGGCGAGGGCCACCTGCATCAGGGGCGGCACGTTTTCGGGCGCGGAAATTGCCACAACGATCTCGTGGGTGGGGGGCTGGCCGATTTCTTCCGCCTCCTCGATCAGCACTTCAAAGGGGTGTTCCCGGGACACCCAGGCTTCCAGGGAGCCTTCGACCCCCGTCTTGCGGCGTCCCCAGATCAGATACCAGATGATGCTCAGGGCGATGAAGACCAGCGCGGCGATCTGGGAGGCCCGGTCCATGGTGATGATCACGCCCAGGGCGAGGAGACCCCCTGCCACGGGCAGAATGGGATAAAGGGGCACCCTGAATTTTGGCTGATACCATGATGGCTGGCTGGTGCGCATGATAATCACGGAGAGGCCCAGCAGGGCATAGGTGATCATATACAGGGTGGCGGAGATCTCGGCCAGGACCTCCGCCTGTCCGCTCAGGGCGAGGAGGACCGCGCCGATGCCCGTGACGATGACGGAACGGTGGGGGGTTTTGAATTTGGGGTGAATTTTGTTAAACCAGCCGGGGAGGATCTGGTCCCGGCCCATGGCATAGTTGATGCGGGAAGAAGTGAAGATGGCCGCATTGGCTGAGGAGGCGGTGGCAAACAGGGCTGCGATGGACATGGCAATCACGCCGATCTGGCTCATGAAACGGCGGGAAACCTCCACCAGAGGCGCCTGGTAGTTGACCAGATCCGCATAGGGCATCACCCCGGTGGAGACATACAGCACCAGTCCGTAGAGGATGGTCGCTCCGATCACGGCGCCGATGATGGCCAGGGGCAGGTTCTTGCCCGGCTTTTTGATCTCCGCTGCCAGGGTAGAGACCTCCTCAAAGCCGGTGAAAGAGACGATGATCAGTCCCACCCCGGCCAGCACCGCTCCCCACCCATGGGGCACAAAGGGGGTATGCAGGACCGGGTCAATATTGAAGACGCCGCGGATGATGAACAGGGCCAGGACGGCCACCAATATCAGGACAATGAAGTTTTGCGCCTTGCCGGACACCTTGGCGCCCAGGATATTCAGCAGAATGAACAGGATTCCGGACACAATCACGGTGATTTCTGTGGGGATCGGCAGGAAATAGGCCACATACTCAGCGAAACCCAGGATGTAGAAACCGGTGGCGAAGGTGAGGCCGATCCAGTTTCCGGGGCCGACCACTGCGCCGGCGAAGGGGCCCAGGGCGCGGGAGATGAGGTGGTAGCTGCCACCGGCAGCCGGCATGCCGGTGGCCAGCTCGGAGACGTTCAGGGCAGAGGGCAGGACGATCAGCCCGGCGATGATGTACGAGAAGGCCGCCGCCGGACCGGTGTCCCTGGCGGCCAGGGCCGAGAGCACAAAGATGCCCGCACCGATCATTGTGCCCAGGCCGATGGCCAGGGCTTCCGATAACCCGAGTTCCCGCACGAGGTCCTGCGATTCTTTTTTCATATTGCCTTTGGTGATATTGGATTTTCTTTTAATGGTACCTTTTCTGGGAAAGAAATTCAGGTGTTGTTGGGATGGGGGCGGGGCCACCGCATTTGAAAAATTTTCCCCTTCAATGCAATCACTGAGTACGATAGCGTTGTTGTTGATTGTTCAATAGCCAAAACGCCTTCCAGGAAAACCCCATCCACCCGCAAGCAGAGCGCCCTCAAAGCGCATCATCGCAGTGTAACGGGCCAGGAGGCCCATACTCGCTTCGCTTGCAGGCATCTGACGAATGCATGCGCGCCCTGATTTCAGAGGAAGGAACGAGGATAGGGTTTTTATAGAGAAGAAAGAGAAGTTATTGGAAAATACACAAGCACAATCGAATTTTGCGATTGCAAACTGATCAAATGCAATTGCCCTGGGGATGAGGGTGGTGCGGGCTAGCCCTTCCGGGCTGAAATTATCTGGTAAAAAACCCCAGACCTGCCATGCTCCGACAGGTCTGGGGTGAAAAGCGGGGTGGAGAGAGATTACTTAATAATCAGGGGCAGGCTGAATTGAAAAGCGCGTTGACTCAGGTAGATATCCGGTTCATTGTTGGTATCACCGGGGATAAAAATATCAGCAAGGGTTTCAAATACGATCGCGCTGCCGTTCCCGGAGACGGCTGGATATCGATCATCATCGTAGCTGATGGTGCCATCCGCAGTCTCTGAGATGCGAGTCAGGGTCCCGGTCACCTGGTCATAGGCAAAGATATCATCATCCGTATGGATTTCATTCCCATCGTTGCTATCGTAGGTAATCAGGTTGGTGGCGGCGGAATAAAATACGATCACCCGGCCATTTTGTGAAATGCGGGCTTTGATGGAGCTGTTGTTGGCGTCGCTGCCATCCGGCGCTTCGGAAATCCGCGTGGTTTGGCCGGTGACGGTGTTGTACAGGAAGATGTCATAATCTAAATTGGTGTCGCCCGGCACCAGATTTGTTGCCACAGATTCGTAGACAATGTAACGGCCCTCCCCGGAAATATCAGGAGAGAGGGACTGGTCATCCGCCTCGGTTCCATCCCAGCCCATAGAAATGCGGGTGGTGGCGCCGGTCTGTCGGTCGTGCAAAAAGATATCATTTTTGTTGTTGGTGTCGTTAGCAACCAGATTGCTTGCTCTGGAATGAAAAACCACATAGCGGCCGTCGTCGGAAATGCGGGGTTCATCAGACCGCCCATTGCCTTCCGAGCCGTCTGGCGCTGTAGAGATATACTCGGTGTTGCCGGTTTGACGGTCACGCAGGTAAATGTCAACATCATAGGTGGGATCTGCAGGGGAGAGGTTGCTGGCAAGGGTTGAAAAGACCACATAGCGCCCGTCAGCGGAAATGGCCGGATCATAACAACTATTGTTGACCTGGTTTTCTTCAGAGGTAAGGGATACCCGTTCTGTGTTGCCGGTCTGCAGGTCATGGACAAAAACATCGGTGCGGTTGTTGGTGTCTCCCGTCACCAGGTTGTTGGCATGGGATGTGAAGGTCACATAGCGTCCGTCAGCAGACAAATCCGGATCACCGGAAGACCCATTGCCCTGGTTGCCATCTGAGTCCACGGAGACCATGATGGTGGCGCCGGTCTCGCGGTTGTGGACGAAAACGTCATTTGTTCCGTTGGTGTCGTTGCTGACGAGATTGGTTGCCCGGGAGGAAAAGGCAATTATCTGTCCATCCGCAGAGATACTGGAATTGCTCGCGTAATCATCAATTTCTGAGCCATCCCAGGCCATGGTGATGCGGCTGAGGGTGCCCGGTGAAAAACCTGCCGCTGCAGGTTGGACGGCGGTTGCTGTCAGGACAGCCAGGATGATGAGGGTGATCCATTTTTGGGTGCGGTTTCGCATAATTATCTCCTGTTTTGGATTGGCCGCATCAGCGGCCAGAACAAATTGTACTCAAATGTTATATAACTAAATAATAATATTATATAACGAATACATATGTACTTGAACTCATTTTAGCAGGTTTTTCTGTTTTTGCAAGGCTTTCCTCTTTTCTGGACGCACGGAAAACTTGTAGAAAGACACGCATAGCAGCAAGCGGATGGTTTAATACCGGGTTCTCCATTTGAGAACAAGTTCATTGCTCTGGGTTGTTGCAGATAACGACTTGATGAGAAGAGTATATTCACTCTGTTGTTTTAAACCCCTTTCTCGGTCCTTCCCCTGATTTTCAGAAACAGGAGGGGAGATCTTTATGGAGAAAACCATAAAAATGCGGTTTGCCTCCATTGTCCTCTTGCTGCACGCATTTGCCAACACACGGTTCTCCCCCAGAGTCTTGCGGTGTTCTTTTGTCAGTCTGTTCGATCACTATGCGCCAGAACGCTGTTTCAAGACATTTCCTTCAATCCGTATGGATCTTGTTGAGATCAAATCATGAACAAAAATTTTCCTGCACTCCGATTATCCCACAACACTTACTTGAAATTAATCTCGGGAAAATTATATAATACTTCCAGATTGATGCATTTTTCTTGTTGAACTTCTTTCCCTGGAAATGAGGTGTTATGAAAGACCGCCTGCTTTTGCTTGGTTTGCTGGCGCTGCTGGTCTCCGGTTGCAATGCCCTGGCGGATCTGGCTCCACCGCCCCCCGCCACCGAGGCGCCCACCCCGGCCGTCCCGACGGTGCCCCCCACATCCCGGCCCACCCTGGGGGAGCTGGTTTTCATGGATGCGGTCTACTGCCGGGAATCCCATATTGACGATGGGGAGTTTCATCTGATCCGTTTCTTTCCTTCGGGACAGTTGATTGATGTCTTTGTCCAGCCCTACGGGAGCTGCCAGGAGGCCTGGGCCGCCACCCGGGAGTACCTGGTGGAGGAGAGCCTGATGCAATTCAGCCACGGCGCCTACCAGCTTTCCGGGGAGTGGATCCAGTTCACCCTTTCCCCGCCGAACAGTTCGGAGGTGGTGGGGGAGGTGACCGGTACCTACGCCGGTGCGTCGCTGTTCCTCCTGCGCCAGGGGGCCGAGGAACGGGAATATATTCGTCTTAGCCTGGGAGAATGATGATGGATGCCGAAACAACTACTTTAAATGAAAAGTCCCCCCTTGTAGTGAGGCGGAGGAAGCCGGTGGGTCTCCGGATCCTCCTGGTGGTGTTGTCCATTGTGTTTGTGGTCGCTGCTGTCCTGGCCGTGATCGGTTACGACGTCTGGCGGGTGGCCTTCAACCCTCCGGTGGTCAAGGGCATTCTGGTGGAGGAGTTTGTCGAATCCGACCTGGTGCCCCGGGTGCTTGAGGATCTTTCCCTGCGGCGGGCCCGGGAACGGGTGGAGAAGGGCGAGTCCCTGAGCGGCGTCAACGAACCGGATATCGAGCTGCTTCTTTCCTATGTGGCCTTTGAGCGCTGGGTGGAAATCCGGGATCTGGTGGTGGAGGACGCCTTTGTGGAGGGGGTGATCTCGGTCTCCGTGGATGGGCTGTATGCCTGGATTGACTCCCCGGAACCCACTCCGGATTTTGTCTGGGAGATGGCGCCCCTCAAGGCCCGTCTGGTGGGGGCGGAGGGGGAACGGGCCATCATGCTTGCCTATGAGTCCATGCCGGAGTGCACTCAGGCGGAAATTGATGACTTCACCTCCCGCCTGGAGGCCATGCCCCCCGGGGTGGAGGTGCTCTACAACCTGTGCCAGTTCCCGGATCCCTGGCGGGAGGACCAGATTGAGGACTATCTGAATGCCCTGGTGGATGTGAACCAGAACATTCCGGATGTGTACGATTTCGGACAGATGCTTTCGGCGGATGGGGGCGGCAACCCGGCAGCGCTGGCTTCTTTGAAGGGTTTTCTGCGGCTCACGCGTCTGATCGGCCGGTGGGGCTGGGTGGTTCCCCTGGGGCTTCTCGGCTTGATCGCCGCGGTGGGGGTGCGCTCCTGGGGTGATCTGGGACGCTGGGTTGGGATTCCCCTGCTCATCGCCGGCGTTCTGGTGGCGGTGGTGGCGGCGCCGGTCCGCTCCGGGCTGTTGAATCTTCTGGTCAATCGCTTCCCCCTGGCTGTTTCGGATGTGCTGCGGGCAGAGCTGCGCCTGAGTCTGACACGCCTGACGGATGCCGTCTTTCAGCCGATGCTCGTGCAGGGGCTGATTGGCCTGGGGGCGGGGGCTGCGCTCCTCGTGCTGGGGATCCTCCTGGGCCGCCGCCGGGCGCCCGCCGCTGTGACGGAGGAAGCCGGGTCGGCCTAGGGGGCGGCTGTGAACTCTGACAATGTCTGATTAACCCCCATCCCCGGTTCGGTTGCACCGGGGATGGGGGTCGTGATATGGGCCGAGTCAGCTTCTCCTGCCGGATGAGGGCGCGATTTTTCTTTCCATCCATTTTCCTTGCAAATCTGAATCAAATCTGAATAAGTCTTTTTTATACTGATTCCTGTCCACACTCTTTAATCTTATTTATTTGTTGACAGGAGGTTGAAAATGCACACATCCATTTATAAGACGCTGACCCTGACGGTGATCCTGATCCTGGCGGCGGGTCTGCCGGCTGGGCCTGTCCAGGGCGCCCCCCTTGCGGAGACTATCATTGATACGGACACCACCTGGTCCACCGACCGGACGATCACGGAGGACGTGGTCATCAATGCCCACCTGACCATTGAATCGGGGGTGACCCTCACCTTTGCCTGCACCGATTCCCAGGGAGAAAATTATAACCCGAATCAGCTTGAGGTGATTATTGCGGTGGGCGGGCGCCTGACGGCCGATGGCGTCACCTTTCAGGGGGATGGGACCGCCGACTGCTGGTCCGGCATCCGCATTGCTTCCGAAGACGACCTGAGCGCCATCGGGAACAGCATCATTCGGGATGCGGGGGTGGGGATCTTTATCCTTCGCTCTTCACCCACGATCTCCGGCAACGAGATCTATAATCTGGCCGGTGAGGATGCGACCCCCAGCGAATATGATGGCAGCTCGGTGATGGGGATCCGGGTCTATCACACCAGCGGGAGCACGGCCCCGGTCATTGACAATAATTATATTCACGACCTGTGGGCGGGGGCGGGGGTTGACGGCGCGGATGGCGCCGCGCCGAGTGCGGATGGGGCGCGGGGCGGGAATGGCGGGAGTGCTTATGGGATTTATGTCACAGGGGCGGCCTCGCCGGTTATCACCAACAACACGATCACCGATCTGCATGCCGGGGATTGCGGCCAGGGGGGGCAGGGCGGCAATGGGACCTCCGGGTCGGATGCCGCTTCCCCCGGCGGGAACGGCGGGACGGGTACCCGCGGCGGGGATGGCGGAGACGGGGGCACCCCGGGGGAGGTCATCGGGATTTCCATCTATAACGCGGAGAATCCGACAGTCAGCGGCAACACCGTGACCCGGCTGTATGGGGCCGACGGCTGTCAGGGCGGGGACGGCGGGGATGGGGGCAGCGGCGGGAACGGGGCGGCCGGGGATGCGTCCACACCCTCTGGCGGGGCGGGCGGCTTTGGCGCCTCTGGCGGCCAGGGCGGCAATGGCAGCGCAGACCTGTATGCGGACGTGATCGGCATCAGCATTGGCGTTGCCTATGACTCGGGTGGGAATTATCCCACCTATTCCCCCCTGGAGCACAATACCATTTCCGAACTGTATGGCAGCAATGGGGGGAGCGGCGGCCGCGGGGGCGATGGCGGGCAGGGCGGCGCAGGGGGGGATGGCGCGGTTGGCGATGGTGTTGGCACTGGCACAGGCGGTGAAGGCCGGGCGGGCGGCAATGGCGGGGATGGCGGTTATGGCGGCTACGGCGGCGCGGTCCTGGGCATCTAAATCCTTCGGGTTGACATTGATATTGACTCGAACAGGATCTACAACCTGGTTGGGGGCAATGCCGGAAACGGCGGTAGCGGCGGGTTGGGCGGCTTCGGCGGGGCCGGGGGGCAGGGCGGCTATGATTCTGCCAGCGGGCTGTATGGCGATGGCGGGGATGGCGGGGATGGCGGCAAGGGCGGGCGGGCCGAAACCCCCGGTGAGGCGGGTTACACCCAGGCCATTTATGTTTACGGCGTGTCCTCCCAGACAATTCTGGTGGTGAATAATGATATCTTGTCTGTGGTGGGCGGGCTGGGCGCGGATGCCGGTACGCCCGGAACTGGGGGTGATGGCGGGGAGGGCGGGGATGTTTATCCATCCGGAGATGCCGCAGGCGGCGCTGGCGGCAGCGGTGGGGATGGCGGGAATGGCGCGGATGGCTCTGATGGGGGGGACAGCACCCTGATCAATATCACCACTGTTAAGGGCGATGTGACCCATAACACCCTGGTGGACGCCCTCGCCGAGGAGACCGGCGGTTCGGGTTCTCCGGGGGGGGGCAGGCGGCCAGATGGGACCCGGCGGAACGGGCGCAACGCCCGGAACTGACGGGGGGACGGGATCGGATGGCTCGGACGGGAGCGACGGCGGCCCCGGCGCGGCGGTTGGTATCCACCAGTCCGGCAGTGTGACCTGGTTCTTCGTGATGAATAACATCCTTTACTGCAGCACGACGGCGACCAACAGCACCGCCGTCTCCGAGGGGCAAGCCAATGAAATCAATAACGTGGATCATAACCTGATTTACGGCTGGAATACCGCCGCCTCGGTTGCCGTGGCCCTGGGGGATGATAATATCTCCCTGGCCCCGGTTTTCCTCAGCGCGACGGATCATCACCTGGTGGAAGGCTCTCCGGGGATTGACGCCGGGGATAATTTCTTTACCCCGGCCAGCGATATCGAGGGCGAACCCCGGCCTGCCGATGGGGATGGGGATGGTGTGCCGGTGGGCACCCTGGGCGCCTATGAGACGGTCATCACCCTGGACTGGGATTACCTGCCCTTTGTGCTCAAATAGGGCTTTGCAAACTGGTTTGCAAAAGGGCGCCCTGCACGGGCGCCCTTTTTTGTCTCGGGGCGGGTGAGGATATGTTGCATTTTCTGTGGTCCAATGCGTTGGCTCCCTATTCTGCACCCTTTCGATTAAAATAGCCCTATGGAGATTCAACTGGCGTATGGACGGGATGGATTGCGGGTGGACCTGCCGGAGGGGCTGGATGTGCTGGCGCCGCGCTGGCAGCCGGGGCTGGAATCGGAGGCCCGGGCCCTGCGGGCTGCTCTGCAGCACCCCCTGGCCGGACCGCCCCTGGAGGACCTCCTGCGCCCGGGGGCTTCTGTGGTGGTCGTCCATACGGACATCACCCGGGCCACCCCCAATGACCGCATTTTGCCCGTGCTCCTGGGAGCGCTGGAAGCCGGAGGCATCCGGCCTGAGGATATCACCCTGCTGAACGGCCTGGGCACCCACCGCCGCCAGACACCGGCGGAGCTGCGCGCCATGCTGGGGAGCCGAGTGGTGGGTCGCTATCGCTGCTTGCAGCACGACCCCCATGAAGATGCGGAGCTGACGGACCTCGGGCGGACCGCGGCCGGGCACCCGCTGCGCATCAACCGGACCTATCTGGAAGCGGATGTCAGGATTTTGACCGGTTTCATCGAGCCGCATTTCTTTGCCGGATTCAGCGGCGGCCCCAAGGGCGTGCTGCCCGCCCTGGCCGGCGCTGAGAGCGTCTTCACCAATCACGGTTTTGGGATGATCGCCCACCCCCGGGCTGCCTGGGGCGTGACGGAGGGCAACCCGATCTGGGAGGAGATGCGGGAGGCGGCTCTCATGACCCGGCCGGATTTCCTCTTGAATGTGGCCCTCAACCGGCGCGGGGAGATCAGCGGGGTCTTTGCCGGGGAGATGTTGGCGGCTCACCGCCGGGGCTGCGCCTTTGTGCGGGAGGCGGCCATGGTCCCGGTCCGGGCTCTTTATGATCTTGCCGTGGTGACGAACAGCGGCTATCCCCTGGACCAAAATCTTTACCAGTCCGTCAAGGGGATGTCCGCCGCGGCCCGGGTTGTGCGCCCGGGTGGCGCCATCCTCCTGGCGGCGGCCTGTGAGGATGGACTGCCGGACCACGGCGCCTATGCCCGGCTGTTGGCCGACGCGGGATCGCCGGAGGCCCTTCTGGCGATGATTTCCCGGCCGGGTTTTTCAGTCCAGGACCAGTGGCAGGTGCAGATCCAGGCCCAGATCCAGCAGAAAGCGGCGGTGTATGTTTATGCTGACGGCCTGACGGACGATCAGATCCGGGGGGCTTTGCTGCGGCCTTGCCGGGATATCCCCGGGTTGGTGCAGGACCTGCTGGCGGAAAAGGGCCCCCGGGGCTGCGTGATCCCGGACGGCCCCCAGGTGATTCCCTTTCTGGCCGAGGAAGGCGCCTGACTCCCGGGCGGGCCGCGCCTTGCCGGGGCATAGTATAATGGGCTCATTGCTGGCGCACCTCACAAGACACCGGAAGAAAAAATATCTGACATGAAAATCAAGTTGATTACCATGCCCTTTGATGTTGTCCTGGGGCCGAACCCGGCCTTGAGCATATTGACGCCGGCGGTTGAGGCCCGGGGGCATGTCTGTGAGGGGCTGTTTTTCTCCATGGAATACGCCTCCCGGATGGATTGGGAATTGTATGACCTGATTGCCACCCATCCGAAGCTGTATGACCTGCTGTTGGGGGAGTGGCTTTTTTCCAAATCCGTGGGGAAGGCCTATTCTGAGGGCTATGTGGCCATGCTGGCTGAAAAACAGTTTGCCGGTACGGAAACGGAGCGCCTCATTGGGGATCTCCAGGCCATGTGGGAGGAGACCCCCGCGTTCATTGCGGACTGCTACCGGTCCGTTGACTGGGGGGCCTGCGGCCTGGTGGGTTTTTCTTCCCGCAATCAGACCCTGAACGCTTCCCTGGCCCTGGCGCGGCGCATCAAGGCGGAGCATCCCGATCTGCCGGTTATCTTTGGCGGCGTCAATGCCCAACTGGATCAGGGCCGGCAGCTCCTGCGCTCTTACGATTGCATTGATTTTGTCTGCGTGGGAGAGGGCGAGGTGCTTTTCCCGGATCTGGCGGACTGCCTGGACAGGATGGGCGATCCTGCCGGGGTCCCCGGGCTGGCCTGGCGGGATGCCGCCGGCGCGGTGGTCCTGAATCCTCCCCCGCCGGTTGTCCAGGAGATGGACGCCCTGCCAACCCCCGATTTTGACGATTATTTTGCGGCCCGGGCTCGTTGTGCCGTCCCCGAAGCGGAGGTTGCCCTGCCCTACCGGCTGTCCCGGGGCTGCTCCTGGCGGGAACAAACGGGGGGCTGCACCTACTGTGCGGTGGACTGCCTGCAGGCTGGACACCGCCGGAAGTCGGCCGGGAAGGTGGTGGATGATCTGAACCGGCTGATCCGGAAATATGATTGCCGCGCCTTCCGTTTTGATGATGATTACGCCTCTCCGGCTCTATTTGAGATCCTTGCTGCTCTGGAGGAAAGCGATCAGACAATCCGCTTCTCGATTGCCACCAAGGCCGATATCACCAAGGAAGCCCTCCGGCGGATCAAGAAGGGTGGGGGGCAGGAGGTGTTTGTCGGGGTTGAGAACTTCACCAACCGTGTCCTGTTGGGGTTGATGCACAAGGGCATTGACGCGATCACCAACATCCGGGTGATCCGCTATTGTTATGAACTGGATCTCAACCTGCGTTATTACATCATCCTGGGGATGCCTGGGGAGACGGAGGGCGATGTGCAGGAGATGGCGGCCAGGATGGAACATTTGCACCATCTCCCTCCGCCCACCAGCGTCTTTCGCTTGCAGTTGCTGAATCATTCCATTCTGGAATCCCATCAGGACGAGTACGGCCTCCGCAATCAGCGGCCGCCGGATTTTGCGAAGGACATTTTTGCCTTTGACGACCCGGAAGAACTGATGAACCTGGTGCCTTTCTATGCCTTTGACTATGCCGATGGTCAGGATGTGGAGCGGAAATACCGGATATTCAAGAAAGCGGCCAGCCGCTGGCTGAAGCATTATCAGCGGAGCATCCTGGTGTTTGTGGCGGATGATGTCCTTCTGCGCATCCTTGACACCCGCCCCGTTGCGGCGGAGAAAGAGCACCGCTTCACCGGGTTGGCGAAGGATATCTACCTGGCCTGCCGGGGCCTTGCCACGGAACGAGCCCTGCTGGAAGCCTTTGCGGGGGAGGCGGGCCGGGTGCGGGGAATTCTGGATGACCTGGTGGAAAAAAGGCTGGTGGCGACGGATGGAGTCCGATATCTCAGCCTGGCCCTGGACCTTTCTGAGCGAATGCCCACCCGGGATCTGATTGGTTTGAGCACGGCGCGATTGGAGAAGTTGGCGGAGTTAGCTTATGGCAAATGAGGAACGAAGTGGGCCGCAGGCAGGCAGCATGAAACCCGCCGGGGCGTACAGGGTCTATGCAGCGGGGGGGTTGTTCACCCAGGACGAGCTGGCCATGAACGTGGCCCTCAAGGAGGCCATCTGGCGGCAGTCGGGAGGACGGTATGTCCTGGTTCTGCCGCAGTCCAAGGAGCCGGAGGAGATGGAGGACGGCGGGGCTGCCCTGTGCATCCGCAACCTGGACCTGCTGCATGTGTTCATGGCGGATTTTGTCCTGGCCCGTTTTGAGGGGCAGGAGCTGGATGCGGGGGTGGTGGCGGAGTTCATGATGGCCAAGTGGTTGGGCAAACCGGCGGTGATTTTGCGCTCCGATTCCCGGCGCCTGGCCGGGCAGGACCTGGACGACCCCTACAACCTGATGGTCCGCTATTGGCCCCGGACGGTGCAGGTGCACCTGCATTCTCTGATGGGCTATCTCCGGGAATATCTGGCCGCGCGGGCCGAAGGAGACGGGGCAGACGCGGTTGAATCCGACCTGGCGGCGGAGCTGGCAGCCGTCCGGAGGGGCACCGAGGCCATGGCGGGGGAGATCATCGGCGCCCTGGACCGGGTCCGGGAGATGCCTTCGCCCTATCCGCAGTCGGCGCGCCGGCAGGTGTATGCTCTGGCGCGCCTGGCGCCCGGGTCCGGCTTTGCAGACTTGCTCGGGGAGGCGGATCTGGCCGCGATTCTGGAGAGCCTGGAGGGCCGCGGCACCCTGTGAGGCTGCGCCTCTCACTGTGCCCCCTGCCCCACTTTCTAACCAAACAGCGGCTGCAGTTGCCGGTAGAGGGTCCGAAAGGCTGTATAGGACTCCCGGTAGCGAGCCGTCCGTTCGGGGTCCGGCAGAAATTCTGTCTCGATCCGGAACGCGTCCGAGAGGGCATCATAGGATGCGATCTGCCCCAGGGCTTTGCGGGCCAGGACGGCCGCGCCGATGGTGGAGCCTTCATAGTCGGCCAGAACCCGGATTGGCAGGCCGAAAAGGTCCGCCTGGATCTGGAGCATCAGCTCCGATCGCAGGTAGCCTCCGGTGGCCCGGATCTCAACCTCCTCCGTGTCTTTCGGCCGGATGGGTTCGAACATGGAATAAAGGGCGAAGAGGATGCCCTCAATCCCGGCCCGGGCCAGGTGGCCGCGATGGTGGCCGCTGTGGAGGCCGAAGTAGACGCCCCGGGCGTTCTCGTCATAGATTGGGGAGCGCTCGCCAAACAGATAGGGCAGGAAGAGCAGCCCCTCGGCCCCGGGGGGCACCCGGGCGGCTGACTCCATCAGGGCGGCATAGGCGGAGTCGCCAGATTCCCCGGAATCGGTCAGTGTCTCCGCCAGCCACCGGGTCACCAGCCCGCCGCTGTTCATGGCGCCGCCCCGCATCCAGATCGTGTCATCGAGGGGGTAGGACCAAATCCGTATTGCCCGCTCATCCGTCAGGGGCGATCGGGCGGCCAGGCGCACGGCCCCGCTGGACCCGATCATGGTGGTCACCTGCCCGGGGCGGAAGGCCCCTGCCCCCAGGGAGGAGAGCATCCCATCCATGGCCCCCAGGACGATCTTCATCCCCGCGGGCAGCCCGGCTGCAGGCAGGGGATCCAGGACGGTGGTGGTGAGGTGGATTTCAGGGAGCTGCTCAGTGGAGAGGCCGGCGATCTCCAGGAGCCGCGGGTCCCAATCCCCCTTCTGGGCGTCGCACATCCCGGTGGAGACGGCGTTGGCGTTGTCGGTGATGAAGCGTCCCGTCAGCCGGTGGACCAGCAGGTCTTTGATGGTGCAGAAATGGGGCACCTGATCCAGGGCCAGGCCGTTGTTTTTCAGCCAGAGCAGTTTGGGCAGCCAGTAGCTGGCGTGGAGGGGGGCGCCCGTGGGGCAGAAGAAGGCGCGCCCATATTCTTGGGCCAGGTGGGTCACCTCCTGCCCGGCCCGGGTGTCGGCGTAGGTCAGCGCCGGGCGCAGGGGCCGGAAACTCGCATCCAGGGGGATCAGGCTGGCCATGGTGTTGGAAAAGCACAGGGCGTCAACGGCCAGGCCGGCTTTCCTGGCCCACACCGCCACTTCCCGGATGGCCTCCTGGGCCTTCTGGAGGATTGCCTCCGCGTCCTGCTCGGCCTTGCCGTCCGGCCCGGTGTCCAGGGTGATGGCGCCCTTGCTCTGGCGGCGGATTTTCAGCGCGGGGGAGACCAGGCTCACCCGCAGGCTGCTGGTGCCGAGGTCGGCTGTGAGGATATGGGCATCCGAAAGGGACATTGGACGGACTCTTTTCTTGTTGTGTGTGGATGGCGATTTGACACTATCTTATCACAGGGCGGGGCTGGACAGCGCGGCGGTTCCCCCTGCGGTTGTGCGGCGCGTGGGAAGAGCCGCGGGCGGTGACTGCGCTGCCAGATTCCGTTACTCCCGCGCGGCTTGTTGGGCCCGGGTGCAGCGGTCAATGTAATCCGGGTAGGTCGTCAGATCAAATTCCTCGATCAGGGCCTCAATGGAAAGGTCTTCCGATTCGCTTTCCAGGAGGAAGAGGTGCAGCTCAGTGAAGGCTTTGAGGGTCACCGCTTCACCATATTTTTCCCGGATCAGGCGGATCTTTTCCATCTGGTCATCGGTGTGAAAGAGCCCCCGGTCGAGGTTCAGGTCAACCACAGCCAGCCGGTCCCAGCGGGATGTTTCGGCAAGGACCTGTCCGGTGATGTCTATCACACGGCTGTGGTAGGGCCAAACCGAGGAGACAATTGGCATTTTGTGCTGCCAGGCATAGGACTGCAGGGGAAAACCACCTTCATAGGCCGACAGCCAGGCCACCAGATCCACCTTTTTTTCCGCGTAGGTCTGCCACAGACCGGGCCAGTTGATGTCAAAACAAATGGCGACGCCAATGCATCCAAAGTCCAGGTCAAAGGTTGGCGCGTCCGAGCCAGGGGTGACGCCGTTGTTGATCTCCCCCTCTGTGGGGTGGTTCTTGGTGTATGCTCCAACCCGTTCTCCCTGCCGGTCAATCACCAGACCGCGGTTGTAGTAAGATTCATTTTCGGCCACCATGTGCCCCGCAACGATGTTCATGTCTCCGGCCCTGGCATGGGCTGCAAGGAGATCAAAACCTGGCCCGGGCACCGGCTCCGCCATGTCTCTGACCTTGCTGAAGGCGTGTCCAGCCATCAGAAACACCTCCGGCAGGAGCACCAGGTCCGGTTGATAGGCGGCGGCTGTTCGCAACAGATCTTCCGCCAGTCCGGCGTTGGCTGTGGGGGAGGGATGGCGCAGGTTGAAGGGCGGGTTCACATCTTCCAGGGTGGCCATGGACGTTGTCACAATTCGGATTTTTTTCATCGTGGTTCACGGTCCTTTCAAAGGAAACACGTGAGAGGGGTTTAATCCTCTCACGTGTTCGGTTAAGGATTACCAATAAAGGGCTACCAGCACATATCCATCCACTGGTCCACATTGTCCTGGGTCACAGGCGCGGTGGGGGCCAGGATTTGGTCAGGAACCAGACGGCCCACGGAGATATCATAGGCAGCGCGAACGGTATACACGCCGACCAGGTAGCTCATCTGGAGGGCTGTGCCGGACATTTCTCCGGCCTCAATCGCTTCGCACGCTTCAACATTGCCGTTGACGCCGAAGACCGCGATATCATCCTCACGGCCGGCGGCCTTGATTGCTTCCAGGGCGCCCAGGGCCATCGGGTCGTCCACAGCGAAGACCACGTCAATGCCTTCCGGATAGCGGGTCAGCAGGTCCTGCATCACGCTAAGGGCCTTGTCCTTGCTCCACTCAGCAGGCTGGTCCGCCAGGACTTCATATTCAAAGCCCTGATCTTCCCAGGCATCTTGCGCGCCTTCAACCCGGTTGACGTAGTCTGTCTGGCCGGGTTTACCGCCGATGAAAACAACTTCGGCAGGGCTTTCGACCTGATTGGCAATCATCAAGCCCACGGCATAGCCCTGGTCGTAGGATTGGGAGCCAACGAAGGCGGTGGTGAGGTCCTGGCCTTCGGGGGCCACGTCAGCATTTTGTGTCAGGACGGGGATGCCGGCTTCCACAGCTTTTTCGATGGGGGCGATGACGGCTGTGGGATCCACAGCGTTCACCACGATCACATCGGGTTCGCGGGCAATGCAGTCTTCAATCATGGAAGCCTGTTTTTGCGGGTCAAAGGCGGGATCAAAGTAGGTCACTTCCGCGTTGAACTGTGCGGCTTCATCATCCATGCCATTGACAATGGCCGTGATAGAAGGGTGATCAGCATTGTTGTGGACCACGCAGATTTGCAGGGTGTCCCCTGTTGGCTCGGTTTCCGGTTCTGTTTCGGGCGCAGCGGCTTCCTCCGTGGGAGTCGGCGTGGTGCAAGCGGCCACTGAAAGGATCAACAGAACGCTCAAAATGGTCAAAAACAGTTTCTTCATTTTCCTTTTCTCCTTTAAGGTTTCATAAAAATGGGTTTTTGGGATGTTTTCTCAATTCTATTTACCGGGATAGCACCACCTCCTCACTTTGTTTCTTGTTTTGATAGATTTCTCAGCCGCTATTTCGGGTTTCCCCATAGGCCTGTTCTTCCAGCTTTTGTTTCAGGCGCAGGGCCGAGAGGGCATCAATGACCACCACGGCGATCAGAATCAGGGCGCGGATCCCAATTTGATAATAGGTGTTGACCCCAAGCAGGTTCATGCCGTTGATCAGGATCCCGAGGGTCAAAATTCCCATGAAGGCGCCAAAGACATCGCCTTTGCCGCCGGTCATGCTGGCCCCGCCCATGATGGCTGCTGCAATGGCCAGGTTGACCGAGTCCAGGCCCAGGTGAATGGTTGAGCTGTTGAGCCGGGAGGCCAGCAGCACACCGGAGATGGATGAGAGCACACCGCTGATAATGAAAGCGAATAATTTCGTCTGGTTGACTTTGATCCCGGCCAGGAAGGCGGCCTCTTTGTTGCCGCCCACAGCATACAGGTTGCGGCCAAATTGGGTATAGCGAAGGACAATTGAGAGCAGGATGGAAATGACGATCACCAGGATGAAAGGGGTGGGGAAAAACCCGATGGATCCATCGCCCCAGAAGGTGAAGGCTTTGTCAATCCCCGCGATGGGTTGTTGCTTGGTATAGGTCAGCATGAGCCCTCGCACGAGGGTCATGGTGCCCAGGGTGGCGATGAAGGGGACGATTTTGCCCTTGGTGACCAGCAGGCCGTTGACCAGGCCGATGAAGGCGCCAAAGAGGAGGGCGACCAGCACGGCCAGGTAGGTGCCATGCGGCTGCAGGTCCATGGTGATGGCCGCAGCCATCGAGAGAACTGACCCCACCGAAAGGTCAATGCCGCCGGCGATCAGCACCACCGTCAGGGCCAGGGCCAGGGGGACATCAAATGAAATTTGCCGGGAGACGTTGTGGATATTGATTCCGGACAGGAAAATGTCGCCCACGGTGACGGAAAACAGCATCGTGAGCAGAAGGAATAAGATCAGCACATTGCGTTTATTGATGAAGTTTCTGATTTTTTCAATCATGGGTTCCCTTGCCTTATAGCTTCTTCTGGAAAGCCGCATCCGCAAAGACCACCAGGATGAAAACAAATCCTTTGGCGATCTGTTGGGCTTCATAGGGGATGTTCAGCAGGATCAACAGATTGTTGAGCACCCCCAGCACCAGCACGCCGGTGATGGTACGCAGGGTGCCCCCTTTTCCGCCGAAGAGGCTGGTGCCGCCCAGGACGGAGGCGATCAGGGATTCGAACTCCATGCCGACCCCGGCATTGGCGACGGTGCTGTTTGTGCGGGAGGTCATGACCAGTCCGGAGAGCGCGGCCAGGGATCCGGCTGCGATGTAGGCGATCAGCTTCAACCGGTCCAGGTTGAGGCCGGAGAGCTTTCCGGCCCGTTCATTGAGCCCCGCGATATAGAGGGACTGGCCGAATTTGGTCTTCCGGAGGATGATTTCAAAGACAATGGCCAGCACAAAGAAGATGATGACAGAGTAGTGCAGTGTGTCGAAGAGTTTCCCCCGGCCGAGGATATTGAAGGCGGGGATGGTGGCGTACTTGGTCTTTGATTGGGTGATGGTCAGGTTGATGGAATAGACCAGGGCGCTGGTCCCCAGGGTGATCAGGAAGGGGTTGGCTTTGGTGAGGACCACCACCAGGCCGTTGAGGAGGCCCACCAGAGCCCCCGCCAGGAGACCCAAAAAGATGGAGAGGAACAATCCCGCGCCTGCAATCTGACTCATGACCGTCACGATGCCTGCCAGGCCGATGATATAGGCGACGGACATGTCGAAATTCCCGGTGATCAACAGGAGGGTCTGGCCGATGGAGAGGATGCCCAGCACTGAAACGGACCAGAGGATGTTCAGCATGTTTTGGGGTGTCAGGAAGACATCGGATGTCAGGCTGCCGATGAGGATCAGGGCGATCAGCATCAGCAAAGCCGCCTGACTCTTCAGCAAATCCAAGATCTTTTTGAGAAGGTTCTGCGGTTTGGCCGGTTGTTCGGTGGTGTTCTCCTGGGGGAGGCGTTGTTTTTCTTCAGCCATGCATCACTCCATCTTCCATAGCCTGGTGGGCGTTCTTGGCGACATCGGCCGCGTGAATCATGATCTCTTCCTGGGTTGCGGTGCTGCCCTTGAGGTTGGCCGCAATGCGCCCCTGGCGCATGACCAGCACCCGGTCGCTGAGGGCCAGGATTTCCGGCAGCTCCGAGGAGATCATCAGGATGGCCACGCCCTCATTGGCCAGGTCTCTCAGCAGGGTGTGAATTTCGGCCTTGGCGCCCACATCAATTCCCCGGGTGGGTTCGTCCACGATCAGGATCTTCGGGTCTGTGGCCAGCCACTTGGACACCACCACCCTTTGCTGGTTCCCGCCGCTGAGGAACTGCACTTTTTGGTGGATGGTGGGTGTTTTGATGGCGAGTTTCTCCACATAGCCCCGGGCGATTTCCTCCTGGCGTGCATTGTTGAGGAAGAGAAGGTCAATGATCTTGGAAAAAATCGTCATGGTGACATTTTTCTTGACAGAAAGCTCCAGGACAAGCCCCTCTTCCTTGCGATCCTCCGGAACAAACCCCATGCCGGCTTCCAGGGCCTTTTTGGGGGAGGTGGGATTGAAGGGCTGACCGTTGATCCGGATCGAGCCGGAGGCGATTCTCATGTCGCCAAACAGGGCCCGGGCCAGTTCCGTCCGTCCGGCTCCGACCAGGCCGGAGACGCCCACAATCTCTCCCTTGTGGAGTTTGAAGGAGATGTCATTGAGGATGCCCCTGACGGTCAGATGCTCCACCTCCAGGATGGTTTCGCCCAGGGGGCCGGGGGAACGCAGATTGGTTTCCTGGAGCTGACGTCCGATCATCATTCGGATGACATCCTCGGTTTTAACGGATTCGATGCGGTCGTGGCCGACCACATGGCCGTCGCGCATCACGGTCAGGACATCGCAAATCTCAAAGATCTCGCCCATGCGGTGGGTGATATAGATGATGCCGATGTTCTTTTCGACCAGCCGCCCGATGACCTCAAAGAGCAGTTCCGTCTCCCGATCTGTCAGGGAGGAAGTCGGTTCGTCAAAGATGAGCACCTGGGCATCCAAGGAGACTGCCCGGGCAATGGCGACCATCTGCCGTTCCGCCACGGAGATCATTCCCAGGGGCATGGTGGGATCCACCTCGATTCCGAGCTGGTCCATCCAGGCCCGGGCTTGCTGGTTCATCTCCTGATAATTGATCAGCCCCAGCTTGCGCTTCGGCTGGCGGCCGATGAAGATATTTTCCGCCACGGTCAGATAGGGCTGCAGGTTGATTTCCTGGTGGACGGGAACGATCCCCATGGAGAGGGCCACCGCCGGGTCTTTGATCTCGACCGGTTTCCCGTCAAAATAGATCTGGCCGGAATCGGCCTGATAGGCGCCGCAGAGTATCTTGATCAGGGTGGATTTCCCTGCGCCGTTTTCACCCACCAGCGCGTGGACCTGGCCCGGCCGCACTGACAGATTCACCTGATCCAGAGCCTGGACGCCCGGAAAGCGCTTGGAGATATTTTCGGCTTGGATGAGGGGCGTTTGCGACATCATGGCACCAGCAGCACTTTCATGATATTTTCGTCGTCTTGCTGATGGAGCCTGTCGAACCATTCCGAGCCTTCTTCGAGGGGCCTGGCGGCGTGGATCATGGCGTCCACGTTGATGCGTCCCTGGCCGATCATCTCCAGGCAGGCGGGATATTCGCCGTTGGAGGCGCAAGACCCTTGCAGGCTGATCTGGCGGGTGACGATTTTCTGCAGGGGGATCTCAACAGTGGGGGAGATGTTGCCCACCAGGGTCAGGGCGCCGCCTTTGCGCAGGCTGGCAGCGGCCAGTTGCACGGTTTGGGGCAGGCCGACGGCCTCAATGGCCGAGTCAACTCCGCCGGGGCCGACCAGATTTTCCAGAGCTTGATGGTAGGCGTCCGGGTCCCGATTGTTGATGACGGCGTCGGCGCCCAGGTTTTTGGCCAGGGCCAGCTTTTCATTGCTGATATCCACCGCGATGATCTTTCCGGCGCCTCGCAGGGCCAGGGTCTGGATGATGAGCAGGCCGATCATCCCCGCCCCGATCACCAGGACGCTGTCGTTCAGTTCGATGGGCGTAAGGCCCACGGCATGGAAGGCGATCGAAAGGGGCTCCACCAGGGCGGCCTGTTCGAAGCTGACCGCGTCAGGAAGCCGGTAGAGGATCCGCTGGGGCACGGCCACATATTCCGCAAAGGCCCCGTGCTGGCGGTATTCGTCGCAGGAAACCCCCAGCACCCGGCGGTTATTGCAGAGATTGATCTGTCCCCGGCGGCAGAATGTGCAGCGGCCGCAGTAGATGGTGGAATCAAAGGTGACCCGATCCCCCGCCTGCCAATCCCGGACCTCCGGTCCGGTTCTTTCGATCACACCGGCGGCTTCGTGGCCCATGATCAGCGGGGGGATCCGGCGGCCGGAGCTTCCATCATAGCCGTGGACGTCGCTCCCGCAAATGCCGCAGGTCTTGACCCTGACCAGCACATCCATAGGCCCAATGTCAGGGATCGGGACATCCTGGATTTCTAATTTTTTGGGTGCTGTTAAGAGGAGGGCTTTCATGAGGTGTATCCAATCAGTTTGTCTGGTGGGCGTAGGAGCGGAAGGTCAGCCGCCCGTCAAAATCATCCCGGTCTGGTTCCGGTGAAAGGGGGAAAGCGATGGGCTGGCGATCCCGCTGGGAGCGATAGACGGCGGTGAAGATCTCCACCGCCCTGCGCCCGTCCTGTCCGGTGATGGCGGGGGGGCGGTCCTCGCTGATCGCTTCCAGGAAATCCTGGATCTGCAGGGTGTGATAGTAGAGCATGGGGTTGTTTTCCCGGGCAAAGCGGCGGTCCGCTTCCTGAAATTCGGCCAGGAGAGCTTCTTCGCCGGGGATGGTCCACATATCGTTGATGGGGGGTTCCACATCGCTGGTCACTCCGGCCACAAAGGGGGATCCGCCTTCCGGCTGAGCGCCCACGGAGGCGCCGTTGGATCCGTGGATGTGGATCTTTCCATAGAAACCGGGTTTCTGGGAGTTGCTGACGAGGAACTGGCCGATGGCGCCGGATTTGAAGCGGATCACAGCGGCAGCGGTGTCCTCGACATCAATGGTGGGGTGGTTGAAGTTATCCCACAGGCCGAAGAGGAAGTCAATGTCGCCCATCAACCACTGCAGAAGATCCAGTTGGTGGATGGTCTGGTTGACCATCACGCCGCCGCCTTCCTGATCCCAGGTGCCGCGCCAGGCATCCATCCGGTAGTATTCGGGGCTTCGCCAGCCCAAAACGATGACATTCCCGATGATCGGCTGGCCGATCTTGCCCTGGGTGATGGCCTCGCGCATGCGAAGGATGGGCCGGTAGAAGCGGCGCTGACTGACGACGCTGAGTTTGACGCCGTTTTCCTCGCAGGCTGCGATGGCCTGATCGCAGTCCTGCAGATCGGAGGCCAGGGGCTTTTCTGTCAGCACATGGGCGCCATGGCTGGCAGCAATTTCAATGAGGGCGCGGTGGGTGGGGTGGGGGGTGCAGATGGACACCGCATCAAGGCGGTTTTCTGCAAACATCGCTTCGGCATCTGTATAGGCCCTGGCCCCGTATTTTTCCGCCAGGGCGCTGGCCGCCTTTTCGTTGCGGTCGCAGACCGCCGCGAGGCTGGCATTTTTCAACTGGTGATAGGCCTGGGCGTGGGTGTCGCCGACCTTGCCGCATCCGATGATGGCTGTTCTGATTTCTTTTGTCATGATATTTTTGGAAGGCTGGTTATTTCTTCGCCAGGTTGAGATTCCTGCGCAGACGGGGGAAGTTGTAGGTCAACCCCGGAAATAGCTGCAGGCCTTCTTCTTTTACCTCCGTGTTGAACATGTCTGTGATTTGCCGGTGGTCGTCTTCCGAAAGGCGGATGGCATCGGGCCGGGCTGAGGTGTTCAGTTGCGATTCTGAACTGACGCCCACGATGGGTGTGGTCACCCCGGGGGAATGGGCCACCCAGGCGATGGCGAGCTGGGCCGGGTGCACCCCCCGTTCTTCCGCAAACCGGACAAAATTCTCAATGCTTCGGCCGTGCTGTGTGAACCAGGTGATCACCCGGGAATCGTGGGTGCCCCGCTTATTATCCGGGAAGGGCTGACCCAGGCGGTATTTGCCGGCCAGCAGCCCCACGGCCAGGGGGCGGTAGGTGGTGATGGCGTAATTTTCCGTCACGGCCTGGGGCAGGATTTCGACTTCAATGCCCCGTTCGAAAAGGTTGTAGGCCACCTGATTGCAGATGAGGGGCGGCCAGCCATTTTCCAGGGCGATCCGGTTGGCGGACCCCATCAGAAAGGCCGGGAAGTTGCAGCACCCCACATAGCGGGTTTTTCCGGCCTTGACCACGTCGTTCAGGGCTGACATCATCTCGGTCAGGTCCATGCCCTCGGCCGGCCAGTGGATCATGTACAGGTCAACATGATCTGTCTGGAGGCGCTGGAGGCTATCCTCAATGCTTTCAGTGATGCTTTTCCTATCCAATCCCCGGTGGACCTTGGTGCCCAAAAAGACCCGGTCCCGCTTGCCCTTCAGGATTTTTCCCAGGAAGGATTCTGTGGTGCCGTCGGCATACATGGCGGCGGTGTCCAGGAAGTTGATGCCCAATTCAAGGGCCGCATTGACAATCCTTTCGGATTGGTTGAAATCGCACTTGGCCCCAAAGGTCATCGTGCCAAGGCAAATTTCAGAGACCTCCTGCTCGGTTCCGGGAAAAACTTTATAGTCCATTGAAGCGCCTTTCGGAATATTTAATTGGATAAACGTTTAGCGAAACGTTTAATTATATTGTAGTTAGGAATCCCATTTTTGTCAAATGGTTAAAGTATTGATAAAAACCGGTTATCTTTGTATAATAGAAGCAGAAAGCTGCCCTTTTGGGCGTTTTTGGTGGGGTTCAGCGCATTTTCCCTGGTCTTTTGGGCGTTTTTGTGTGAGTGGTTGTTTTTCAGGAGGTTTTTTTCAATGCAAACCAGAAAACCGATTAGCTAAACGATTATTATGGCAAAGAAAAAGAATGTTACCATTACGGATGTCGCAAAACTGGCCGGGGTCTCGGTGGCCACTGTTTCGGTGGTGATCAACAAGAAGGATAAATATGTCAGCCCGGAGCTGCGGGCCAGAGTGGAGGACGCGGTGGAGGCCCTGAACTACCGTCCTAACCTCCTGGCCCGCAGCCTCAAAGTTAAGGAAACCAATACCATCGGCCTGATTTTTCCCAATATCACCAGCCCGGTGATGCCGCCCCTGGTCCGGACGGTCCAGAAGGTGGCTCAAAAAGCGGGCTTTGACACCTTCATTGTCATCACAGAGGAAAATTACAAGCTGGAGCGGACTTCTGTCCCCAATCTCGTTTCCAAGCGGGTGGACGGCCTGATCATCTGTCCGGTCCTCAATGAGGATTACAGTCATATCCTCAACGCCAACAAGCATCTTCCGGTGATTTCCATCGAACGGAAGGTGCCGCATATTGATTGTGTGGTGACGAATAACTTTGATACGGCTTACCGGGCCGCCTCGCATCTGCTGGAGGTTCATGGTCACCGGCGAATTGGTTTTATCACGATGCCGATCTTTGGCTCCAACACCCAGGAGCGGATTGACGGGTATAAGCAGGCCATGCAGGAGCACCAGTGTTATGACCCTGATCTGGTGCGGGAGACCGACTATACCGGCCAAAGCGCATTTCACCAAGCCCAGGACCTGTTGTCCCGGTATCAACTGGATGCCATCTTCACCGCCAGCCAATCCATTGCCCAGGGGGCCTTTAAGGCCGCCATTGATCTGGGCCTGAGGATTCCGGACGATGTTGCCATCATGGGCTATGACGATCTGCCCTGGATGGAACTGGTATCGCCCAGCCTGTCCACCACCCGGCAGCCGATTGTGGCCATCGCTTCCAAGGCCTGCGATATTTTATTTGAACGTCTGGATGGCATGGTTCAGCCGCCGCAGACCCACTATATTGATTCGGAATTGGTGATCCGGGCGTCTTGCGGCTGCTCACCGGAGGGGTGAGTCGGACGGGGAAAAGCGGTTGGATTTTTTGGAGGGGGAAAGCCCCGGGCGATTTCGCGCGAGGGACTTCGGCGGAAGGCCGCCGACCGCGCCGGTGCGGTTTTTCGTATAGCCGTTATCCATCCAAAACCTGAACCAGATATCCTCATTCATCCCGAAAATCAACCCAATTAATTTCAAACGTATAATAGTTAAATACACTACCAATCCGATATTAAAATAAATTAAACAGATATATCGCCATAATGGCGGTTTCTGGCAGTCCCTTGCGGCGGTTTTTGAGCCCTATATCATCTACCTGCAATTTGTCTGGAAGTGATTATTGCATGGGACATGCAAAGCAGGGTGCGCCTTGCCCGGCAGCGCACCCTGCAGGCGGTTCACCTTGCCTTGTTGGGGACGGCTGGCGTGTCCCTTTCACGCCCAGTTCACTTGCCGGGATCTTCCTGGGGCCCTTTTCTCTCCGGCAGGCCGCGGCGCACCAGGCTGACGGCCACCAGCACGAGGATCAGAAACAAACACAAGCCCAGGTACATGCGCTTTGCTCCCAGGTTCTCAAAGAGCAGCCCGCTGGTGATCCCGCCGATGGCGGTACCGACCCCGCTCACCGCGGTGTTGAACAATCCCTGGGCCGTGGCGCGAAACCCCTTCGGGGCGAGATCGTCTGCGTGGGTGACCCCGGCGACCGTCAGGAGGGGGAAATTGAAGCCGCTGAGGAGCTGCACGAAGAGAATCAGGGCGGGATTAGCCAGGATGCCGAGGAGCAGTAACCGGAGTGCGGTCATGAAGAGGGAAAAGACCATCAATTTGTAGGCTGAGAAGCGTTTGATGAACCGTCCAGCGAAGAAGAGGATTGGCACTTCGGCAAAGGTGCCGATGGTGAGGGAGAGGCCCATCAGGGATTCCCGGGCCCCCAGGGATTTCATATAAGGAAAGAAAAAAGTTTGCAGCGCGGTGAAGGAGATGCCCCCGACCAGGCCGATCAGCAGGAAGAGCAGGAAATGCGGGTTTCTGATCAATTCCCGCATTCCACGCCAGTTTGCGGAGTTTTCGCTTTCTTCCTCTCCGTGGACCAGCTTCAGGCTGACAAGGAGCGTGGCGAAGAAAAGCGCAGCCCCGACGAAGAAGGCGATTGTCAACCCGCGCTGTTCCACCAGGGTCCCCGCCAGGACAGCCACAAGGCTGAACCCGATGGTGCCCCCCAGGCGGATGCGGCTGTAGCGGTCTTTGCGCTCCCCCAGCATGAACATGGTGGCGCTGTTGGCCAGGGAGAGGACGGCGGAGAAAAAAGTGCTGGCCAGAACGGTCAGGATGAACAGCACGGTGAAGTTCTTGATGGTGGGGTAGGCCGCGACGGTCACGATCACCACCAGCAGGGACAGGGTGGTGATGGTTCTGTGTTTGTTTGTGCGGTCGGCCAGCCCGGTGATGAGGGGCAGGGTGACCAGGGTGATCAGGGGGGCGATGCCGGAAAGGAGGCCGATCTGGACGCCGCTGAAGGATCGGGATTGGAAGTACAGCACGCGATAGGGACCATGCGCGGCGACGGCTGCGTAGAACAGGAAGAAGAAGCTGAAGGGCCAGAGGGCCGTTTTGTGCTGTATGAAGGGCTTTTTTGGGGGCATAGCATTTTTCTCCTGCAGGGCGTCTGTTTCAGTATAACACTGGGTGGCGCAGGAGCAGAGCGGTCGCAGAGCGGGCCGATCCCGTGCGCATGATGCCTGCTTTGCATCTTGTATTGCAGCCTGCCGCGTTATATAATATCAATACAATAACTGGTTCATACAATCTGGGGAATAACCAGAAGAAAAGGGGCAG
>DAOTUG010000019.1:0-16361 GCA_034437335.1 Anaerolineaceae bacterium
TGAAAGGGCGGCCGGGCTGACGGAGAGGGCGTAGAACAGCAGGAACAGCAGAGAGGCCATGACGAGGAGATAGAGGTTGACCCAGGCGATGATGCTGACAGCCATCACAGCACCCGGATCAGAACGGCCAGGGCGATGGTCCCGGCAGCCAGAAGTCCCCAGAGGCCTTTTTTCCAGTCCCAGACCCGGCGTCCGTTGAAGCATTCGAAGGGAAAGAAGGGGAGGAGGATGTCGAACACCGAGAAGGTCAAGGCGGTTTCAAACCCGGCTTCGAGGAAAGTCTGAACCCATCCGGCAGGATCTGCCAGACGCAGGATCAGAAAGAAGACCCAAGCCAGGGCCAGGGCGGGCAGCGCGCCAGCCAAACCGATCCGTCCATATTGCGGGAGCAGATCGCGGTAGCGCCAGGTGTCCTTGTCCGGATAGACGCCCCCGGGGACGGGGAAGAAGTATCCGAAGGCGAGGGCCAGGGGCAGGCTGATATTGAATCCTGATTCCCACATACGAAAACGCACCTTCAGTCCCTGGCGACGCCCGGTGAGGGTCATCAGGATGGTGCGCCATTCCAGCAGCAGGAAGGTCCACAGGGGGTAGCTCCACAGGGCGGTCGGATGGGGGAGGCCAAAGCCCGCGCCACGCCAGAGGGCCAGAAGACTGGCAAGGGTATTCAGGATCAGAGTGGCGGCGAATTGTGAGGTCGGTTTGTCGGGGAGTTTGGATGCCGGTCTGCCCCACAGGAAATGGCCGATGTCGGGGATGTGGAAGCTGGCCCACCAGACCCTGGCCACCCCCAGCAGCCCGAAACGCCGCACCTGTTCTTTGAAAGGCAGGATGGAAAATCCCCGGGTGGCGAAGAGCTTGCTGGAGCTGGTGTTGTACCCCTCCACGATGGCGAAAATTTCCCGGCAGCCGGCTTCCTCTTCCAACCAGGACAGTCCAGCATCCGTCAGGGCCTGTCCCAGACCCAACCCCCGGGCTTCCGGATCGGTGAATATCCAATAGACCACTCCGCCTTGTCCGCCCCGGGGCAAAGAGAAGGTCTTCAGGACGACGGCGCCTTGAAGCTTCCCATTGTGGTCCGCCACCAGGACGTCCTTGGTGAGGGAAAAGAAGGCCTGCTGGAAGAGGGGAAAGGCGCGGCGCATGATCTTGAGGATAGTTTGCCGCTCCTCCGGTTTCATTTTGCGGATGATGTGATCGGTCATTCGGTTTCCTCCATGATGATGATTCTGTGTGTATGATACTGTATTTTTGACTTTATGTCGCGGTGAAAACCCGTCCCTGGAAAGAACTTGCCAGGAACGCATTTCTTGGTTGTGATTTGAACTTATCCAATAATTGTTCAATACAGAGGGGCTTCCCATGAAAGCACTCAAAATCATTCTGACCGGCGTATCCCTGCTTGGGCTGGCCTTCACTCTGATCTGCGGATTGAATATCCGGGCCAAGGGTTTTCCTATGGACGCAGCTTCCCTGCGGTTTCACCTCATGCTGGCACAAGGCTCCGTTTTGTTGCCGGTTGCAACTTTTCTGCTGCCGGGGAAATAATTGGGGATAGTGCGACCACGCGCATGAATGCCATCGCTCCTCCGAGGGGTCACAGTCGGCGCCCCTTCAGATGGATGCATCTGCCGGAGAAATTGTCAGGGAGGGGGTGGCGCAGGTGAAACGAACCCACGCGGGGCGCAAGGAACGGGCTGCTGCGGGTGCTTTCCTGCAACCTTTGCAGTCGGGACAGGCCTCCCTGGGCGGATGCGGATGTGGCGGTAGAAGGAAGAGGTGCGCCAGTCACTGATGCGGCTGGGGCAGGGGGCCGATGGATTTGGTCTTTGGTCGCCCTTCGGGGACGACCGATTTGTGTTCCTGAATGACCTGAGCATAGTCCGCAACGAGTTTGTCCAGGATCTTTTCCCAGGAAAAAGAGTCTGCCCGTCTGCGGGCGGCCAACCCCATGCGTCGGCGCAGGTAGTGACAGTTGATCAGGCGTTGCACGGCATAGACCATAGCTGCGGTGTCCTCTGGTTCGAAGAGGAAGCCGGTCTCGCGATCCAGCATGGTGTCCAGGATGCCCCCGGCCCTGGGGGCAACCACCGGCAGTCCGGATGCCAGCGCCTCCAGCACGACATTCCCAAAGGTTTCATTGGCGCCAGGGAACACAAAAATGTCCGCAGTGGCATAGGCCCGCGCCAGTTCCTGGTCATAGAGATAGCCGGTGAATTTGGTCCGGGTGCCTGCGAAGAGAGCTTCCAACTGTGGACGCATGGGGCCGTCCCCGACAATGGCCAGGTTTGCCCCAGGGATGGCGTCCAGGATTGGGCGGAGCATGCTCACCCGCTTTTCACGGGAGAGGCGGCCGACATAGAGCAGGAGCGGAGCGTGGGTGTTCCCGTTGGAAAGAAATTCCCGCATGGCTGGGCTTCTGTGCCCGGGGTTGAATTTTTCTCCATCAATGCCCCGGGTCCACAATTTGACATTGTGATAGCCCCTGGCCTTGAGAGAAGCCTGGGTGGCCCGGGAGGGGGCCAGGTTCAGATGGGCCTGTTGATGCAGCCAGAAAAGATACTTTTCCACCGGCCTGGAGAGAATCCCAAATCCCCAGCGGTCCGCATGCCCGGGGAGATCCGTCTGGTAGGAAGCCACGATGGGAATGTTGTGCTTCCGGGCATATTTTGTGCCCAGATATCCCAGAGAAAAGGGGTTGACCAGATGAATCAGGTCGGGCTTGAATGGATCCAGATGGGGGCTGATATTCTGCAGGGGGGAGACCAGGCGGAATTCGGGGTAAAAAAAGAGACGCAGGGCTTTCATCTGACAGACAGGGGTTTCCGCATAGCGATCGGGACTGCCTTCGGGGGCCAGCAGGAGGCTCTGATGCCCCTTTTGGGCCAGATGATCAAGGATATGGCAAAGGGATTTGACCACGCCGTCAATTTTGGGGAGGAAAGTTTCTGTAAGCAGTGCAATACGCATCCTGAGTCCTGGTTGTCCTTAAATAGATCCTGGTTCGGTTTTGTGTTTTACCGTTTCTTTATTAAACCGAATATGGGTTAACCCTCTTCGGTCGGGAGTTTAATAAGCGTTAAATAATTGATTAAGGTTTCTATCCCACCGTTTTTTGGCAGCCTCTCTGCTGGATCGTCATTTAAAATCCAGTTGCCGGACCCATGATTGCGCATTTTCATCCGGATATTCTGGTGTCGCACCCACAAGATTCTGTCGGAGATGCTTTTGTGAACAGATGACCTGCATCGGAAAACCGGATATCGGGCGAAATATTGACAGGGCATTGTTTTTTCTGATATAACGGAGAAGCGCCCCTGGGTGCATTCTTGTCCCCTTTTTCACAGTTCATTGTCTTTTAGCGCGGCCGCCTTCCCTCATCACAGGGATTGGCGGGAGTTAATTACCCTCAGCGCGTGAAGAGGCATCCGAATCGGGAGGAAATGCTATGTTGTTGCAATTGTTCTCAAGGAAGCTTTGGCGGGTGCTGGGCCTGACGCTGCTGGCGGCCGTTGGCGTGTGCGGAAGCGCTGCACCACTCAGGTCGGTCCATGCGGCTTCGGATTTGTTTGCAATCCCTGCGGGGACCGGGATCGGCTCTCAGTCTGACCCGACGGATCTGGTGGGGGCCCTGGCGGCAGCCGCGCCGGGGGATACGATCTATCTCGGAGCCGGGACCTATACCGGCTCGGGAACAGCCGTTGTTTCTCTGACAACCTCCATCAACCTGCTGGGCGGTTGGGATGGCGCACCGACGGGCCCGGTTGTGCGGGATCCGGCGGCCTTTGTCTCCACCCTGGATGGGGAGGATGCCCGTCAGGTGCTGCGCATCACGGGGGGCGCAGCGCCCACCATTGACGGTCTGACCATCACCGGGGGATTGGCTGATGATGGGGGCGGCATCTATATTGCTGGTTCCTCGCCGGTGGTTTCTAACTGTGTGATCACCGGGAATAAGACCCAGAGCCACGGGCTGGTTGTGGATGGGAGCGGCGGTGGGATTTATATTTCCGGCTCCAGCGCGGCCGAGATCCGGCAGAATCAGATCATCAGTAACGAATCAGGATGGGGCGCCGGCATCTACCGGGATGGCACCCAGACCAGCACAATCCGGGAGAATTTGATTTCGGGCAACAGCGCCAGCAATGATGGCGGGGGCATTATTCTCAGTTTTGCTGATTCAGATCAGATTTTATCCAATGTTTTCATGAATAACACGGCCGGTATGCTGGGGGGCGGTTTGCGGGTGTGGGGGTCGGATAGCATCATCCGCGCAAATCGCATCAGCGGCAATTCCGCCCTTCAGGGCGCCGGCATGGCCCTTGGCAACGCGAGCGAGCCGATCATTATGAATAACTTCCTCTTCGGCAACGAAACGGATGGCATGCTTGTCGAATCCTCCCAGCCCACGGTGATCAACAACACCCTGGTGGGAACGGGCACAGTGGATGCCGGAGTGGGGGTGAAGCTCTTCAGTGACACAATCTGTTCAATGCCCTATTGTGCCGGCGGGGCATTCCTGAACAATATTGTGGTTGGTTTTTCCATAGGGTTTGCAAGATCCGGGGATGGTCCGACTTTTGAAACCGTGGATTACAATGCCCTGTGGGATAATCAGATTGCGGATTATGGAACTTTTATCGCTGTGGGCAATGAAAACATCCACCAGGATCCCTTGTTTGTACATCCTGCCGCCAATGATTATCACCTGCAGGTTGCGTCCCCCTGCATTAACGCAGGCACCGCCAGCCCTGCGACCCCGCCGCCCTTGGATGATTTTGATGGCGATCCGAGGCCGCAGATGGGCGTCTGGGATATTGGCGCGGATGAGGTCTGGCAGCGCGCTCTGCCAATGGTCGTCAGGTGACCCCACCGGGAGGATCACGATGGGAGAAGAGGCTCAGTCCGGGTGCGATGCGCAGCGATTATTGACAAGGTGTCCGGCCTTGCTTATAATTGATTTGACGGATTTTTTAATATTCTTATAAACAATTGGTTTCCAAGATTTTGTGTTGTAGAATTCGGCGACCGGTGGGGCCGCAATAGGGTGCCAATGAAACTAACTGCAACAGCCTTGATTTTTTCAGACACGAACACTATGGGGCGATCATTTCGGATGCCTTCGCGCAAGCGCGAGGGCTTTTTTATTTTTCTGCCAAGTGACCCGGTTCCTTTGCGAACCGCACAGCAATAAGTTCATTTCGCATTCAGGAGGTGATTTATTGAAGAAAAGATGCTCTTAATATTCTGACCCCTTAATCCACTTGTCTCAGAGGAGAAACTGATGAAATCTTTACTGAAAATGTTTGGAATGTTTCTTGTCATCGCCATGTTCCTGGCTCCCGTGCAGGGCGCCGTCATGGCCGATGAGGGTGATATTCCCCCCAAGCCGGAATATGAGAAGGAGCCGCTCCCGGAAGAAATCCGTGAGATGTTCGCGGGCGGTATGGACATTGAGACCTTCCTCGACATGCATCGCGGCCCGATCCCCAATGCCCTTCTGGAGTTGACCGACCGTCCGATTCCGGTCATTGTCAAGACGGCGGGGACCCCCCTGGCGGAATATGTGTACAAAACTGTTGGCAGGGCGGACGGGATGGCCCCCATGGCCCAGCAGGCTTATGTCCAGGACCTTCTGAATGCTCAGGCGCCCCTGGTTGCCTCAGCAGAGGCCCTCGGCGGCACCCTGATGAGCCAGTACACTAAGGTTTTCAATGGTTTTCAGGTGCTCCTGCCGGCCAACCAGCTGGATGCCCTCCGGGCCCAGCCCGGTGTGGAATATGCAGTTCAGGCCAAGCAGTATCAGCCGGCCCTGGTCAACAGTGTACCCCTGATCAACGCCGATGACCTCTGGACTTATGGCACGGGTTATGAGGGCGCTGGCATCACCATTGCCGTCATTGATTCGGGCATTGACTATTACCATGCCGCCTTGGGCGGAGCGGGCAACCCCAGCGATTATTCCGGGGATGACCACACCGTGATTGAAACCGGGACTTTCCCCACCGCCAAGGTGATCGGCGGCACGGACTTCGCCGGGACGGATTACAACGCTTCCGACCCGGCCAACAATGTCCCAGCCCCCGACCCGGACCCGGTGGATGAAATGGGCCACGGCACCCATGTGGCCTCAATCGCTGCAGGGCAGGCCGCCGGCAGCATGGTTGTCAAGGGCGTTGCACCCCAGGCCAGCCTCCTTGCTGTGAAGATCTTTGGCGCCTGCAGCACCTGCACCACCACCCTGACCCTGGATGGCATCGAGTATGCCATGGACCCCAACGGGGACGGCGTGATGAACGACCATGTGGATGTGATCAACATGTCCCTGGGTTCCAGCTTTGGCGTGTACGATCCCGTCATGGATCCTGAACTGGTGGCGGTTGAAAATGCGGTGGATATGGGCATTGTGGTGGCTGCTGCTGCCGGCAACGCCGGTGACACCGAATATATTGTAGGCGCACCCAGCATTTCCACCAGCGCCATCTCCGTGGCGGGCAGCACCACCGGTATGACTTACGGCCCGACCGTTGAGGTGGACACTGGCCCGAACGCCGGGGATGTCTTCATTTACTATCCCGCGGACTTTGACGCCCCCAGCCCCGGGTTTGATACCGATCTGCAGGCGATCCTGGTGGATGTGGACGCCTATGACGGCGGTTCCTTGGTTGGGACTTTCTGTGACGGCGAGACCACCTTGACTCCGGCCACGGCATTGAATGGCAAGATTGCCCTCATCTCTCGCGGCGGGTGCAATTTTGACGAAAAGGTGGAAAACGCGGCTGATGCGGGCGCCCTTGCCGCCCTGATTTACAACAATGCGCCGGGAGCGTTTACCATGATTGGAGACCCGGTCTCCATCCCGGCGGGTTCGGTGACTCAGGCCGATGGGACCGCCCTGCAGGGTGAGGACGGACAAACCATCACTATCCACGCGGAGGACAATGTCAGTATGCTTCCGGCGCCGGAACCGCCGGATTCAGTGTATCCCGCTTCCTCCCGCGGCCCCCGGGGATATGATTCGCACCTCAAGCCCGAAATTGCAGCTCCGGGGATGCACATCTTTGCTGCTGAGATGGGTTCCGGAACAGGCGGTGTGTCCTACAGCGGGACCTCCATGGCCACCCCCCATATCGCTGGCGTGGCCGCCCTGCTGATGGAAGCCAAGCCGACCTGGACTCCTGAGATGATCAAGGCGGCTATGATGAACACGGCGGTGGATTTGAACTTTTTCGGCCCCCCGATTGTGCCCCGACAAGGAGCCGGCCGGGTGGACGCTCTGGCCGCAGTAGAAACAGAAATGCTGGCCGTGGGCGTGGAGGGTCTTGTCAGTGTGAGCTTTGGCTATCAGGAGCTCCACAATGTGATCACGAACCTGGTGCAGCCCATCACCCTGACCAACCTGACGGGGTCAGACATCACAGTCAATTTTGGGGCGGCCTTTTCAAGCGGCCCTCCGCCATCCGGCATGAATTTCATCGGGCTGCCCAACAACCTGACCGTTCCGGGCAACAGCTCTATCACGGTGGACATCACGTTGCAAATCAACGGGCAGACGATTCCGCCCTGGTGGCAGGAAATCTTCGGTTATCTCTTCATCACCGAAACCTCGCCCGGGGTGGACATCCGCCTGCCTTTCTATGTGGTTCCCCGCCCTGTGGCCAATCTGACCATTGATTCGGTCAACAACGTCCTGGTTCCCGCATCAGGTATGGGGGGCATCGCGGTGACCAACACCGGCCCCAGCAACTCTGATTTGTGGGCATTCCCCCTGCTGGATGCAGACCCCAATGAGGCCGGGCAGATAGACTCTGGCGACCTGCGTCTGTTTGGCATGGAAAACGGCGGCGCGAATTTGTACACCCCCAATGTGGATGACATCGCGGTCTTCTTCAGCGCCTGGGATGATACCTACCTCCCGCAGCCCTTCTATGTCGAATATGACCTGTACATGGATGTGGATGAGGACGGCACGGACGATTGGGTCGCCTTCAACTATGACCTAGGCGCCGGCATGGCCGGAGCTTATGATAACGGCTGGCTCGTCTTCCAGGTTGACCTGGCCACGGGCACATTGGATATCGGATCGGATTACCTGATCTTCACCGATTTCTACTCCAACTTCCAGTTCTGGTATCTGCCGGATGCATATTACGGCCTGGACCTGGACAGCCCGGAAAACACCGATTTTGATTATCAGGTGTTCGCCTTTGATATGATGGGCAATGTGGATGAGGGCGAAGCTGGCACCATGGACTACTCAGATTTCAGTTTGAAGTGGGGGTTCACTGATAATGTGCCATGGTTCAGTCCCGGTACGCTTCTTTTCAGCGTTTGGAATCAGACCCTGTATGAGAAGACGGATGTGGATGGGATCATCCTGATTGACTACCACGCGCCTCCCGGTACGGCCCAGGCCTATCACTGGCCGATCTTCCAGAATCCCCTTTACCTGCCCAATGTGTGGAACGATTAGTTTGCTCAGCGCCACCTGGTGGGAGGCGGCATAGACTCTCCGCCTCCCCCTGATCAGCCCCCGATGGATCTGAACGCCCTTCGGGGGCTTTTTCTATGGTGCAGGGCCATGGCAAGGCCGGGTGTTTTCTGGACAAACCGGATGGTTTAAATGTAAAATTAATCTGACAATTCCTCAACAGGAAAAGGACTCCCCCATGAAAAAATTGCCAGGTCTTTTCGTCATCCTTCTTTTACCCTTCTCTCTGGCGGCCTGCGACCTGCAGGAATTTGCCGAGGATACCATCGCCGGACAGGAGCAGACGGTAGAAGCCCAGGTGAACGCCACCATGACGGCTATCTCAGCCGATACGGCCCCCGATCCCACCCCAACCCGGGAACCGACATCGGAGACAGGGACAATCCAGGGCAGTTTGAGTTACCCTAGCGAAACCCTGCCCGCCCAGCATGTGGTAGCCTTTCAGGAGGGCAGTGATGCCTGGTTTGATACCACCACTGCCCCCGGGCAATCAACCTATGCGCTCAGCGGCCTGCCCCCCGGGACGTACCATGTGGTGGCCTATCTGGCGGAGGCGGCCAGCCCGGAGGAGAGCCTGTCGCTTTCCGGCGCCTACACCCAGGCGGTGCCCTGCGGCCTGACAGCAGCCTGCAGCGACCATTCCCTGGTGCCGGTGACCGTGCGCGCCGGGGAAACAGTCACCGGCGTGGATCCCACCGATTGGTACGCACCTCCGGAGGTGCGTTCCTGGCCAGCCGATCCGACCCTTTCGGACCCGACCACCCTGGCCGGAGACGGCAGTATCTCCGGAAATCTGGCCTACCCCAGCGAATTCATCCCGGCCCAGCATGTGGTCGCCTTCCGGATTGATGAGGATTCTCCTTACACCTATGCCACCCTAACCGAAGAAGGGCAGAGCACCTACACCATTGCGGATCTGCCCCCCGGGACGTACCATGTGGTGGCCTATTTGGCGGAGGCGGGATCGGCGGAGGAAAGCCTTTCTCTTTCGGCCGCCTACACCC
Organism: Anaerolineaceae bacterium; assembly: GCA_034437335.1. GTDB lineage: Bacteria > Chloroflexota > Anaerolineae > Anaerolineales > Anaerolineaceae > Brevifilum. The sequence goes on from DAOTUG010000019.1 coordinate 9,496, forward strand.
GGGCCGTACCCTGCGGCCTTACGGCGGCATGCACAGACCATTCCCTGGTGGATGTCCCGGTGGGGCCGGGAGAGGACGTGACGGGGATTGATCCCATTGATTGGTATGTCCCCCCGGAGGAGAAATCCTGGCCGCCGGACCCTAGCCTGCCGGAGTCTCAGAATGGGAATGTCACGGGAATTTTCGGATCGCTGTCCTATCCCAGTGAGGTCCTCCCCCCACAGCGGGTGGTGGCCTTTGATGTCAACGACCCATCGGCCTTCTATTACACTGAAGTGCGGGATGGGCAGACCTACACCCTGGAAACGCCCCCCGGCACCTATGTTGTGGTGTCCTATCTGATCAATCCTGCCGACCTGGGCGCCACGCCCGGGCTGGCTGGCGGATATTCTGAGGCGGTTCTGTGCGGTCTGCAGGCCGGATGCGACGATCACAGCCTGGTTCCGGTTTAGGTTGTGGCTGGCCAGATGACGGTGGATGTTGATCCCGGGGACTGGTATCTCCCGCCCAGGGGCAGCGATTGGCCTTCGGATCCAACCGTGGCGGAAATTGGGGTCATCAGCGGTAATCTCGGATATCCCAGCGAAGCCATTCCGCCCCTGCGGGTGGTGGCCTTTGATGTGTACAGCAGCTACTACTATTATGTTGACACGATGGCCAACCAGAGTCAGTATCAGATTTCAGACCTGCCCGTGGGCACCTACCATGTGGTGGCCTTTGTCCGGGATACCCCGGATATCTCCGGCGCATACACCCACGCCGTGCCCTGCGGCTTGTCCGTGGATTGCGAAAATCACCGGCTGATTGATGTGAAGGTTTATCCCGGGCAGACCGCCTCCGGGGTGGATCCGGTGGATTTCTATGTGGATCCGGAGGAATGGAACTGGCCCGATGACCCCACTCGGTAGGCGGAAAAACCCGGCTTGACAATCTCTGGGGGAAGGGTTAAAATCAGGGACACGCTTAAACAAGGAAGCGTCGCAAGCCGAGTTAGCTCAGTTGGTAGAGCACGCGACTGAAAATCGCGGTGTCCGCAGTTCGATTCTGCGACTCGGCACCTTGTCGAAAAAAATGGCTGCCTCGGCAGCCATTTTTTGATTCCTGCAGCACTCCGATGATTCTTTATGGGCTTTCATCACTCGCCAGGGCCCGTTTAACCGCCGCCTCGGCGTGGATGCGGGTGGTGTCGAAGACCGGCAGGGTCAGGTCTTTCTGCTGCACCAGGAGGCCGATCTCGGTGCATCCGAGGATCACCCCCTGGGCGCCCCGGTCACGCAGTTCCTGAATCACCTGCAGGTAGGCCTGACGGGATTCCGGGAGAATGTGACCCTGGACCAGCTCGTCATAGATGATGCGGTGAACGGTCTCCCGTCCTGCGGCATCGGGGATGAGGACCTCCAAGCCGTGCTGTTTTTCAAGGCGGCCGCGGTAAAAATCCGCCTCCATGGTGAAGCGGGTGCCCAGGAGGCCCACCCTGTTCAGGCCCCGGGCCTTGACGGCCCAGGCGGTCGCATCGGCGATATGCAGGATGGGGATATACAGGGCTTTTTTCATGGCGTTGACCATCCGGTGCATGGTGTTGGTGCAGATGACGAGAAAATCGGCCCCGCCCCGCTCCAATCGTCCGGCGGCTTCGATCATCAGGCTGGCCAGAAGATCCCAGTCTCCGGTTTGCTGGAGGGCTTCAATGGGGGCGAAATCAACTGAATACATCAGGCATTGGGCTGAATGCAGACCCCCCAGACGTTCCTGGACGGTCTGGTTGATGATGCGATAGTATTCGATGGAGGATTCCCAGCTCATCCCGCCCAAAAGACCGATGGTTTTCATTGGTTGCTCCTTTTTGTGCTGATGGATTGTGGCTTCAGTTTACCCTGAATGCCGGCGCGGTGCAGCACTGGAAAGGCTGTTTTTGAACCGGCTTCCGGAAGGGACTATAATTCAGAGAAAGCCACAACCTGCACGGAGGAGATCATGCATAAAAAAGCCTGGGAAATGGAACGCGAACTGCGGGACAATGCTGTGCCCGTGGACCGGCGGGAGGCCGACAGCGATTGGTTTGAGGCGGATTTTGAACCGCCCCAGGGCGATGCCCTCGTGGACCTTTTCTGGTATACGCCGGTGCCAGGTTCCCGCGCTCCGGAGATCGCCTATGTGGAAATGGTCCAGGCCAAGGGCAATCTGGGCTTTGACGTCAGCCGGGCGGAGAAGCTGCTGCCTGAAGGGCTGGCTTTGCACAAAGCCGGTCGGGTGAACGAGCTGCGAGCCTTGACGGCTGAACTGATGGCGGCCCTGGTGGAAGCGCCCGTGGATCCGAACAGTCCCTATCACCGCTTTGAACACCCCCTGGACTGGGAAAGCCTCCAGGCTGCCCAGGGAGCCGGAACCGAATCCGATCCCCTGCCCGTTGATCAAGGCTCCCTTCCAGAGCGGATCTATCAGGGCTGGCTGGGGCAGCTTGCGGGCGGATCCTTTGGAACCGCCATTGAGGGCTACACCGGAGAGCAGATCGCTGCAGTCTATGGGCAGGTGCGTGACTACATCACGGAGCCGGAGACTGTCAATGACGATGTAGTCTACGAACTGGTTTTTCTGGATGTCCTGGATCGCAAAGGTCGGGAGATGACCAGCCGGGATATCGCCCTGGAATGGGTGCGACAAATCCCCTTCGGCTGGTCTGCGGAGTGGGTGGCATTGCGCAACCTCAATCTGGGTTTGATGCCGCCCCAATCCGGGGCGTGGCAGAATCCCTACCATGACTGGATTGGGGGCCAGATGCGGGGGATGGTCTGCGGCATGCTGGCTCCGGGCTGGCCGATGGAAGCCGCCCGACTGGCCCACCTGGATGGCATTGTCTCCCATGCCCAAAATGGGGTCTACGGTGAGGTCTTTGCGGCGGTGCTCACCGCCCTGGCCTTTGTTGAGCAGGATCCCCGGGCTCTGGTCCGGGCGGCCCGACCCTACCTGCCCCAGGGCAGTCAGTATGCCGCGGTGGTGATGGGGGTCCTGGAAACGCTGGAAGGACACACCTCCCCTGAAGCTGCCTGGGATGCTCTGGCCCCCCGCTTTGAGCAACATAATTGGATCCATGCCTACCCCAATATTGCCGCCGATTTGCTGGCCCTGTGGTTTGGAGGTGGGGATTTCACCGAATCCATGGCCCTCCTGGCTCTGGCCGGGAATGACGTGGACTGCAATGCGGGATTGGTGGGCACCGTTTTGGGAGTGATGCGGGATGTCCCCCGGCAGTGGGCAGAGCCCTTGGGGGACACACTGGAAACGTATCTCAAGGGCAAGGAACGCTTATCCATCCGACGGCTGGCCAGGGAAACCGCCCGGCTCTCCGGGTTCATCCTGGGATAATTCGGGGGCGGACCACATGGATGCGACACCGTCAATTAAGCGTATGCAGGCCCGGATCACAGATGAGGTGTTTCGGGCGATGGGCTCCAATCCAGAAAAGTGGCCCCGGAAAATCCTGGGTTGGTTTTTCTACCTCCCGACCCGAAAATGTTCCCGCCTGTTCGTCAGGGCCAATCAGGCTGCTGCCCAGGAGGGGATTCCGGGGGGATGCCGGTCCCTTCTGAAGGATCTTAGGGTGCCTCTGGCGGTGCAGGGACGGGAGCATCTGCCGTTGGAAGGGCCGTTGTTGATCGTGGCCAACAACCCGGGGGCCACGGATTCAGCCTGTTTGGGGGCCGGGCTTTCCCGGGGTGACCTGAAGCTGATTGTATCCGAGACCGGTTTCTACCATACCTTACCTGCGATTTCCCCCTGGCTGATCCAGGTGGGGAAATCCCAGGCCTCGCGGATGCTGGCCTTGCGGGAGGCCATTGCCCATCTTCACGGGGGCGGGGCTGTGCTGACCTTTGGCAGCGGGTTGATTGAACCGGACCCGGCCCTGGGAAATGGGAAGGATGTCGGCATTAAGGATTGGTCCCCTGCCCTGGGCATCATGCTCCGCAAGGCTCCGGAGACCCGGCTGGTCCTGGCGATCGTCAGCGGCGTCCTGCTGCCCCGTTTTGCCAACCACCCCCTCTGCCGCATCCGACAGGACAGCATCGGGCAGCGTCGTTGGGCGGGCTTCCTTCAGGTCATCTGGCATCTGTTGTTCCCCTGGCGGGTGGCCCCCCGGCCCCGGGTGAGCTTTGCTCCGCCGGTCATGCTGGCTGACCTGCAGGCGGAGGGAGGCACTGCTCGGGTGATGCCCCGCATTCTGGCCCGGGCGGAGGCTTTCCAGGCGGAGCATCTGGCGCATTATGTCGGCCGTTAGGGTTCGTCTATTTGGGGTTCTGGAAGGCCGGCGCGCGCCCGAAAGGCGCGCAGGTCCACGGTTTGATGGGCCAGACGGGCTTCCTCGGCAGCAAAGGCCATCAGATGGCTTTCAAGGGAGTCCCGGGCTGTTGTCAGGGGCGCTTCCTCCCCGCGCAGGCTGGTGAGGAACTGGCGCATCAATCCGCTGTCGCCGCCGCCGTGACCTGAAGCCGATTCCACCCCGGCGGGGAAATCCAGGCGGGTCACACCCCCGCCGTGCGTATGGACTTCAATCCAGGTGCGGCTGAAGCTGAACTTGCCCAGAAGAGTTCCCCGGGAGCCGTCCACCCGCAGGGTGCGTCCCTCCTCGTGGGAATGGCCGTGCATGGTCAGGGTAGCGGAAATTCCGCTTTTGAATGTCAGACTGACCACCTGGTGGTCCACCACATCATTGTCGCAATGGTACACGCAGCGGCCGTAGGGCCCGTTGTGCAAGGCGTCCATGACAGCGGCATCCTGTTCCGGCGCGTCGGTGATGGTGTTGCGAGGCCAGCCGCTGTATTCCGTCAGGGTACGGATGGGGGGAATCAGCCGACCCAGGGTTGCGGCCAGGCGAGGGGCTTCCATCGTCAGGGCGCCGACGGCCTGATAAAGCCGGTTGCGGGTGTTCCGGACGGCCTGCTTGATTGGGAGGATATCCCGGTAGATGCGCGGGGCGTAATATGGGCAGGCATCCGCCGCCGGGCAGCCGTCCGTGCAGCGCATGGGCGCTCCTGCGGGGGCATTTTCCGCCCTGAAGTGGCGCAAGCCACCAGTGGAACTGAGCCAGAGGGCTTTTTCTCCCAGGAACCAGTAGAGCAGATCCAGGTCATGACAGCATTTGGCCAGGATCATGGGCGCGCTCTCGGCGGTGTTGCGCCAGTTGCCGCGCACAAAACTGTGGGCCATGTGGAAATAGGAGACATTTTCCCGGTGTGAGAGGGTGATGATCTGCCCCAGGCTGCCGGAATGGAGGATCTCGTGCATTGTTTGGAAGAAATCGGTGAAGCGCAGCACATGACAGATCTGTAAGGTTCGCCCACTGGCTTCCGCAGCCCGAATGATGTTCGTGGTTTCCTCCAGGGTGGGAGCGATGGGCTTTTCCAGGAGGATGTCGTATCCCGCCGCCAGGGCGGCCAGGGTGGAATCATGGTGCAGGGCGTCCTGGGTGGCGTTAATCGCCGCATCGGCCAGTTTTCCGGCTTTCAGGGCTTCCCGCCAGCCGGTGAATTGGCGTTCCTCCGGGATGCAGTGGTCAGCGCTGAATTTGCGCCGACGGACGGGGTTTGGTTCGGCCACAGCGGTGAACTGCACTTCGTCAGGATGCTGCAGGGCGTAAGCGCCATAGGCTGTTGCGCCGCGGTTTCCCGCGCCGAGGAGCAGGATCCGGATCGGTTCGGGCATGGGTGCGTCTCTCCTTTGTTTGGTGAAACTGTCTGGGATTATAACATTCCCTGTCTGGCTGCGATGATACAATGGGGGCATGGAAACCGCCCTGAGACACGCTGAGAATTATTTGGATCGGATTGAAGAGGCCGCATTGAATGCCTGGCCGGCCCCCCGGCAGATGCTGTATGACGGCTGGCTGCTGCGGTTTGCAGCGGGCTATACCAAACGCGCCAATTCGATCCATGTGCGCTATGCCGGAACCTTCCCGCCGGATGAAAAAATTTCTCGGTGTGAAAGGGTTTATGACCGGATGGGGCTGCCGACCCTTTTTCGTCTGCCGGAACCTTTCACGGGACCTGAAGTGCGGACGGCTCTGGCGGAGGCCGGGTATGAAACGTTTGACCGGACCCTGGTGCTGGGTCGGCGCGTGGATCCGGGATATGCTCTGCCCACCGGGCTGCGAGTCCGACGGCTGGCAAAGGAAGACTGGATCGCATTGCGGGCTGCGCTGACGGGGACTCAGTCCTCCGATTGGGCCATCCATTTGGAGATATTGCGGGTGATCGTCGCTGAAAAGGCGTTGTTGGGGCTGTGGATGGGGGATTTTCCGGTGGCCTGCGGCATGGGCGTGGTGGAGCCCCCCTTTCTGGGATATTTCAGCATTTTCACGGCCGAAGGGCATCGGCGCCGGGGGTATGCCCGGGCCCTCATGGATGCGCTGAGCCGCTGGGGGAACGAGCGGGGTGCGGATTTTGGCTATCTGCAGGTGGAGGGGGACAATGATGCGGCTTTGGCCCTGTATGACCGGCTGGGTTTTGATTTTTGCTATGCCTACGCCTATGCCCGGAAGGGGTAGGGCCGGGGTGGTCTATTTCTCGTCAAATTGAGTTTCATAGAGATGGGCATAGAGACCTTTTTTTGCAAGGAGGGTTTGGTGGGTGCCCCGTTCCACAATCCGTCCCTTGTCCAGCACCAGAATCAGATCGGCTGAAAGAATGGTGCTCAGCCGATGGGCGATCACGATGCTGGTGCGGTTGGCGAACATGCGCCCCATGGGAGAGTGTCAGAAAAAGTGTGTAAATGGGTTATCCTAAAGAGTTAGAAAAAGAAAGGAAAACCCATGACGAAGAAGAAAGAAAGACCGATTGAAATGCCCAGCGCCGAAGAGGTGGTTAGGGAGTTGA
>DAOTUG010000020.1:0-11867 GCA_034437335.1 Anaerolineaceae bacterium
ATTGCCCACCGCATGATGTATCCGGGGGGCCCGGCCTACCAGGCCGTCATAGATGCCTTCGGCGAGGAAATCCTGAATGAAAACCAACACATCTCCCGGAAAAAGCTGGGGCAAATCGTCTTTTCTGAACCGAACGCCCTTGCCAGACTGGAAGCACTGGTTCACCCTTGGGTGGACCGGGCCATCCGGCAACAGATCGCCCGGTCTGATAAACCGATCATCGCCATTGAAGCGATTAAACTGATCGAGGCCGGACTGGATGCCCTGTGTGACCGTCTGTGGGTCAGCCATGCCAGCCAGTCGGTGCAAATGGAACGACTCTTGCAGACGCGCAACATGTCCAGATCTGAAGCGCAAACCCGGATCGAATCACAGTCTCCCCAATCTGAAAAAGTAGCCAGGGCGGACGCCATCATCAACACCGAAGGAAGCTTCAGAGAAACCTGGCAGCAGATCCGGGCAGGTCTTGATGATCCAATTAAATCGGGCAGCCCTTGCCCTGGCCATGCCCTGAAGGACAACTTTCTGGGAGGAGTGGATCCGACAGCGCTGACTGCCTTTCTGAACAGCCGTGGCAATCCCCAGGTCGAAGATCTCTTCCAATGGCTGGGGACCAGAGCCCTGTTTGCCATGGCTGAACAGGGTACCCTGCAAGCCGTGATCGCCTGGGATAACTGGAATTTCACCGCCGCCTGCACCGATGTGATCCCCGATCAGCGCCTGGCCGAGGTTCCGGACCAAATCCTGCAGGGGTTTGAACAGGCGGCCCTCGGACAACACTGCGAGATCCTTCTGGCGCAAGGCTGCCTGGCCTCCCGAAGTCCTGCGGGGTTTCTGAAAGCCGGTTTCAAACATCTGGCTGTGCCGGCCATCTCGCACCCGGCCTGGCAGGTCGCTGCCGAACAATGCGCCGGGAACAAAAACAACAGGGTCTGGGTTAAGATCCTCAACCAGCCCTTTGAGCTGGGCAGTATGGAGTGAAGTTGAGCGGAACGGGATATGACCGAATTTATTAACGACATTTTCTTTCTCATCCAGCGGATCGGGTGGACCGATTTCCTCGATATCATCCTGGTCACGGTGATCTTTTACGGGCTCCTGGTGCTCCTGCGGGATACCGAGGCCATGGTGCTTCTGCGGGGGGTCTTTTTCATCATTATTTTCCTCAGCCTCCTCACCACCCTGGTGGACCTGCCTGCCTTCTCCTGGCTCATCAGCACAGTGCTACCCGCCCTGGTGTTTGCCATCCCCGTCATCTTTGCCCCGGAAATCCGGCGAGCCCTGGAACGGGTGGGGCGGGCAGGAAATGTATCCTTTCTCAACCGCGTCAACCGCGACATTTCCGAGGAAGCCCTGCGGGAGACCCTGGATGCGGTCATCAAAGCCAGCAGCCGGCTCTCTGAGCGGCACCACGGCGCGTTGATCGTCATCCAGCGGCTGCAAGGTCTGGGTGAATACGCCGAAACGGGCGTTCCCATGCAGGCGAATGTGACAGCCGAACTCCTTCTGCAGATCTTCTATCCTAACACACCCCTCCATGACGGCGCCGTCATCATCGTCAACAACAAGATTGTGGCCGCCTCCTGCGTGATGCCACTTTCCGCCAGCGGCGTTCTCAACCGCTCCCCGGAGCGCACCATGGGCTTGCGCCACCGGGCTGCCCTCGGCATCTCGGAGGTCAGCGATGCCATCGCCGTGGTGGTCTCAGAGGAAACCGGCAGCATCTCCATTGCCCACAGCGGTAGGATGATCCGCCGGTTGAACACGGAACGGCTGCAAAACACCCTGTATGCCTTCTTCCAGCCCACAGAACTGACCGGCAAGAACGGGATTCTCTCCCGTTTTCTGAATTTGTTCGCCCCTCGGGACTCAAGCCGCCGGGAAGGGGGTGATTCATGAAAACACTGCGTGGGTTCGTGAAGAACCTTCCCACGATCCTAACTGCCCTGGTGCTCGCCCTGGGGGTGTGGGTCTTCGCCGTCACAGAAGCCGACCCGACAGAATCGCGGATGTATCCCCAATCCCTGGAAATGGACATCATCGGCCTGGACCCCGATCTGATGATTGTCAATGACATCACTCGGGAGGTGAATCTGACCGTCCGGGCGCCATCTACCATCCTGGATCAGCTCGAAAACGAACCCAACCTCATCAATGTCACCCTGGACCTTTCCGGGTTGGAAGCGGGCGTGCACACCCTCACCCCCCAGATCAGCATCGGCCTTTCCCCGGCAGAGGTAGTCCGGACCAACCCGCCCACTGTGTTCGTCAAGCTGGATTCCGTCGTCTCCAAGAGCCTGCCCATTCAGGTCAAACTCCTTGGAACGCCCGCCATCGGCTTCGAACTGCAAACCCCGGAATTGAGCGTGGAAAACGTGCTGGTCTCCGGTCCGCAGTCCCTGGTGGAATCCATTGACCAGATCATCGCGGAAGTGGACGTGGAAAATGTCTCCGAAGACATCCAGCGCACAATTGCCCTGATCCCCATTGATTCGGAAGGCTTTGAGGTGGCCGATGTCAGCCTCAGCCCCAGCAACGTCCAGATCACCATCCCCGTCACCCAACGTGGCGGCTATCGCACGGTTGTGGTGAAGATCATCACCAGCGGTCAGATCGCCGCCGGCTACCGTCTGACCAACATCTTCGCCCTCCCCCCCACCGTGACCATCTTTTCATCCGATCCGGAGCTGGTCGAAAGCATCCCGGGATTTGTGGAAACCACCCCCATCAACCTGAACGGCGCGAATGAAGATATGGAAATCCGCGTGGCCCTGAACCTGCCGGAGGGCATCAGCGTGGTGGGCAACCAGACGGTCACGGTGCAAATTGGCATTGAGCCCATCGAAAGCAGCATGAACTTCACCAATGTCCCCATCCAGATCCAGGGCCTGGCGGAGGGCCTCTCGGCCACCGTTTCCCCTGAGATGGTGGATGTATTCCTCTCCGGCCCCCTCTATCTGCTGGAGGAACTGGACCCAACCGGAATCACCGTGGTCATTGACCTCTCCGATCGGGGCCCGGGGACCTACCAACTTGCGCCCCAGGTCTTGCTGGAAAATGAGGAATTGCAGGTAGATGCCATCCTGCCGAACACTGTCGAGGTCAGCATTGTGACCATCACCCCGGAACCGGAAGGGGCCGCTGCGCCAAGCCCAACCCCAACGGCCACCCCCACACCAACCCCCGAACCTTGAGGACAACAGGCTGGATATCACCCGGTTTTTTCAGACGGCCTGGGCCTTCAGTCGGAGTCAGCAGGAGAATATGTTTTCAAATCCCCTTGAGGTATAATCACAACCTATGGCGAAACCTGTTGTAGCCCTTGTGGGCCGACCCAATGTAGGAAAAAGCACCCTCTTTAACCGCCTGACGGGGGAACGTCTGGCGATTGTGGATGATATTCCCGGAACCACCCGCGACCGACTCCTGGCCGAGGCGAACTGGAACGGGTATTTTTTTCATGTGATGGATACCGGCGGAATTGACCCCACCAAGACCAGGGGGCAGGCCCCACTTTCTGTGGGTTCCAAGGACTTCATCCGGGAGATCCGCGCCCAGGCCGAAGTCGCCATCGCCGAATCGGACGTGATCCTGTTTCTGGTGGATGGGCAGGTCGGCATCACCCCGGCGGATGAGGAAATCGCAGACATTCTGCGGCGGAAACAACGCTATGTGGATGGAAAGCCAATTCCCCCCATCATCCTGGTGGTTAATAAAAGCGAGAGCGCTAAAGTCCGCCAGAATGCGACAGAGTTTTTTGCCATGGGATTAGGGGATCCCTACAGCGTCTCCGCCCTGCACGGCACAGGAACCGGCGACCTCCTGGATGAGGTCGTCTCCCACATTGAGGCCATCGGCGAGGAGATGGAAGAAGATGAATCTGTCAAATTGGCCATCGTCGGCAAGCCCAATGCGGGAAAATCGAGCCTTCTGAACAAACTTGTGGGAATGGAACGGGCGATTGTCAGCCCCATTCCCGGCACCACGCGGGATGCCGTGGACACAAAACTGACCTTTGAAGGCATCCCCATCACCCTGATTGACACCGCTGGAATCCGAAGACGCGGGAAAGTCTCCCCCGGCGTGGAGAAGTACAGCGTGATCCGGAGCATGAAGGCCATCGAAAGGGCCGATGTGGCCATACTGGTGATTGACGCCACCACCAGCATCACCGCTCAGGACACCCACATTGCCGGTTATATCAAGGATGCCTGGAAAAGCGCCGTTGTTGTTGTCAACAAATGGGACTTAATTGACAAGGACGCTTTCACCATCAACGACTATACCGAGCATATCCGATATGAGCTGAACTTCATGGACTATGTCCCCATGCTCTTCATCAGCGCGCTGACAGGCAAGCGCGTCAATCAGGTGCTGCCCCTGGCCCTGAGAGTCCAAGAGGAACGGCTGGTGCGCCTGACCACGTCCCAGTTGAACAAAATCATCCAGCGGGCCCAGGATCGCCATGCGCCGCCCTCCAGAACGGGCCGTCCTCTGCGCATTTATTACGGTACCCAGGTCCGCAGCGATCCGCCGACCTTCATGCTGTATGTAAATAACCCTGAACTGGCCCATTTCACCTATCTTCGCTATTTGCAGAACCAGATCCGAGAGGAATATCCCTTCATTGGCACTCCCATTCGCCTGGTGCTGAAAAAACGGAAGAAATGATCTCCCGCCAGACAAGATACGCTATAATAACCATAATCAACACCAACTGAACCGACTTATTGATGAACCAATACCAGACGAAACCCATCCCAGAATATCCAGATCCCCAGCCTTCTCCCGGCTCCAAACGCTCAAGCTGTGTCGGCTTTATCATTGACACGGTGGAAACCATCCTCCTGGCCCTGGTCCTTTTTTTGGGCATCAACGCCATCTCGGCCCGGGTGCGGGTGGAAAATGTCAGCATGCAGCCCACGTTGATGCCGGGCGAGTTCCTGCTCGTCAATCGCATGGCCTATAAGCTGGGACAACCCCACATCGGTGATATCATCGTTTTTCACGCCCCTGGCGTCTCCGATCTGGACTATATCAAACGCGTCATCGGCCTCCCCGGGGATGTCGTGCGCATTTCAGACGGCACGGTCTATGTCAACGACCAGCCCCTCTACGAACCGTACATCTCCCAACCCCCCAATTACACCGGCTCCTGGACCGTTCCGGAAAACCAACTCTTTGTCCTGGGAGACAACCGGAACAATTCCAGCGATTCCCATCTGTGGGGGTTTGTGCCCTACGAGGATATTGTGGGTCGCGCCATCTTGATCTACTGGCCCTTGGGCCGAGTGACCATCCTGAAACATCCGGATGTTGTCCAGGCAGCCCAATAAAGAATTTCGAGGTTAACATGAACATTGATTCCCTGCTCTCCCTGGCAAAAACCTATGCAAATGATCTCCCCACACCAACCGCCCTGCCCCTGCCGAAGGGAGCATCCATTGCCGGGTGGATTGACCATACCCTGTTGAAGCCCCAGGCCACAGCGGATCAGGTGATTCAACTCTGCAAGGAGGCCCGAGAATACCGCTTTGCCTCCATATGTATTAATCCCGTTTTCATCCCCCTGGCCCACAAAGAACTGGCAGGCAGCGACGTTCCAATCTGCACCGTGGCGGGATTCCCCCTAGGCGCAACCCAGACGTCGGTCAAGGCCTATGAAGCCGGTGCGGCCTGCAAGGCTGGGGCTGAGGAGGTGGACATGGTGCTGTCCATTGGCGAACTCAAATCGGGCCGCTATCAGGCAGTCTATGAGGATGTTCTGGCCGTTGCGGAAGTCTGCGAAAAGCACAACGCCATCCTCAAAGTGATCCTGGAAATGTGCTATCTGGAACGCTTTGAAAAAATCCTGGCCTGCCTTCTGTGCAAGGAGGCGGGTGCCGATTTCGTCAAAACCTCCACCGGGTTTGGCAGCGGCGGAGCCACCCTGGCCGATGTGACCCTCATGCGAGCCGTGATTGGTCCACCGGAGGAGATGGGCTTGAAGGCGGCGGGAGGGATCCGCACCTGGGAAGATGCCCAGAACATGATTGCAGCCGGCGCAAATCGGATTGGCGCCAGCTCAGGCGTCAAGATCGTCCGGGAAGCCAAGGCGGAAAGCGCGTGATGGACACAGCAAAGAAAACAAAGCCCTGTCCAAAGTGTCAGGGCGGACGAAAACAACTGCGCACGGTCACCTTTATGACCTGGTTGGGAAATGATCTCATCACCGTGCCAAACTTTCCCGCCTGGGTCTGTGACCTGTGTGGGCATCGCAACTATGACACCCAGGCCCTGGCCCAATTGAGCCTGCTCCTGAATCCGGATGCGGGAACGCCGATTCAACCCCGGCAGGTGGACAATGGTTCCCCCGCCACCCCTGCAAGACCCCCCGCCTGATATCGGATATATAATTTTTGCTTTATCCTTCAGGAATCATTCTCACAGAGCTGGGACGTCCCCGGCTCGTTGTATTTATCCGGAGCGATCCAACCCCCCTTATGGCAGGGGTTTCCAATCCGGGGAACGATCAACCCCTTCCCGATTGGTCAGATTGACCTCCGGGCGTCCTGTGGTGTTCATCACATACACTTCCGAATCGCCGGCGTCCCGGGTGGAAGTGAAGGCGATGAACCGGGCATCCGCCGACCAGGCCGGGGCCCAGTCCTGATTGCTTTCCGTGAGGACATACTCCTTGGGTTGGTGCACGCCATTCCGCTGAATCGCATCATAGGTCACCAGTACGATCTTGCGGGTGGAAGGGGTCCATTGAGTATACGCGAATTGATTCCCCACCGGCGCCCAGGCGGGATCGTCCACCTTTCCAAACTCCCCAAATAGCGCTCGCAGGTCAAATCCGCGGGGAGAGGAAAAGCCATCATGGGCCCCCCGAAAATAAAAGTACTCATGGTCCTTGGCGGAGATCACATACAGAAGCCACTGCATGTCCGGGGAAAAAGCAGGGTCCGATTCCACAAAATCATAACTGAGCCGCGTCCGGTCGGTGCCGTCGGGATTACTCCAGACCAGGGCATACACCGGGGATCCGCCGGCATCCCGCAGGTGATGGGTAAAGGCAATCCTGCTGCCATCCGGAGCCCAGACCGGGTCAAATTCATCCCCGGGATGGTTCGTCAGATTGACCGGATTTCCGCCGTCTGCATCCATCACCCAGATATCCAGTCCATTGCCTTCGATTCCAGGAGCCACAAAAGCCAGGCGGCTGCCATCCGGAGACCACACAGGCTGATCTTTGTCCCCATCGCTGAAGGTGAGCTGGGTAAAGGAATCAGCCTGCACTTCCCCGGCCTGGTCCCGAAAGACCCGCATGGTCCAGATCTGGATCGTCCCATCCTCACCCCGGTCCGAAGCAAACGCGAGGATACCGCTGCCCCCCAGAAGCTCCGGGGTGGGGGTCAGGGTTGGTTGGGTCGTCTCGGTTGCAGTCGGCTCAGGACTGGGAGAAACCGTAGGGGTCGGTGAAAGAGCTATGGTCGGGGTGACCGGCGGTTCCAGGGTTGGCACCGCCCGGGTGTTCTTGACGGTGGTTGGGGTCGCTGTATTCCTGCTTGCCAGGCTGAGGGGATTGTTGGGAACAACAAATAACAGCAACGCTACCGCCAGGACGATAAGAAAAACAAAACCGCCCAGGACCGCAAGGGTAGTGATACGCTTCCTGCGCTTCCGGATGGCAGGATCCACCACTGTCGCCTGCATGGCTCCGCTGGAGACCCGGGTTAGCGCGCTGGCCTTGCGGGTGACGGTGGTTGTGATCAGAGTCCGCTCCTGGTCTGCCAGGCGAAAGGCCGGGTCATTCAACGCAGCCTGAAACTCAGCCACCGAGTCAAACCGATCCGAAGGCTGCAGGGAGAGCGCCTTGAGAATCGCATCGGCGACATGATCCGGGACCTTGGGATTCAGCTCCCGCAGAGGCAGCAAGCTTGCTTTCCCCAAGACACGCTGAATACTGTCAGCAGGTTTGGTGCGCGTGAACAGAGCATAGAGAGTCGCCGCCAGGGAAAACTGATCCGAATAGGGTCCGGTGCGCCCCTGGCCATACTGTTCCGGCGGGGCGTATCCGGGAGTGTACCCGGCTGCGCCTGTGGCGGTTTGGACCTGTGCGGTGGCCGCCTTGGCAATCCCAAAATCCACCAGGATCGCCTCCCCCTCGTCGTTGAGTTTGATATTGGCCGGTTTGATATCCCGGTGGGTCACAGGGGGATCCTGATTGTGCATGTAGATCAGAGCTGAACAGAGCTGATCGGCCCAGACAAGCACATCCTGCACCCGCTGGGTGCCCTCGCTCTTGAGCCGCTCTCCCAGGTCATCCCCCGGGACATAGTCCATCACCAGATACTGCTCTTTGCCAATCACAAAGTAATCAATAACCCGGGGCAGGTTCTGATGGCGAAGAGCCGCCAGGAGCTGGGCTTCCCGCAGGAACTGCTCCACACTCTCCTGCGCGGGGCTGAAGTTGCTCTTGACCGCCACTTGGGTTTCCAGGGTGGTATCCCAGGCAAGGTAGACCGCACCCATCCCACCTTGCCCCAATTTCTCAATGATTTTGTACCGTTCATGTAAGATCGTATCCGGCTGAAGATCCATGGTCACCTTCAAATGTCTCTGGGAAAAGTCCGCACAACTGTCTATTCATTATAAAAGAGAGAAAGGCATTTTTCAAAGTAAATCTAAGTTTAATTTATAGAGTATTTAAATGAAATTTCACCAAAAATAAATTGACTTATGGGGGTAGGCGTGCTATCATTGAATACGAAATTATTTATTTTTCCTGCACGTTAAAAAGGAGTCATATGTCTGTTGAACTCATTGTCCGCTTGGTCGGACTTGTTATTTTTGGTATTATCGGCGTCTTCTTAGGCGCATCTCTGGGAAACATCATTCAAGAGATTTGGTCCGCAAGCCCACTTCCCATCATTGTATATCAGATCATCACCACCCTGATCACCGCGTTTCTGGGGTTTCTCATTGCACCCTGGATTTCCATCAAACCAGTAAATGCTATCCGCAAGCGCTTGAGCAAAGTTTCCGCACAAACGCTCTTTTATGGTTTAATCGGCTTGATCTTTGGGTTGATCGCCGCGGCCCTCCTGGCTTATCCCATTTCCCTCCTTCCCTCTCCCCTGGGCAGCATCCTGCCCTTCATTGCCGTCATGGTGTTCAGCTATCTTGGCATCGCCCTTTTCGTCGCCCGGCAGAAAGACCTGAACACCTTCCTGCGGTCCTTCCCCCGGAGCGGCAAGGAAACCGCTGCGGAGAAGAGCTCCAGCGGAGGCCTGAAGGACGGCCAGCGCATCCTCGTGGACACAAGTGCCATCATTGACGGCCGGATTGCCGACATTGCCCGGACGGGTTTCCTGCCCGGGAGGCTCCTCATCCCCCGCTTTGTTCTCGATGAGCTGCAATATGTCAGCGATTCAGCCGACAACCTGCGCCGCCAGCGCGGCCGCCGGGGTATGGAGGTGTTGTCCGAGCTGCAAAAAGACGAAGCGATCCCGGTGACCATCTCCGATATTGATGTCGAAGGCGTCCGGGAGGTGGATTCTCGCCTGGTGGTCCTGGCGCGGCAGCTAAGCTGCCCAATCCTGACCAACGACTATAACCTGAACCGGGTGGCCGAACTTCAAGGCGTGGATGTACTCAACATTAACGAGCTGGCCAATGCCGTCAAGGCCATCCTGCTGCCCGGGGAAACCCTGAATATGAAAATTATTCAGGAAGGCAAGGAATACGGCCAGGGTGTGGGCTATATGGAAGACGGAACCATGGTTGTGGTCGAGAACGGCCACAAACACATCGGCAACACCATCACGGTGTCCGTGACCAAGGTTCTGCAGACCGCAGCGGGCCGGATGATCTTTGCCAAACCGGATCGCAAATAGACACCCCTAACACCACATTCTGGAGCTGAGCCATGACATTAAAAATTTACAATACCCTTTCCCGCGAAAAATCAGTCTTTGAACCCCTTGAGTCTGGCAAGGTGCGGATGTATGTCTGCGGTCCCACGGTGTACGATAGCGCTCATGTGGGGCATGCCATGTCCGCCCTCGTCTTTGACGTTGTCCGTCGCTATCTCCTCTTCCTGGGATATGAGGTAGCGTATGTCATGAACTTCACCGATGTGGACGACAAGATCATTGATCGGGCCAAACGCCTGGGCATCGAGCCCATCGAACTGGCTGAGAAGTACATTGAAGAATTTAAGAAGAATCTGGCCGATCTGAACATCCTTCCTGCCACAGAGCACCCCCGAGCCACAAAGGAAATTGAAACGATTATCAAGATGGTCGCCCGGTTGTTGGAAAATGATGCGGCCTATGAAGTGGAGGGAGATGTTTTCTTCCGGGTTGAAACCATTGACGAGTACGGCAAGCTCTCCGGGCGCAAACTGGAAGAGATGAACGCCGGTTCCCGTATTCGGGTGGACGACAGGAAGGAGAACCCGATGGATTTCGCTGTGTGGAAGGCCGCCAAACCCGGCGAACCCGCCTGGGACAGCCCCTGGGGTCCGGGGCGCCCCGGCTGGCACATCGAATGTTCCGCCATGAATCTCGAGCATTTGGGCGAACAAATTGACATCCACGGTGGGGGGAACGACCTGATCTTCCCCCATCATGAAAACGAAATTGCCCAAACAGAGGCCATCACTGGAAAACCCTTCGCCCAATATTGGATGCACAATGGCATGCTCCAGCTCAAAGGGGAAAAAATGTCCAAATCTACGGGCAATTTGATCCCCATTAACGAATTTCTTGAAACCCACAGCGCAGATGTCATGCGATTGATCGTGCTTACCTCCCACTATCGAAGCCCCCTCACCTTCAACGATGAGGTGATCGAAGCCAACCAGCGGGCCCTCGAACGGCTCCTCTCGGCCAAACGCCCGGCCATGCCCGGCGCGGACGGCGCGCCGGAGGACATTCTGGAAAAACTGCAGCGCCAGGTGACGGCAACCCAATCCGGCTTCAGGGAAGCCATGAACGAGGACTTCAACACCGCAGGCGCCCTCAGCCACATCTTTGATCTGGTGCGCATGATCAACCAGGCCCGATCAGAAAATGCCGCCGATGAGGAACTGGCGGAAGCGCAGAAGACCCTGGAGAATCTGACCGGCGTTCTGGGACTTGAGCTGAAAGAATCCCGGAAAGAATCCAATGGCGCCGATGCCTTCATTGCCTTACTGCTGGAACTTCGCCAGGACCTTCGGAAGCAAAAACAGTATGACCTGGCCGACCGCATCCGGGATGAACTGGGGGAACTCGGCGTGGTGATCGAAGATGCTCCCCAAGGTTCCACCTGGCACTGGGAATAACCATGGCTGGCGAATGGATCACCGGACGGAATCCGGCTTATGAAGTGCTGCGGGGCAGACGCAGGGACTGCTCTCGCCTATGGATTGCCAAGGGGGCCAAAGTCCAGGGACGCCTGGCTGAAATTGTGGACCTGGCCCGGGGATCCGGTGTGCCGATATCCTTCGTCCCCCGCTCCCATCTGGATGGTATTGATTCCCATCACCAGGGGCTGGCCCTGGACGCTGAAACATACCCCTACAGCGACCTGGAGGGCATCATCCAGGCAGCGCAGGCCCAATCAGAACCCGTCTTTGTTCTCCTTTTGGACCTGATCCAGGACCCACAAAATCTGGGTACCCTTCTGCGATCGGCAGAAGCCTTTGGGGTGCACGGCGTGATCGTACCCCTGGCGCGGGCCGCCACTGTGACCCCCGCGGTGGTCAACGCGTCATCCGGGGCCACCGAGCACCTGCGCATTGCACAGCACAACTTAGCCCAGGCCATGGATCGGCTGAAGGAAGTGGGCGGGTGGATGGTTGGTCTTGAGGACAGTCCAAAGGCCCAGCCGCCTCA
>DAOTUG010000021.1:0-15912 GCA_034437335.1 Anaerolineaceae bacterium
GCTTCCCTCGATTCGCCTTGTTGTTGCGCATTACACAACGCTGTTGCGCTCATTAATTATATAATTGAGTCAGGAAATTTGTCAATATGGATCAGTACCATTCATCAAGGAGATTTGGATGAAAAAAAAGGTTGTGAAAAATTATATTGATGGTCGTTGGGAAAACCCACTGGGTCAACCCGGCAGGCCGGTGTTGAATCCAGCCAGCCAGGAGGGGCTGGCGGATTTCAAGAATGCTTCCCTGGATGATTTGGAGCGTGCTGTGAAAGCAGCACAGACTGCTTTTCCTGATTGGCGAGCAACGCCTGCAGGGGATCGCGTCCAGCCTTTGTTCATGCTCCTGAACAAGATGCGAGAAGAAAAGAAATCCCTGGCAAAGACGATCACCTTCGAATGCGGGAAAACTTACCAGGAATCCCTGGGAGAGCTGACCCGGGCCATCGAAAATCTGGAGGTAGCTTGTGGGATTCCCAGCCTTTCCCAGGGAGCCTTTTCGGAGGATATCGCCAGAGGGATTGATGAAATACTGATCCGCCAACCGGTGGGGATCAGTGCGGTGATCTGCCCCTTTAATTTTCCGGCGATGATCGCTTTCTGGTTTTTGCCCTATGCTCTTGCCTGTGGGAATCCCGTCATTGTCAAACCATCAGAGCGGGTGCCCCTGACCATGATGGAAATCTTCCGGTTGATTGACGAATCGGATTTTCCCAGGGGGGTCGTTCAAATGCTCCAGGGAGGACCGGAAATTGTCAACGGGTTAATCGAGGCGCCGGACGTCAGATCCATTTCCTTTGTGGGATCAACCCCGGTGGCCCAGCATGTTTACACCAAAGCGGCCGCTGCGGGCAAACGGGCACAATGTCAGGGAGGTGCAAAAAACCCAATTGTTGTTATGCCAGATGCCGATCCGGAGATGACCTTGCGTATCATCGCCGACAGTGCCTATGGCTGCGCCGGACAACGCTGCCTGGCAGCTTCCCTGGTGATTCCTGTTGGGGATTCCATCGGCTGGTTGCGAGAGGGGTTGCGGGAAGCAGCGCTCAACCGCAGGGTGGGATTTGGTCTGGAGGAGGGAATCCAGATGGGCCCGGTCATCACGCCGGAAAGCCAACAGCGGATTGAATCCTTGATTGCCGAGGGAGTCCGGGAAGGCGCGGAACTGCTGGTTGATGGTCGCGGTGCGGTTATTCCGGGATATGAAGAGGGGAACTTTATTAATCCAACAATCCTGGATAACCTTCCGGCAGAAGGTACATTGGCTCAAACGGAGGTATTTGGTCCTGTTTTGGGCGTGATGCCCATGCAAACCCTGCAGGATGCCATCCACTGGATCAACCAGTCTGCATTTGGCAACATGGCCTGTATCTTCACCGCCAGGGGCGCCAACGCCAGACAATTTCGCCACGAAGCGCAAGCGGGGAATATTGGCGTCAATATTGGCGTGGCAGCCCCCATGGCTTTTTTCCCCTTCACCGGCTGGAAGAACAGCTTCTTTGGCGACCTGCATGGTCAGGCCATGGATGCAGTTGAATTTTTCACCCAGAAAAAGGTTGTGGTTGAACGTTGGCCGGAGCATTGGAGCCGACAGTTTTGACCATTGTATAAACTCTGCTTGGATTATGATTGATTTAGACGGGTTCGGAGGATAGCGAGCCCGTCTATTTCGTATAGTTATCGTTTTGCACCATCTCCCGAATAGCGCTTCATCGGGGGAACATGGGTCTTCAAACCGCGCATTATCTGATTTTCCCACCGAAATCCTAACGAAATTTCACTACCTCAACAGCTAGATTGTCTGAATCTCAACTTGATTGCCGCAGGTTGTGGTCTACAGTTAAATTGTCTAACCAATCAGAAGGAACCTTTATAAGGAGGTTAAACAAATGAAAAACCTGTCAAAGATTTTGACGGTCCTGGTGGTCTTAGCGTTTGTGTTTGCAGCTTGTGCGCCAGAAACACCGACACCGACCGAAGAGCCCACCGAGGAAATGACTGAGGAACCCACTGAGGAAATGACGGAAGAACCCATGGAAGACGTCAACTATTTCGCCGAGGAAGGCGAATTTGAGGGTGAAGAGGTTTCCGTTATTGCTGTGTGGGGCGGTGATGAGCTGGAAAGTTTCCGGGCCATGGTTGAACCATGGGAGGAACACACCGGCGCGTCCATTGCCTATGAGGGCACGCGAGACTTAAATGCGGTCCTCACCACCCGCATTGAAGGCGGCAATCCGCCTGACGTTGCCGGTATCCCCGGTCCCGGTCAGTTGGCGCAATTTGCAGCGGATGGAGCCCTGGTAGACCTGACGACGTTCATGGATATGGAAACCCTTCAGAGTCAGTATGACAAATCCTGGCTTGACCTGGCCAGCTATGAGGAAGGTCTTTACGGCCTTTTCACCAAGGTAGCGGTCAAGAGTCTTGTCTGGTACAGTCCTCCGAATTTCGAAGAAGCTGGTTACAGCATTCCTGAAGATTGGGATGCGATGATCAGCCTTTCCGACACCATTGTCGAAGATGGCACCACACCCTGGTGCATCGGGCTTGAGAGCGGCCCAGCCAGCGGCTGGCCTTTCACGGACTGGGTTGAAGACATCATGCTGCGGACTGCCGGTCCTGACGTTTATGACCAATGGGTGAATCACGAAATCTCCTGGACCGATGAAGCGGTCAAAAACGCTTGGGAAACCGCCGGGACGATCTTCACCAATGAAGAATATCTCAATGGCGGCGTTACCGGCGTGCAGGCGACTAATTTCGGTGAATCCGTTTATCCGCTCTTCATGGAACCGCCCGGCTGCTATCTGCATCGCCAGGCAACCTTTATTGAAGGCTTTATCACGGATCAATATCCGGACCTGCAAGCCATTGATGATTATGACTATTTTGTCTTCCCCGAGATTAACTCAGAATATGGTGAGCCGATCCTCTCAGCCGGCGACTTGTTCGGGATGTTCAATGACACACCCGCTGCTCGTTCGTTGGTGCAGTGGCTGGCTTCTGCGGATGCTCAGGAGATCTGGGCGGCCCGCGGCGGCTTTATCTCACCCAACAAGAATGTGGACCTGGATGTTTACCCCAATCCAGTCATCAAGAAGGCTGCGGAAAAACTGGTCAGTGCGGATATCGTACGTTTTGACGCTTCCGACCTGATGTCCACAGCCGTCAATGATGCTTTCTGGAATGGCGCCCTTGAGTACGTTGAAAATCCCGAAAATCTGGATCAGATTCTTGAGGATATTGAGGCTGCCGCTCAGGAAGCGGAACAATAACCCTCTAAGCTCGTTTCATTAGAGGGATT
The DNA here is from genome assembly GCA_034437335.1 of Anaerolineaceae bacterium. Classification (GTDB taxonomy): domain Bacteria; phylum Chloroflexota; class Anaerolineae; order Anaerolineales; family Anaerolineaceae; genus Brevifilum. Next base: position 3,299 of record DAOTUG010000021.1, read on the forward strand.
GGGAATGCCAGGGTAACCTGGCATTCCCTTAATCTTCATTATTTTTGCGATTCAAAAGGAATCTTCCAATGGCAAAAAACAAAATCATTCCCTGGATCTATGTAGCTCCTGTGCTGATCTTTTTGACGATATTTCTTGTTTACCCATCCCTGTCAACATTTCGCCTTTCTTTCTACGGCCCAAACTCCGAGGAGTTTGTGGGTTTGGAAAATTATGTTTTTGCTTTCACAACCGATTCTATGCTGCAAGCATTCAAGAACAACGCCATCTGGCTGGCCATCTTCATCCTGTTCACCGTCGGCGGCGGGCTTGTCATTGCGGTGCTGGTTGACAAAGTTCGCTATGAGAGTGCGGCTAAGTCTGCAATTTTCCTTCCCCAGGCGATTTCTTTTGTTGGCGCTGGTGTGATTTGGCGTTTTGTCTATGATTACCGACCGGAGGTTGGTCTTCTGAACGCCATTTTGAACCAGATCATCGTTGATTATGACCCGATCGGATGGCTGGTGGACAGTGATCTTGCCTTATATGCATTGATTGCCGTGGGGGTGTGGATGTGGACGGGGTATGCCATGGTGATCTTCTCCGCAGCTATCAAGAACATTCCGGAGGAAGTCAACGACCAGGCAAGGGTGGATGGTGCTAATGGGTGGCAAATATTCTGGCAAATTACCGTACCCATGATCTCTTCCACAATTGCAGTTGTGACAACCACCCTGGTTATCACAGCTTTAAAGGTCTTTGACCTGGTCTATGTCATGACGGCTGGCCGCTATGGCACCAATGTGATTGCTTTACAAATGTATCGTGAATTGTACATCAATCGCCAGGATGGCCGGGCAAGCGCCATCGCCGTTGTGCTCATGCTGGCCATTGTTCCTGTCATGATATTCAATATTAATCGTTTTCAGAAGCAGGAGGATGCAAGGTGAAAAAATCAGTGAGAACTATTCTGCGCAAAATTCCGATCAATCTTATTGTTGTCATCATAGCCCTGATCTGGCTGCTGCCCTCGGTTGGCGTCTTCATCAGTTCCTTCAGGCAGCCGCAGGCTATCCGCTCAAGCGGTTGGTGGCAGGTGTTTGCCAATCCCTTCGATTTCACACAGTACACCCTTAAGAATTACATCAATGTCCTGGAAACCCAGAACCTGGCCAAATCTTTCCGAAACAGTCTGCTGATCTCCATCCCGGCGACCATCCTGCCCGCGCTATTGGCGTCTTTTGCTGCTTTTGCTTTTGCCTGGATGAAATTCCCCGGAAGACGAATTTTGTTCTCCCTTGTGGTGGGTTTGCTTGTGGTGCCGCTGCAGATGACCTTTGTGCCTGTCTACAAGTTTTACACCAGCCTTGATTTGAACGGCACTTTTCTTGGTATTTGGCTGGCCCACACAGGGTATGGGCTGCCCCTGGCTGTTTATCTGATGCGCAACTTCATGGGGGGGCTGCCAAAGGATCTGTTTGAGTCGGCCCAGCTCTATGGCGCATCAAGTTTCCAGTTATTTTGGTACATTGCGCTGCCCCTTTCTGTACCTGCTCTGGCCTCTTTGGCGATTTTTCAATTCCTGTGGGTGTGGAACGACTTGTTGGTCGCCCTGATTTACCTGGGAGGAACCCCGGATGTGGCCCCCCTGACGGTGCGGGTGGCCAACCTGGTGAACTCCCTGGGCGCTGATTGGCACCTTCTGCCAGCGGCTGCAATCATCTCCCTGGCTTTGCCAATGATCGTCTTTTTTGCCCTGCAGCGTTATTTTGTGCGGGGGCTGTTGGCCGGTTCTGTCAAGGGATAATCCAAACTGCCAATGGGAGAAATATAAATGAAGATTGCTGTCTTTGAAACCGAATCCTGGGAACAGGACGCCTTTGAATCCCTTGAAAACAACCATGCATTGAAGCTGACCGGTGAGAAACTATCGGATAAGAACGTGGAGGCATATCAGGATGCAGAAATTCTCTCGACCTTCATCTTCTCCATCCTGAATCGGAAGGTTCTGGATGCATTTCCCGATCTCAAGCTGATTGCCACCCGATCCACAGGAGTTGATCATATTCCCGTGGACTATTGCCGGGAGCGTGGCATTGCAGTGGCCAATGTTCCTGAATACGGGGATAACACCGTGGCAGAACATGTTTTTGGGCTTCTTCTTTGCATTAGCCACAACCTGGTTGAAGCGGTTGACCGCACGCGCAGAGGTGATTTTTCTCTTAGGGGTTTGCGGGGCTTTGACCTCAAAGGAAAGATACTAGGGGTGATCGGAACGGGAAGCATCGGGGAGTATGTGATCCGGATTGCGCATGGGTTCAATATGCGCGTCCTGGCCTTTGACGTCCAGCCCCGGAAGGATCTGGCTAAATCCCTGGGATTTGCGTATGTTGACATGGATGAGCTCCTTTCCAGGTCGGATATTATTACCCTGCATGTGCCGGCCAACGCCCACACCTATCACCTTATTTCAGATGACGAATTTCAAAGGATGAAGGAAGGGGTGGTTATAATAAATACAGCCCGAGGCAGCGTGGTGCATATTGAAGCCCTGGCTCGGGCCCTGGCGGATGGCAAAGTTATGGCGGCGGGGTTGGATGTGCTGCCGGAGGAGCCAACCATCCGGGAGGAATCAGAGCTGTTGTATTCCTTTTACCGGGAGCAGCACAATCTGAGAACCCTTCTGGCCGGGCATGTCCTTCTCCGCCTGCGCAATGTGATCATCACGCCGCATAATGCCTTTTACACCAGGGAAGCCATCGGACGCATATTGGATACGACTGTAGAGAATATCCAGGGCTTTATCCGCAACAAACCAAAAAACATCGTCACCTGAACATTGCACAAGGAGCACGCTTTGAAAAAACGAGAACAACCACTCAGCTTGGAAGAGAAACGCGCCCGGCTTGACGCCCTTCACAAGGAGCTTGAGACTTTGGAAGAGTCGCCTTTGTTTGCCTATCGAAAGGAAAATGACTATTTTCCAGTCCTGGGAGAGGGAGATCCTGACGCAGCCATCATGTTTATAGGGGAAGCGCCCGGGGCAAAGGAGGCCAAAACTGGACGGCCTTTCGTGGGCAGCGCCGGGAAATTGTTGGATGAGATGCTGGGTCACATCGGCCTGAAACGGCAGGATGTGTACATCACGAACATTGTCAAAGACCGCCCCCCGGATAACCGGGACCCCAGGGTGGGGGAGATTGCCCTATATGCGCCATTTCTCTCCCAGCAGATCAAAATTATCCGTCCGGAAGTCCTGGCAACCCTGGGTCGGTTTTCCATGGACTTCATCCTGGATCAGTTCAACCATCCTGCTCATGGCAAGAAAATCGGCGCGCTGCATGGAGAGATCCTTTCTTTGCAGGCCAATTATGGCTGTGTTTCCCTGCTTCCTCTCTACCATCCCGCAGCGACGTTTTACAATCGCGATCTTCGCCCGGCCTTTGAGGCCGATTTCGAGAAATTGCGTAAATTCATCTAAACTCCACAGGAAAGATTGGCATGACCGATCAAGGGATCACGAATGCAGAAATTGCCAGTTTGCTTAACAAAATTGCCGCGCTGCTGGTGATCAAAGATGCCAATCCTTTCCGGATCCGATCCTACCGGGATGCCGCCGATACCATCCGCTCCCGGGACGAGGCCCTGGCAGGCATTGTGGGTGAGCAGGGCAAGGACGCCCTGAAAGCCCTGCCCGATATCGGTGAGGGTATTGCCAGCATCATCATCGAGGTTGTTGAAACAGGCCGTTCGGGCTTGCTGGATCGTTTGCAGGGTGAAATCTCCCCAGCAACACTGTTTGAAAAAGTGCCTGGCATTGGAAAGACATTGGCGCAGCGGATTGTGGAGAAACTGGATATCCACAATCTGGAAGAGCTGGAACAGGCTGCCCATGACGGCCGGCTGGCCGAGTTGGAGGGCTTTGGAGAGACGAAGATCCGCAATATCCAGGTCAGCCTGGCGGGGATGCTCAGCGCGGCTGCACAACGGGCCCGGCGGGAGGCGGAGGAAGGATCGCCAAAGGCACCAGCCCAACCGGATGTGGGAACCCTTCTGGATGTAGATCGGCAATACCGCAGGAGAGCGGATGCCGGTCAGCTCCGCAAGATCGCGCCCAAACGCTTCAATCCGGACAGGAAGGCCTGGCTGCCCATCCTCAACACCCGGCGAGGTGATTGGGATTTCACAGCCTTGTTCTCCAACACCGCCCTGGCTCATGATTTAAGCAAGACGGATGACTGGGTGGTGCTGTACTATGAAAGAGGGGACGCAAAGGGCCAGGCCACCGTGGTCACCGAGACCAAAGGACCCCTGGAAGGCAAACGCGTAATCCGGGGACGGGAAGCTGAATGTCGGCGTTTTTATTCAGAGACAGTAAGATCCCTCCGATGAGCGCCTTCACGCCCCTTCTCTGTGGGGTTATAATGACAGGGTTCTGACACCACCCGGAGAAGGCAGCCTTGAACCATGTCCAATGATACCAAAGTGATTTTTTCCATGATGCGGGTGGGCCGCATGCACCCGCCCAACCATCACGTTCTCAGGGATATTTCTCTGGGATTTTATTATGGGGCCAAAATCGGCGTTCTGGGGCTCAACGGCGCCGGGAAATCCACCCTGCTGCGGATCATCGCCGGCGTGGACACAGATTACTCCGGTGAAATTGCCCGATCCAAGGGATACACCGTTGGCCTTCTGGAGCAAGAACCGACGCTGGATCCGGACAAAACCGTTCAGGCGGTGATCCAGGAGGCTGTCCAGCCGGTGGTTGACCTGATGGCCGCATACAACGCCATCAACGCCCAATTTGCCGAACCGGATGCAGATTTTGACGCCCTCATCGCTGAGCAAGCCCGTTTACAGGATGAACTGGACCGGCTGGATGCCTGGAATCTGGACTCCCATCTGGATTTGGCCATGTCCGCTCTGCGCTGCCCACCGCCGGACACCCCGATCAGGGTTCTTTCTGGTGGGGAGCGACGCCGGGTCGCCCTGACCCGCCTGCTGTTGACTGAACCGGACATCCTGCTGTTGGACGAACCCACCAATCACCTGGATGCGGAATCAGTGGCCTGGCTGGAGCGCCATCTGCAGGGCTACAAAGGCACTGTGATCGCCGTGACTCATGACCGCTATTTCCTGGATAATGTCGCTGGCTGGATTCTGGAGCTGGATCGCGGTCACGGAATCCCCTGGAAGGGAAATTATTCCTCCTGGCTGGAACAAAAGCAGGAGCGGCTTCGGGTGCAAGAAAAGGCCGAGAGCAAACGTCAGCGCACCCTGCAGCGTGAACTCGAGTGGATCCGAATGTCGCCCAGAGCCCGGCAGTCCAAGGGACAGGCCCGGGTTTCAGCCTATGAGACCCTCCTGAGTCAGTCAGTGCAGAAGCTGCGGGAAGACCTGGAGATCACCATCCCGGCAGGCCCCCGTTTGGGTAACCGGGTGATTGATCTGGAGGATGTCACCAAGGGTTATGGTGAACGGCTTCTGATGGAAAATCTGTCGTTATCCATCCCACCCGGCAGCATTGTGGGAGTGGTGGGCCCCAATGGTGCCGGTAAGAGCACACTGCTGCGTATGATCGCCGGGATGGAGGTTCCGGATAGCGGTAGAGTCCACATCGGTGAGACCGTGACCCTGGCCTACGCAGATCAGATGCGCGCCCTGGATGCGGGAAGGACGGTCTACGAGACCATTTCTGGCGGATCTGAGATGTTGACAGTAGGCGGCCGGCAGATTCACGCCCGGGCCTACTGCTCTTCCTTCAATTTCCTGGGATCAGAACAGCAGAAGAGGGTGGGGGACCTGTCAGGCGGAGAACGCAACCGCGTGCACCTGGCCCGGACTCTGCTCGACGGGGCCAACGTGATCCTGCTGGATGAACCGACCAACGACCTGGACGTGAACACCCTGCGGGCGCTGGAAGAGGCCCTGGTGCACTTCGCCGGCTGCGCGGTTGTGGTGAGCCATGATCGCTGGTTCCTGGACCGCATCGCCACCCATATTCTGGCCTTTGAGGGAGACAGTCAGGCACATTTCCACCTCGGCAATTGGTCTGACTATGCTGTTTACCGCAAGGATCATTTGGGCCTTGGGGAATCGGCCCCCAAACGGATCACATATCGGCAGATTAAAAGAAACTGAGTCGAGCAATAATTTTATATAGTTAAAATAATTAATATTATTAGTAATTCCCATCTGGGTATTTTCGGGACAACGCCCGTGACAGAACGGACATCGGCCTCAGAAAGGATTGGATGAAAACTGGCACACACAGCGGAAATCACTGCATAGCCGGTTGAGAATTCTCACGGACTTTCCAGTGATCGGGAAAGGGTGGCGGCAGGAGCGTTTAAAGCCGGCCACCACATTTAGAGAGACGCTGCGAGGAGCGGCCGTCCTGCTGGGAGAAAGGGGGAAAACAGGAGCCATGGTGTGGAAAATTCCGCTTAGCGGCGTTCTCCTGGAGGAAGAGCCTAAATTATTCAGGAGAACCCATTGGTACAGATGGAAAAATGCTTGAAAATGACATTATTTTTGAAAATGTTTATTCTCATAACCTATTTATGGGCTTTTTCGATATGCTGCTCGGCCTCTTCAGGGTGCCTCTTTCAAGGGATTTCTCCGACACAGCGGCTGATGAATCACGGTCTACGGTAGGACCCGTTACAGAGAGAGCCAGCCTTGTGCTGCAGCACCGCACCAGCGCGGGCGGCTTATGGACGGGTTTCCCTGTCGCCTCCCTCTCAGCATGCGCAGCGCCGCGCATTTCAGCGCCTGGATGATTTCCCGGCGGCGGTCAGGCAGCGGAAAAAGCGCAGGATTTGTCACCAGAGAGAAACGCAACCTGGCTTCCGGGCCAGAGTAGCCCCCAGACCCATTCATGGATACGCCCAGATTATACATTTATTGTTGACAATCTTATAATACAAAATTCAGTGAGCCAAAAACACAGCCGTACAAGGAGTACCTCGGCTGAAAACTGGCCCGGCGATAGTAATCTATACGAAGCGCCGGGCTAATTTTCTCTATGGCGTGTGCCCGAAACTACTACCTGGCTGAGATCAGGACCATGGCCGTCATCAGCGCCAGGCCAGCGGCCCCCAGAAAATAGGACCAGGTTGCTACGCGCATCCAGAAGGCCTTGGTGGACCGGATGGCCTCCAGGGCTTCCCGCATCCGCCCCAGATCCGGCGGGATGGAGTAACGGCGGGGCTGCACCGTCAGCACTCCGGCCAGGAGTGCCCCCACCAGGAAGAACAGGACCAGGGCCGCGATAATAATCAGGGCCCGGTTGTTTGCCAGATAGTCCGGGGGGAAATCCGGCCCAAAGGCGGCCGCCGCCAGGAGAAGCCCCAGCAAGCCCGTGCTCAGCTCAATCATCCGCTTGCCCGCGGCGTCCAGAAAGTCAAGCTGGTTTGTCTTGAGGGTCTCATAAACCGCCACCAGGCGGTTCTCCTCCGGTGAGAGCGGCCTGCCCTGCACCACAGGGATCTCTTGCTTCCCATCCGCTTCCGTCATGCTTCCTCCTCGCAGTCCACCAGGATCTTAAAACGCTTATCACAGTGTTGGCATTTCACAACCACCTGGCGCTGGGAGGGCGGTCTGATCAGGCGGTAGACATCCTGGCCCTCCCGGCAGATCTCGCGCAGGATGTAATAGCTGGTGTTCTGGCAGTGCGGGCAAACCCCACCCACCATGTTGTGTGCATCGGACATGGGTCTCACGCCTTTCTCTCTATAAGGGCCTGCAGGATGTTTCGCCACGTCGCCTCGCTGGGCTCCGGAAGAGGTTCGGTCAGGGAGAAGGGATCCTCCCCCAGCAATGCTAACTCCAGACGGCGGATGAGGGCCCCCGCTCCAGGGGCACCGGCTGCCATCACCCGCAGCGCGCCCCAAAAGGCCTGTTTTTCCGCAGGGGTGCCCCCCAGGGCAGCCGCAGCCCGTTTAATGAATGATTGGGTGTGAATCTCCAGCCTGTGGTCTCCCTCCACAGGCTGATTTTCTACGTTCTCAGCCATAAGGTCTTCAAAAACCGTCTCTGTACCCCGGCTGCGACAGTCATCGAGAAGGCGGGCAAGCGCGTCAAATTGCGCTGACAAAGGCTCCTGCCCTTTTGCTTTTGCTGTCTGAGCCAAACCTTGCAGAATCTTTTGTGCTGCATCGGTCAGCAATGCAGGATGCGCTTTGATTACGCTTTTCAAGGCGTCCGCCCCATCAGCCTGGAAGAGCTGCTGGACTCCTGCCAGGATTTCCTCTGCCCCTGCACCCATGGAGCCTGGATCCACTGCAGACCCTCCAGACAGGGATTCTCCTGCGGCGTGACGGGCTTCCCATCTTGCCAGAAGGGCTCGGTCCTGGTCATGATCCGGATGTTGGACTGCTTTCTCGAGGGCCACCGCCTGGCGCAGGTAATCCAGCGCATCCACCGGGCGGTTCAGCTCCCGGCAGAGCAAAGCGAGGTTGAAACAAGTCACGGCCTCCCCGGCCCGGTCCCCCACTTCCTTCATGATCGGCAGGGCCTGCTCATACAGCGCCAGGGCCTCCGCCATCCGCCCGGTGGCCTTGTATATCAGAGCTAAATTGTTCATGATGGACAGTGTTTCCGTCCCTGCAACACTCCCCCCAGCCTTCAGAGCCTTCTCCAGGAGGGCGCAGCCCATCTGGCGGTCTCCCAGACGGGCCAGGATCCAGCCCAGCCTGTTCAGGTAGTCCCCCCTCACATCATCAGGCTGCCATGCCAGCCCTCTCTGCAGATCGGTTTGGGACGTCCTGGCCAGCCAGGCCCAGGCACCCCCTTGGTCCAAATTGCGATAGATCTTTTGAATCAGGTCAGCCTGCGCCTGGCCAAATGCCCTTTGCAGAGCTGCCGGATCCACGGCCTGGCGCATCTCCCGGCAATAGGGCCGCATGGTGGGCAGCAGCCAGTAAACCGACATTGAGCCGTCCCGAAAAATCCGTTGCTCATGGGCCAGCAGACCCCGGCGGTAGAGCGCATCCAGATGGCCATGAATCGCTTCCCGACGGTCTTCGGCGTCTTCGTGCCCCAGAAGGCTCTGGAAGACATCCGCCGCTGTGACGGGCAGGAAAGACGCCTGAAAAATCCACAACCCGGAGAGCAGGTCCCGCAGGGCCTCCGGCAGGCGGGCCGCGCTGGTTGCGATGGAGGCCTTCAGGCTGCGGTGACGGTGATCAGCTGGTTGATAGCGATCTTCAGCAGCCGCCAGGCGTTTTTCCAGCTCAGCCAGCAGCGTCTGCATCGTCAGGCCGGGATTGTGCTCAAAGGTCAGCCCGAGAAGGCGCAGAGACAGGGGGTGCCCGGCCAGTCTGCGGCTCAGGGCCCGGGCCTGTTCCAGGGGGACCCTCCGGCCGCGTTTTTGCGCGGACTGGCAGAAGAGGGCTGCGCCCTCCTCGGCCGAGAGCCCACCCAGGGGTAGGTGAGTTTCGCCCACCCAGCCCAGCAGGCGTCGGGAGGTCACCAGCAGTCTGGCATGGGTGTTGCCCAGAAGGTCATCCCGCAGGAAACCGATCAGGCGCAGGGCCTCCTGGTCCTGCCGGTCCAGGGCGGCATCCACCAGGGTCTCGGCGTTGTCCAGGACGATCAGGCTTCTGCGGCGCATCAGGGCAGCAAGAACCCGGGCCCTGACACCGGAAAGGTCCTCAACATCCGTCTCGGGCAGGTGGAGAAAGCGGCGCAGACGCTCCAGGAAGGCCGGCAGGGTGATTGGGTTTTCCAGGGAGATGGCAAACACGCCTCCCGGAAAGGCGTGGCCAAAACGTTCCACCGCCTCCCTAGCCAGGGCCGTTTTTCCCTGGCCGCCCCCGCCGTGGACGGTCATGACCTGTTCAGGGGTTGCTCCCGTCATCCAGTCCCCCAGGGAGAGCGCTTCGCGCACCCGCCCGCGAAAGGCCCCCCTGGCCTGGGGCAACGCCAGACCCAGATCCGGATCCAGAACGGGCGCGAGGATTTGGACCTGCCCTTCAACCGGGGCAAAGCTGGTGTCGGAATGGGTCAGGCTTGTATAGAGGACAGGCACCCCAACAAGCCAGGCCGATTCTGTCTGCTGCCGCAAGAGCTCCCGACGGGCCTGAAAAACAGCTTCAGAAACGGAAGACCCCCGGGCCAGTTCGCCATAGAACAGCCGGGAGAAAGCGATGGCGGCAGCATCTGGGATGACAAAGCGCATTCCCATGGCAAAGGGCACCCCGGCGGACACCAGGGCATGGGCGATATTGCTCAGGGGGGTTGGGCCCGGCTCCGCACTGACACATGCCATCAGACACGCCAAGTATACCGAATTTCCCACTTGAAACTGCAGATCCCGGGCGGTGACCGCATCCGGTGCAGCATTGGTTGTTTCAAAAACGAGGTAATTTCCCTGGGGTCCGCGCCCCCCATGTCCCATGAAATGCAGCACCCGGTGCTGCGCATGACCGACTCTCTCTCGGAGATTCCGGAGGGTCGGCGGGTGAAGCCGTTCCAGGGTGATATGATGCTCCAGTTCCTCCACGGACTCCTCCAGACGCTGCCATTCTCCCGCGATGTTCAGGGGTGGAATGGACTCAGCTATCGGATTGCTGGGTACGGCAGTGATGTGAAGACGAACTCCGGTCAGATCCGGATCGGGCTGGCGCTTCTCCCTGGGCAGCCCTCGCAGAAAGGGCCGTAAACAGACCAGAAAATCCTCCTTCCCGCGAGCATACTCCCAGGGAACCTGCTCCAGATCCTCGTCCCGGCAAACCAACAGGATTGGCGTACCTGCATCCCCGTCCAGGGCGGATCTGGCCGGTGACCCAGCCGGAAAGAGCGTATTAAAAAGTTGCTCCCCGTAGGATTCGAGGTCCTCAAGTGGGGTCTTCGGCAGCTTCAGATGATCCAGTGAGAATTTGTGGGAGAAGGCGCCATTTAGCTGCGCGACACCGTGATTGCGGTCTTTGATGAAGAGAGTGATTTCCAGCATGATGACAAGACTCCCCTGGAGTAAGATGAGCCGTGGATGAGAATATCACTCCAAGTATATCATACAGGGGGCAGCACAAACCGGTCAAGAAAGGGTGTTTCTGGCAACACGCACCCCCCGGCAAGCCTGCTGTCTGTTTTCTCTCGGCCACTCCGGGCAGATTGAGAGCTTCTTTTTTTCAACGCGCTGTTTTTCGATTTGCTACCCGAAAAAGCCATCCGCTCCCCTCACCCCGCCAAGCCGCGGAACTGCCTGAAAAACAAAAAGAAGGGCATGAGTTCATGCCCTTCTGGATTTTGGTTTCTTGAGGGTTCAGGTCATTGCCTATCAATCCCGGATGACAAAGGGATTATAAACTTGATAGGCGACAATTGACGCCCCAAAGATGTCATGATCTGTACTCGGTAGGGTGCTTTCTTCATCCCAGAATACATAGAAGGGATGCTGGAACCAGCTCCCGACAATGGTGGTGCCGGGTATGTTGTGGAAAATCGTAGTGGTTTCATCAACCAAACGGGGCGTGATTGCAGATTCATTGGTCCCATCATAGATTTTTTCCACCCAGAGCCGCTCTGTGCTGTCCGGTAAACCGGAGGTGATGTAGGCGACCATGAAAGCCGGAGCGTGGACCCCGCTGATGTAGCTGGGATAGGTCCCACCGCTATAGGCCACAGCGGGTTGCGATTCTGTTTCAGTTGTTCCGGCGACAAAGAAGGGGCCCAAGGGATAGGTATCGAGGGGGTCCCCAGGAATGCGCTGTCCATAGATATCCATATCCACAGAGGCGCCCGGTAAAAAATCATACTCGAACACCAGTAGATATTCCCCGGTCGCCTCGCTGTAGGCGACATCGGAATTGCCATGCCGTCGGGAAAACGGGGATGAGGTGGCGATGATGGGTGTTCGCCCGGTTTGAATTTCATCAGTATCATTCGGGCCGAATTCGACTTCATAAATCCGGGCAAAGAATACCCGCAGATACCCCTCCGTGGAGTCGTCTTGTGTCCATGTGACCAAAAAATTATCATCATTAGGTCCCCAGGCCACATCCGGAGCAAATTCACTGTCCGATTCGCTCGAAATGATGAAGTGGTCTCCGTCTGTTTCCAGGGAAGAAGCGGCCATGCGCATGCGTTGACCGTCAACATCATGGTCATTGCTGCTGACGACGAATTCGAAGGCTACCAAACAGGTGGAATCATACTGGTTGCAGGCCACAGACGGATTGATCTCATCGGATAAGGAATTGGCCACAATTTCAATTCCAGTGGCCAAATTGGTACCGGATTGTTCCACACCGTAGACGGTGCGCGAATAAATGTCCACGGTGGTCCCAAGGTCTTCTTCCCATACGACCAGGTAATCTGTGGTACTGTGGTTGTAGGCCACTGTCGGATTTCTTGACGTGTCGGTCGCGTCGGAGATCAGGAAGGGGTTGTCATAGACCGCTCCTGCTCCAGTCATCCGTTGACCGTAAATAAAGTTATTCCACTCGTAGACAATCAGATATTCGTCATACCAAATGTTGTGGGCGACAGATGCCTCTTCTTCCACATCGTCGGTGTTGGCCACCACAAAGGGATCGCTCTGGGCAGGGCTCCGCCCCTCTCCCCGGGCTTGCATCCCCACCGCATTGCCTGGAGATCCAACCGCCAAAATAAAAATGCCCAGAAGG
>DAOTUG010000022.1:0-24703 GCA_034437335.1 Anaerolineaceae bacterium
GGGTTGGAGCTGTCCCCGCCGCAGGCCTTGCCGGCGATATTTGATGCGTTTCATCAGGCGTTCGTGATATTGTTCTTTGTAGTCCAGAGGATCCTGAGGCGTACCGCCCCTTTTTTCGATTTCTTTAACAAGGCGGATCATCTGATAAATGGTTTGTTTTCCGGTTGTGTTGGCCACAAAGGTTTTGACGACCTGTTCGAGGGCCGGTTGCGCTTCGTGGTGCGGCGTTTCCATCAGGGTTTCAACCATCATAGGGATCATGATCCGTTGCCAACCCTCTCTGATGAGGGAGATTGTGCCGTCAAAATCGAAAATGGCAAACTTGATATTTCCTTTTGGAAGCTCGGGATGAATTATTTCAATTTGATCTTCTGAGGGGCTGTTTTTGTCCATGGTTGGGCATTACCTGTAAATGGCGGATTCAATGAGAATGGAGAGCTTTTTGGGCTCTCCATTCATTGTCTGACTGTGATCCTATTTGATAATCTGAGAGACACGCCCGGTTTCTTTATGCTGGAGGATCAGCTTCCGTTTTCCATCGGGCATGAGTTCTTCTTTGATGAGGAAATGCTCATCATCATAATCCTTGGTGGTTTTTACCTTCTCATGTTCACCACCGCGCCAATCCTCAATTTCAACCGGTTCCCATTCTCCGGTTTCGGAGGATTTATAAATGGCATCAAGGATGCTGTTCACGATGTATCCATCATAAAAAGTCTCTGTGGGTTCTTCTCCATCATCAATGGAATCGAACATGTCATTGAACATTTCGATATAGCCGAGGGAATCCTCTTCATTGCCAACCGGGAAAAGCCAGCCTTTTTCGGTCTCGGCTTTTTCTGCCACATATCCTGTGCCGCCTCCGGATGTGAACATTTCAAAACCGGTGCGCAGCCAGTGATTCAACCAGATGGTCCCTTCTGTGCCTGAAACTTCATCCCGCAGGTCCATTCCACCGCGGAAGGTCCAGCTTGATTCGATCTGAGCCACGGCGCCGTTTGCGAATCGCACCAGACCGATGGCGAAATCCTCAGCGGCAATGGGATGCACGAGGGTGTCCAGATGGCCCAGGGCCTCGACCGGACGGACATCTTTGCCGATGAAACTGCGGCAGATCTCCGCGCAGTGACAGCCCATGTCAATCAACGCGCCGCCGCCAGCCAGTTCCTTATCAAAGAACCAGGGGGAGTGTGGACCAGGGTGGGTCTCCCGGGAGCGGGTCCACAGGATCCGTCCAAGAGCGCCTTTCTTCACATAGTCCAGGGCCTTGATGGTCTTGGGGGTATAGACCAGGTCTTCCAAATAGCCATGAAAAACGCCAGCTTTTTCCACAGCGTCCAGGATCTCTTTGGCTTCCTGACCGGTCCGTGCCAATGGTTTGGTGCAAAGCACGGCTTTCCCAGCTTCAGCGGCCTTGATGATGGCCTCTTTGTGCTGGAAATTGGGCAAGGCCACAACCACTACATCGGTTTCGGGATCGTTGATGGCTTCATCCATATCACCGGTCCAGCGCGGCACATTGTATTTTTCGGAAAATTCCTTTGCATTTTCCGGGGTGCGGTTAAACACGATGGAAACTTCGTCTTCTGAGCGGCTGCGGGTGATGGAAAGGGTATAGAACATTCCAATGAAACCCGCTCCGAGCATGCTGATCTTGTGCATTTTTTTCTCCTTTCAATGAGAAATTTTTCAGGTGAATTATTGTCTGAGGCCCTTATCTCGCCCGTAGATGACAAGGATGCCCAGCAGCAAGGAACCGAAAATGATTTGCTGGAGCGCTTGGGGAAGCTGCATGGTTGTCAACAGGCTGGTGATGAGCTGAATCACGATTGCGCCGGCAATTGTCCCAAAATAGGAGCCCTTCCCACCGGACATTTGGGTGCCGCCGATGGCGACCGCGATGATCGAGGGAAAGAGATACTGGTTGCCGATATTGGGCCCTGCATTTTGCGTATAGCCTACCAGCAGAAAACCAGAAAAGGTCGCCAGCGCGCCGGCAATCACATAGGTCAGCACAACCATTCGGGTAACCCGAACACCCGAGAGCCTGGCCGTCAGACGGTTAACGCCGATGGCAAAGAGTTGTTTACCGAACCGAGTCCGTTCGAGAAGCAGGGTGATGAGCAAACCGATGATGATCCAAACGAAGATCATTCCCGGGATATCGAAGATCAGATCCCGAGCGATGATTCTGGTCATGATGGGGGCAACCTCTCCGTCGTAATACCCTTTTGTGACCAAGATGACTGCACCCTGAACGACCCCTGCCATACCGAGGGTCATGACAAAGGGGGAAATTTTCAAGTACATGATCCCAAGGCCATTCAGCAATCCAACAAAGGCGCCAACCGCCAACACCAGAAGCAAAACCGGTAAAATGCGTTCATTGCGGCCGTTAATCAGGGAATAGGTGAGCAAGGTCCCCACGGTGACCAAGGATCCAGCGGACAGGTCAATGCCTTCACCACCGCTGATAATGACAAGGGTTTGGCCCGCGCCGATGATGGCGATGAAGGAAGCCAAGCGGAGGATGTTGGTGCCCTGCCTGAAGGCGGATTGGAGGGAGTTGAAGCCATTGGGCAATAAGCCACTCAGGAGAAACAGGACCAGGGCAACGATCAACGCTGTGAGAGGCGGGGAAAGACGGAGTTTTTTCTTTGTGGAGGAACTATTGGTTGTTTCGGATGATTTCATATTACTTTTTCCTACGAATCAGACTGATTAATCCGGGGCCGGCCAGGACAAGGACAATGACGAGGGCATTCACAAGGGTTCGCCACCAGGAATCAAGTTTGATGGTGGAAATGATATTGCGGATGTTTCCGAGGATGACACCGCCAAAAACGGCGCCAAGAACGGAACCTGCCCCGCCGCTCATCGAGATGCCCCCCAATACGGAGGCCGTAATGGATGCCAGGGTCATGTCATCACCGCTTCCTGAGAACCCCGAACCGGTCAGAAGCGAGTAGCTGATGGCTGCCAGGGCTGCGAAAAATCCGGAGAGAACGTAGGTCGAAATCTTCATCCAGGTGACCGGGACACCGGTGGTGAAGGCTGCCTGGGGGTTGCCGCCTACGGCAAAGAGGAACCGGCCGTATTTTCTGCGCCGAACGACGGACCAGATCAGCACAACAACCACAATGATTATGAGAGCGATGGGAATGCCCAGAAGCTGGGTGTTCCGATAGGCATTGGTGTAATCACGGGGAATCGCGCCACCCGGGGTGGGCAGAAGGAGCAATGCGATCCCGCTGTAGACGAAACTGGAGGCAAAGGTGATGATCACGGGCTGCAGTCCCAGGAAGGCTGTGAAAAAACCATTCAGCAAGCCAGCCAGGAGACCAAAAGCTATCACCGCGGCAATCATCACCAGATTCTTTATGGGTTCTTCAGGGGTGGTCACCGTCAGGGCCAGGATGACATTTCCCACGGAAACGATGGCACCATTTGAAAGGTCCAACCCGCCGCCCAGGATGACAATAGCCTGGCCGATGGTCACGAGTATTACCGGCAGCCAGGTTCTGAAGTTGCTGGTCAGCAAGCGGCTGATGGTTCCTCCACGGAAAATATTGGGTTGGAGGATAAAATAGATCAGGGTTGTTGAAACCAATAAGATCAGAGAAAGTCCCAAAGAATACTTAACATTAAGGTTTTTCCACCAACGTGCAAAATTAAATTTTTTCGATTCACGCATGCGTACTTTCCTTGTGATGGTTGTTTTCGGCTGCGCCCATACTGTGAAATACGAGGTTGGCTTCAGTCAGATCTTGATCGGAAAGATCCGCTTTGATGGTCCCATCCTGCATGACCAATACCCGTTCACAAAGGTCCAATAATTCTTTTTCATCGGAGCTGTAGAAGAGAATGGTCGTGCCCTCATCCTGCAATTTGCTCAGCAGTTTGTAAAATTCTGCCTTGGTGCCAACATCCACGCCTTTTGTGGGGTCATCCAGTAGCAGCAATTTAGGTTCACGCAGGAGCCACTTACCGATGACGACCTTTTGGGCATTGCCGCCTGATAAGTTGCTGACTGGAGATTCAAGGGATTCCATCACGAGGCTCAATTGATCACTGACCTTTTGGGCGTCTTTGCGTGCTTTTTTCAAATCCAATAGTGGTTTGGCGTATTTCCGCCAGTTCGGAAGATGAAAATTTTCAAAGATGGATCGTTGAAGCAGGAGTCCTTCGGTGGCCCGGTCCCCGGGAATCAGGGCAATGCTGTAATTCATGGCTTCCCTGGGATGATCAAAGCTGAGGGTGGTATTGAACAGGGTGATGTCCCCTGTATAATAATTATTCCCGAACAGCGTGTGGAGAAGGGTGCTTTGACCCTGGCCGCGCAGGCCGCCGATGCCAACGAGCTCGCCTTGTTTCACAGAAAAGGTGACGCCATTCAACCGGTTGTTGTCGAGGTTCTCAACGATCAGAACAGTATCTCCATCTGTCTCACGGATTTCTCTTGATTTATCCTGGGTGATCTTTTCTTCATACCCAATCATCATGTTCACGATCTCTTTTTCGGTCGTGTCCTTGATGAGAACCTCTCCAACCGCCGCACCATTCCGAAGAACAACGGCCCGTTCCGCAATCCGGAAGATTTCATCCATGCGATGGGACACAAAAACCAGGCTAATTCCCTGGTCTTTAAGCAGTTTGATTAAGTCGAAAAGGCAGGACACCTGTTTGCTGTCCAGACTGGCGGTGGCTTCATCAAGGATTAGCACTTCTGGATCCCTGCTGTACGCTTTGAGGATCTCCACGATCTGCCGTTCATCTGGGGGGAGATCCCGGACGTATGCCTCCGGATGCAGGCTGGATTGATAGGTGCCTTGGAATAACTTCAACAGTTCTTCGGTTTGGTCGATCATCATCTGATCGTCAATAAAACCAGCTTTAGTCCGGGGTTCATTGGCCAACCAGATGTTTTGGGCCACGGTCAGGGAGGGCACCAAGCTCAATTCCTGGTACACGGCCATAACCCCCATTTTTTGGGCCGTCATCGGGTTGTTGTAGTCTACCTCTGACCCATGATAGACAATGGTTCCGCGATCTTGGGTGAGCACACCGGTTATGATTTTGGTCAGGGTGCTCTTTCCGCTGCCGTTTGCCCCTACCAGCGCAAGAACTTCTCCGGATCGGACATTGATGGATCCGTCTCGTAGGGCGACCACACCGCCGAAGTGTTTCTCAATTTGATTGGTCTTCAGACAGATTTCGTTCATATAAGGGCACTTTACTAGTTAATATCGCCCTTTCAGGCGATTTGTCAGGGAACCTCAAAATGCTTGAGGGTAAATTGTTGTTCATAATCGGAGGTTCTCTGGAAACCCAGAGAACCTCCGTATTGCGACATGTTTCTTCGGCGCTATTTGAAGAACTGCTGGACCTCATCGCGGGTCATAATGCCCGAGAGCAGGTAGGAGTCCGGATAGTCGCCTTCGACAACGTATTCATTGTAGACTTCGTCAAAGTTATCGGGGGTCACAACAATCGGGATGGGGATCACGATGGTGGTGCCATATTGACCGCCAAGTTTATCGGGATCAATTTCTTTGCCTTCGAGCATCTCAACAACGATGCGCAGCGCGGTGGAGTTGACGCCAGGGGCGTTGGCCACGGCGATGGTTTCGAAGGTGGGATCCTTCTCAAGCATTTCCTTCCAGAGCTTGAGGAATTTCACACGGCCTTCGCCAACGCCGAGGGGGAACGGATCGGGATCGGCAGCAATGACGGCCTCGAGGGCGCCAATGGCCATACCGTCCTGAGTCCAGTAGCCATCCAGATTGGGATAGGCAGCCAGGAAGTCAGACATCACCTGCTGGCCGGTCGCCTCGTCCCAAGAGCCGGATTCGCTGGCGAGAACGTTAATGCCGGGGTAATTTTCAAAGGTGTCGTAAACGGCATCCATGCGCAGATTGTTCGCGGGGTGGCCAATGAAGCCTTCGATGAGGACAACATCGCCTTCCTGCAGTTTTTCAGCAAACCATTCGGCGCTGGTCTTGGCCCATTCGTACTGGTCGTGGCCAACGTTGATCACGCCTTCGGCTTCGATTTCCTGGTCAATGGAGAGGACAATGATGCCGGATTCCACAGCTTCTTCGAGAATCTGGTTCAACGCAACCGCGTCGCCGGGATTCACGAGAATGGCGTCCACGCCCTGGTTCATCAGGTTTTCAATCTGCTCGATCTGCCCAGCCACATCGGTGTTGAAGCTCTCGATCACCAGTTCTTCTGTCAGACCCAGTTCCATGTATTCTTTGTTGGTTTCGATGAGCTCATCAATCATCTGGGTCCGGTATTCGCTGGTGATGAAGGGGTTGGAAATACCGATGGTGTAGGGGGCGCCATCATCACCGCCGCCGCCCTGGCAGGCTGAGAGCAGCACTGCGCTGAGGGCCACGAGAGCAAAAATGGCAATTAACTTCTGAAATTTCTTCATTCTTATCTCCTTTTGATTGTGGTAGATTGGTCAACACGGTTGATCGTTCAAATGATCTGGTAAGGTCGGATTGTCACCTCCTTATCGCTTCGTAACTTATCATAACAGAATTATCAGCGATAGGTCAACAATGGTCACCATTATAGCTATCCATTGGGATAGATGTTAAGAATTGTTAAAACATGATGAAGATTGTTCTGTTGCGTTTTTTGGGCTTAGTCATTCTCCTCCAGATCGGGAATTCCGACCCCAAATTTTTCTCTGGCATCTTCGTAAAGCTGAATGGTTTGTCCGGTGCCTGTGCGGGTCACACCGATTTCCCTGATTTTCAGTACTGCCTCAAGGGTGCCCGAGTGTCCAGCCGCCTTCACCTGCACATCGGGACCGCTGTGTTTCCGCATCAGGATGAGATCATGCATTGTGGCACCGTCATAGCTGTAGGTGCCTTCTGGCCCCTTGACATAATTGTAGCCGGTGGAAGTTTTCACAAAATCCGCACCAACCTCAGTGCAGATTTCACAAAGACGTATGATCAATTGGTCATTCGGGAGCAAGTCGTTTTCAAAGATGACCTTGAGGATCGCATCCTTCTGATGGGAGATTTCTGCCAGGGTCTTGATTTCTTCTCTGACATAGTTCCAATCTTCGCTGAGGACTTTTCCTATGTTCACCACCATGTCAACCTCCACCGCACCATCCGCCAGGATTTGTTCGGTTTCAGCGCCTTTGATGGCTGTGGTGGAATTTCCGTGGGGGAAACCGACGACGCCGCCAACCAAGACGTCACTATCCACGAGATATTTGGCGGCTTTTTTCACATGGTAGGGTTTGACGCACACGGATGCAGTATGATATTTCGCTGCAATATCGCAGCCGCTTTTCAGCTCCGCATCTGTCAACGCTGGGCTCAGGAGGGAGTGGTCAACCATTTTCATTATTTGTTGAACGATATTCACTGGGATTCCTTCCGGTTACTAAATTTCTACGAGTTTTCCGGTTTCCGAGGCTTTCAGGCATGCCAGGACTGCTTCCAGGGCTTTATAGCCATCGGTGCCGGTGATGATGGGTTCAGTGTCATTGACGATGGCATCCACAAACGCGTCAACAATGCCGGTTTTGATTTGTTCCACATTGGAGGGTTTCTTTGCCAATTTGTGATATTCACCCCGCGCATGGTCATAGTGAATAACGAGGGGGAACTCCGGATGGCCATAAAGCTCCATGACGCCATTTTGGCAATAGAAGGTGGTGGTATTTTCCTCTTTGCGATAAGTCCAGCTCGCAATGACTGTTCCCAGAGCGCCCTTCTCAGTTTTAAGAAGGCAAAGTGCATTGTCCTCCACATCAATCAACCCGCCTTCCGGATAGGTCTTTTGCAGTGTTCCGGTTAGGGCGAAGGCCGCCGAGTATTCGTCCCCCATCAGCCAGCGGATGAGATCCAGTTTGTGAACCGCCAGGTCACCCAGACAGCCGAGGCCGGTGATGTCCTTTTTGAAAAACCAGGTATCTTCGCCATCAATGGCCCAATCTTCACATCCAGGATGTCCAAAGACAGAGCGAAAGGTGAGGACGCGTCCCAATCGGCCTGATTCTAGGATTTCCCTGGCTTTCTTGTTCGCGGGTTCCAGGCGCTGGTTGTGGGCGATCATTAATTTCTTACCGGAACTTTTGGCAGCCTGGATCATCTTCCGGGCATCTTCCAAATTGGTGGCCATTGGTTTTTCACACATCACGTGTTTACCGGCCTCAAGGGCCGCAATGGTCATTTCGGCATGGGTGGTATTGGTGGCGGCCACGATGATGGCATCCAGGCTTTCATCCTGCAGCATGTCCTTGTAATCGGTATAGGCTGTTGCGTCATAAAGCTCAGCCATTTCGGTGGCGCGGGACTCGACGATGTCGCAGACAGCGCCTACCTCCGCAAAGACATTTCCCTGTGTTTCAGGCAGGTGACGCACACGGACCACTTTGCCTGCACCGATGATTCCAATTCTTATGTTCATCCTATCTCCTTTGATGGTTGTAACTCGTTAATCATTTACCCACCACAATTCAGGCGGGGCTTCTGTCAGGATAATTTTTTGCAGAAAATCAATGGCTCTTTCCAGGCCTTCGTCCCTGGACGCCAGGGGATCCTCATGCTCGATGCTGATAGCGCCATCATAACCAACCAGGCGCAGATTGCGGATGATGTCCTTCCAAACGAGGGCATCGTGGCCGTATCCAACAGAATGATGATTCCAGGACCGATGCAGACCCTCCCGGAAATGTTTCGGGTCCAGAACCCCATTCACTGCGGTGTTGGCGGCATCCATACGGGTATCCTTTGCATGGAAATGGAAAATGGCCTTGTTCAAGGCCCGGATAACGGCCACCGGATCTGCTCCCTGCCAGAAAAGATGGCTCAGATCCAGATTGATTCCCAGGGAGTCACTCCCAACAGCTTTCCGTAATTTCCAGAAAGTTTCAGGATTGTATACGCACAGACCAGCGATGGGCTCAATGGCCACCCGCACGCCGCGACTTTCTGCAAATTGGATGGCTTGTTTCCAATAGGGAATCAAGACATCATTCCACTGATAATCCAGGATGGTGTGCCATATTTCCGGGGGCCAGAAACAGGTCACCCAATTGGGATGTTTTGCCTGAGGCGACCCACCCGGACAGCCGGAAAAGGTGATGACGGTTTCCACGCCAAGCTTTTCCGCCAGGAGCACACCCTTCTCATAGGCCGTATGGAACTGATCTGCAACGTCGCCCTGTGGGTGCACGGGATTGCCTGAGCAATTCAGCGCGCTGATTTCCACATCATACTGTTCCAGCAGATCCTGAAAGTCCTGAAGGGCTTGGTCGTCGTTAAGGAGCAGATCCGGATCCGCGTGGGCGGTTCCCGAATACCCTCCACAGCCAATCTCAACGACATGAATGCCCCTCTCTGTTAGATAGTGAAGGGCTTCTTCCAGGGGCATATCCGCCAGCAATACGGTGTACACGCCTAATTTCATTAATTAGTCTCCTTCTTTTTTGTGGTTTAATAATCCTGACGGATGCTGAACTCATATTTATCTGCACGGTAATAGCTGGTCGAGGCTTCGATGGGATTGTTGTTGTCAAGGAACGCGGTTGTGTTGACCAGCAATAGCGGAGTTGTGTTCTGGATTTTCAGCAGGGTCTTGTGCCAATCGTCAGGGAAGACCGCGCTGACACTTTGTTCGATTCTTGTGATGGGTAACTTGTAGGTTCTCAGAAGCAGGTTGTACAGGGACTCTGTTCGGAAATCATGCCCAGCGAGATCGGGACAGTACTCCGTGATGATGGTAGTGTACTGGACGCCAATGGGAGTCTCGTCTCCGAAACGCAGCCGGATGAGCTCAAGAGCTTGACTGCCCAGGGCCGAGTGGAGGGACAGGGGGGCTGTGTCATCAATTATCGCCGGTTTTTTCCGGAGGACTTCAGAGTGGGGGGCCAGGCCCATTTCCTGCATCTGTTGCGCGAAGCTGCGGTCAAGGAAAAATCTGGTTCGATTGCGACCGGATAACACGGTGGTCCCCCGACCAGGGGTCGGTTCCAAGAGACCCTGGTTGACAAGCTGGCTGATAGCCTGTCGCAAGGTTTGCCGGCTGACGCCATAGGCTGCGGCCAGGTTCTTTTCGGTAGGGAGCATGTCCCCGGGCTGCAGTTTCTCCGACCCAAGCAGATTGATCAGGTCCATTCGGACCTGCTGGTAAAGCGGGATCGGACTAGCCTCATCTACGGGTTGAATTCCGAGGGATTGGCTGTTCACCTGTGGGCCGGTCAACGCACCTCCAAAAAGCGTGTTGCAGAATAAACGCATGGTAAAATGTACATATATATTCTATCATAATTAGCCAAAGACAGTTTGTCAAGGGGTTCTGAGCTGGTTTCGAGCGTGAAACATCCGTATATTATTAGGTTATTCGGCTTATTCTGGCGATTGGTGCGTATCTTATCAGTGTTTGCGTCCGGGTGATAAAAAGGAGTGAAGTATGTCTCAATATATTTTGGGAATTGAAATTGGCGGCTCAAAACAACAGTTGGCTCTGGGAGACAATCGGGGAGAGATCTGTGCCCGTGAACAGGGAGTTATTCCACCGGAGGAAGGGGCTTCGGGCATCCGCCGCTGGTTGGAGAAGGCCATCCCTGAGTTCATCGAGTCCGCGCAGCAGCAGTTCGGTCCGGTGGCTGCTGTGGGGTGTGGTTTTGGAGGGCCTATTAACACGCCGGCCGGGAAGGTCCTCCGGTCAATCCAGATCCAGGGCTGGAGCGATTTCCCCATCAAATCCTGGCTGGAGGAGCGCTCGGGTCTTCCGGCGATCGTGGCCAACGACTCCAATGCTGCCGCCTGGGGGGAGTACCGACGGGGGGTTGGCCGCGGCTCGCAGAACTTTTTTTATACCAATATGGGCAGTGGGGTGGGGGGGGGGCTTCATTTTCAATGGCGCGTTGTATGATGGTCAGGGTCTGGGCGCCGGTGAATTTGGACACACCTATGTGCCTGACTGGACAAGGGAGGAACCCGGCAGTGCAGAAGAGGTGGAAAATCTCTGCTCCGGTTGGGCCATTGAAGACCGCTTGCGAAGACCCGGCTATCTTCCGAAGACATCCCGTTTATTTGATCGGTTTCAGGGCAACATCGAATCGCTGACAGCAAAAGATCTGGCCCAGGCCGCCCGGGATGGAGACGCCTTTGCCCTTCAGGAACTGAACCGTATCGCTTACTCCATGGGGCTTGGCTTGGTGAACGTGTTGAGTTTAACCAATGTGGAACGCATTGCCATCGGTGGCGGGGTTTCCAAGATGGGCGATATCCTCATTGACCGCATCCGGGAGGTTGTGGCCCAATATGCTTTCATCAGTAGTCGGGGAAAATACACGATTCACCAATGCGAGTTGGGGGATGCGATCGTCCTGGTGGGTGCGATCCTGATTGCCAGGGATGCATTCGGTTTAAGCGCTGATGTGGGCGGTCAATAGGCCCCGGCTTGCCGGGCATATCGGTAGAGCTCAACCACATTTCTCGCTGGAACATCCGCCTGAAGGTGATTGCAGGGGGCAAGGATGTAGCCGCCGTCGGGGGCCAGGTCCCGGATGCAGCGGTCTACATCCTGGCGAACGTCTGCCAATGAACCAGGCATGGCATGGGAGATATCCACTCCGCCCAGAAAGCTGATCGCCTGCCCGTATTCCGCTTTGATGGCGGCGGGGTCCATTCCGGAAACTGGTTCCAGAGGATGCAGAACATCCACTCCGATCTCAATGAAATCGGGCAGGAGTTGGCCGATGGCCCCATCGGAGTGCAGCATGATCCGGATGTCCGGTTTGATTCGTCGGATGGTCTGAATAATGCGCTCCAGGCGGGGGCGAATGAGTTTGCGGAACAAAGTGGGGGAAAAGACCAGGTTGTCGTTGGCTGCGTAATCGTCCCCTGGCAACTCAATCATGTCCATTGCATCCCCGGCTGCCTCCAGATAGTTCTGTGTGAGGTCGCAAATAATCTGGGTGACGCGATCCAGAAGGGTTTCCGCAAACTCTGGATTGATCATCATATCCATCATAAAGTTTTCCATGCTGCGGAGATCGCATGCCATCTGAAAGGGCCCATGTGACACGACCATCCTGCCAATGATGAAGTACCCGCTATCCTTGAGGGCCTTCGCTCGTTCGGAAACCCCCTCCGTCCAGCGGGGATCGTTCACATCCGGCCAATCCACCAGGTCATCAATTTCTGAGAGATGGTTTGCGTTCTTCAGGAGACCTTCTGTGGCGGAGTAATAGGGATGGGTTTGCTTCCAGGGCTGTCCAAAATCATCATAGATGAGGTCTGATTCCTCTCGGGTGTGGGTGGGACTGCTGGGAGAAGCGCCGGGCCAGATTAAACGGGTGTCTGTCCCCAGTTTTTTCAGAATCCGATCGTCTATATGGTTGACTGTATGGCCTTGCCGGATGGGTTCTGTCGGTTCATCCAGGCCGAAGATCTCGATCAGCTGGTGATATAAGGGATCCACCAAGCCGTAGGGACCGCCCCACAGGGCAGTGGGGACCCGGTCAGGCACTTCATGATTCAGGGTTTTCAGGACTCGGGTTCTCGGCATCATGTCTTGCGCCACGGTAAACCTCCCATGAAAGGCAGAAATATTTTTCATTGTAAAAAAAGGTAGGTTTATTTCTGCAGAATACTTGATGTCTTCAAATTTCGTTGTATAATATTAACATCATAATAACACAGGTTTAAATGGCAGTAAAGACAGGCGAGTGTCTCAATGCATGCAATTCAGGCAACAAGGGAAAAACGCATACGGGTTTCTGAGGAGGAAAAGCGTCTCATTGATCAGGTGATCTTGCCGCCCGAATCCACCCGAACATCCCTTGCTCAGGCGTTGGGCGTCTCACCCGCCTGGATCACAAAAACCATCACTCCGTTGATCGAAAGAAACGTCATCACAGAAATCGGGCCTGCAGCAGGAAGCGGCGGCAGGCGTGCAAAAATTTTGGGTATCAATCCAGCAGTTGGATTCTTAATCGGGGTGGATTTTGGGGCAACCAGTTTGGATGTAGCCCTTTCTGGTCCGGATATCAACCTGGCAGGACAGAAGTCCCTTCCCATCAATATTGATGCAGGTCCGGAAATATGTCTGAAGGCTTTCCATGAGCTGACCGATGCGCTGCTTCAGGAGCACGACCTTTGCCGCGAAGACATTCGGGGCATTGGCCTGGGCGTGCCGGGTCCGGTTGATTTTGCCAAGGGACGGGTCATCTCCCCGCCCATTATGCCGGGGTGGGATGATTTTCCCCTGCCGGAAGCGATCATGGAGCAGTTCCCTGATTCCTTTGTGCTGGTTGACAACGATGTGAACCTGATGGCACTGGGCGCCCTGCGGCAGGGTCGTGCTCTTGATGCGGAAAACACCCTCTTTATCAAAGTTGGCAGCGGGATTGGCGGAGGAATTGTGTGCGGCGGACGGGTTTACCGGGGCGCCTCCGGTTGCGCCGGTGATATTGGCCATATCATTGTGAAGCGGAATGGCCCACTATGCCGTTGCGGGAACCGCGGCTGTGTGGAAGCCCTGGCCGGGGGAATGGCCATCGCCCAGCAGGCTATGTCCTTGGCGAAATCAGGTGAGAGCCCCTTGCTGGCGGAGGCCCTCAAGCAAAAAGGGGGGGGCTTGACAGCCGTGGATGTTGGGGCTGCTGCGGCCCAGGGCGATGTTCGCGCCTTGCAATTGATTGATACCAGCGGGAAATATGTCGGTGAAATGCTCACGCACCTGGTGAGTTTTTATAATCCTGATGTGATTTTGATTGGGGGCGGGGTCAGCAAGATTGGCCATCGTTTTTTGAATGCCATTCGTCAGGTGGTGTTGAAAAGCGCCAGTCCCCTTGCCACCCGGGATTTGCGCATTGAATACAGCAGTCTGGGGGATCAGGCCGGGATCATGGGTGCGCTCAGCCTCGCTCAGCAAAACTTATTCTATGTTGGCTGATCAGTGAAAAGGAGTTGCGCGGGAAAAATTTTTCGAAGGGATAACCAGGATATTCAACCATCATAAGGATCATGAGAAAGGAGTAAATCCATGGCAAAACAATATAAGGTAGGGATCATTGGTGTGGGCTTCATTGGACCCGCCCACATGGAAGGGATCCGGCGGCAGGGATTTGATGTCGTGGCTATTGCAGAGGCCACCCAGGAGCTTGCCGATGAAGCCGCAGAGCGTCTCCTCGTGCCCACGGCATACGGCGATTGGAAGGATCTGATAGCAGATCCTGAGATTGATGTGGTTCATATCGCATCCCCTAATTTCCTGCATTACAAACACGCCAAGGGAGCGCTGGAGGCAGGGAAGCATGTGGTCTGCGAAAAGCCTCTGGCGATGGATTCGGAGGAATCAGCGGAACTGGTAGCCTTGGCCAAGGAAAAGAATTTGGTCGCAGCCGTGAACTTCAACATTCGCTTCTACCCCCTGGTGCACGAGGCCAAGGCCCGGATCGCTTCGGGTGAGTTGGGAGAAAAGATCTATATCATCCAGGGCAGCTATTTGCAGGACTGGCTGCTTCTGGACACGGACTGGAACTGGCGTCTGGAACCCGAGTTGGGCGGTGAATTGCGGGCTGTGGCAGACATTGGCTCCCATTGGATGGATCTGGTGACGTTCATCACCGGGACCCGGATTGAGGCGGTCTTTGCAGACTTTGAGACTTTTATTCCCATTCGCCGAAAACCGAAAAAGAAAATTGACACCTTTGGCGGAAAAATGGAAGTGGACATGGAATATGAAGAAAAACCCATCCACACCGAAGATTACGCCTCGGTTCTGATCAAATTTGAGAATGGGGCCCGGGGTGTGATGACGGTCTCGCAGGTGTCCAGCGGCCGCAAAAACCGTCTATTTTTCGAAATCAACGGTTCGGAGTCTTCCCTGGTATGGGATTCGGAAATTCCTAATCAGATGCTGATTGGACATCGTCCGGAACCCAACCAGCTCCTCATCAAAGATCCTTCCCTGATGCTGGATGATTCCCGTTGGACGGCCTCATATCCTGGAGGTCACACGGAGGGCTTTCCGGACACCTTCAAGCAATTGCAAACAGCAGTCTACCGTTATATCGCCGCTGGCGATTACGACGCGGAACCGGACTTTCCGACCTTTGAAGATGGCCACAACACCATCCTGGTGGATGAAGCTATCCTGAAGAGCGCCCGGGAAAACCGGTGGGTTGAGATCACCTATTAAGAACAAATTATCAACAACTGGAGGTAAATGACATGAAATTAGGTTTGATGACGGCTGCCTTTCCTGGCAAGGACCTGAAAGAGGTCGCAGAGTGGGCAGGCGAAAATGGTTTTGAGATGCTGGAACTGGCCTGCTGGCCAGTAGGGAAGGCCACCCGCCGTTATGCGGGGGTGACCACCCTGGACGTGACTGAACTGGGCAAGAAGGAGGCTGACGAGGCCAAGGCGATTTTGAAGAACAATGGCCTGGATATCTCCTCTCTGGGATATTATCCCAACCCGCTGCATCCGGATGCGGATCACCGCAAGGTAGTGATTGATCATCTCAAGAAGGTGATTGACGCTGCGCCCCTGGTAATGGACGATCCGATTGTGGGAACCTTTGTTGGCCGGGACAAGGATAAAACCATTGAGGAGAACCTGGAATCCTTTGCTGAGATCTGGCCGCCGATTGTTAAGTACGCTGCAGAGCGGGGCGTACGGATCGCGATTGAAAACTGTCCGATGATATTCTCGAACGATGAGTGGCCGGGCGGGAACAACCTGGCTTCCACGCCGGCCATTTTCCGCAAGATGTTTGAGATCATCCCGGATGAGAACTTCGGCTTGAACCTGGATCCCTCCCACCTGGTCTGGTTGATGATTGATTACAACCGGGTGGTGCGTGAATTTAAAGACCGAATTTTCCATGTGCATGCCAAAGACCTGGAAATTGACCGGGAAGGATTGTATGAAAATGGCACCACCTCTCTGGGAATGGGCTGGCAGATCCCCCGGTTGCCCGGTTTGGGCGAAGTGAATTGGGGCCGTTTCATCAGCCAGCTCTACCGCTTTGGTTATGATTATGTGATCTCCATCGAACACGAGGATCGGAAGTTTGAAGGCAGTGAAGAACTTGTCAAACGCGGCTTCCTGATCTCCCGGGATATCCTCAAACCCTATCTGCATTAGATTTTTCGCCCACCCGGGTCTCAGCCCGGGTGGGTATTAACGGCATTATTCCGATTGATGATATCAACCAAAACAAATGGAGCATTAGCGATGAAAATTTTTGTTGGCTGCGATCTTGGCGGCACGAATATTAAGGCCGGGCTGGTGAATGTGGAGGACGGGCATGTCATCAATTCGGAATCGATCCCAACCCTGGCTCGGCAGGGTCCTGAAGCGGTTATGGAGCGCATGGCCGAATTGATTTCCGATCTGATCCGGGAAAGGGGCATTGAGGCCAAATCCATTGGGGGGTTGGGCATCAGCGCGCCCGGGGTGATTGACCTGGAGACGAAGACAACCAAATTCCTGCCGAATCTGTATTCAGAATGGCGTGATATCCCGGTGGGGGAGCGGATGTCCTCGTATCTGAACCTGGATGTGGAAATGCTCAATGACGTTCGGGCCATCACCTATGGAGAGTGGGCCTTTGGCGCTGGCCGAGGGGTGGATTCAATGGCCTGTTTTGCCATTGGAACTGGGGTGGGCGGCGGGTTGGTCGTCAACAATACGCTTGTCCTTGGGTTTGGCGGCACAGCAGGGGAGCTCGGGCACCAGACGGTAGACCTGAATGGGCCAAAATGCGGATGCGGCAATAACGGCTGTGTTGAAGTGTATGCCTCTGGCCCGGCCATCGCAACCATGGCAGCCCGAGGAGTCCGCCAGGGTTGGTCAACCAAGATCGCTGAGCTTTCGGATCATGATTTGAACCAGATTACACCGGAGGTTGTTGCCAGGGCGGCTGAGATGGGAGATGAACTCGCCCTCCAGGTTTGGGAACGGGCCGGGATGTATCTTGGGATCGGTGTGGCCAATATTCTGACATCGGTAGGGGTCAAACGCGTGGTCATCAGCGGCGGGGTGGCCAGGGCGGGTGATCTGCTGCTGGATCCGATTCGGGAAACAGTCCGGAAGCGGGTGTTCTTAATGCCGATTGAGCGGGTGGATATCCTGACGGGCAAACTAGGGACAGACGCTGGCATTGTCGGCATGGCTGCCTGGGTCGCCCGAAAAAAGGGAATTGAGATCAATGTCTGAGGAACCAATTCTCGAATCACCGGGGAGCGCCATTGTTCTGAGCGAGGATGAAGCTGCCATTGTCCGCAGTTTGTTCCAGGGAGGCGCTCTGAGCCGGACGGACCTTGCCAGGGAGACCGGCTTCTCTCGCAGCAAGGTGACCGAATTGGTCAACCACTTATTGGACCGGACTATCCTGCAGGAAATTGACCGCTCCGGACAGGACCAGGGGAAGTGGAAAAACCTGACAATCAATCAGGGTCTGGGCTATCTGGTTGGGATTGATATTGGAACAACCTCTGTGGATGTAGGCGTTGCAGATTGTTCCTGTGCGTTGATTGACCGGCAATCCGCCGTGACGCATGTGAACGATGGCCCTGATTCTGTGATCTCGGAAGCCATTCGTCTTCTGGAGGGGATCCTTGACCAGCATGGGATCCCAAAATCCCAGCTTCTTGGCATTGGGGTTGGGGTTCCGGGACCGGTCAGCTACCCATCCGGTATGGTGATTGGAGGTCAGTTCACCCCGGGATGGGAAGGATATAAGATTCAGGATATCCTTTCCTCAACCTATCCGGATGTGGTGTTGATGGTGGACAATGACGCCAACCTGATGGCGATTGGCAGTCATAAGGATGGGGTTGCGAAGGGTACGCAGGATTTCCTGTTTGTGAAGATAGGAACAGGGATCGGCGCAGGGGTCTATATGAAGGGACACCTCTACCGGGGATTTTCAAGCTGTGCGGGCCATATCGGACATACCTGTGTGGATTTCAATGGCCCCGTTTGCCGTTGTGGAAATCGGGGTTGTTTGGAAGCCATGGCGGCCGGCCCTGCCATCTCGGAGGCGGCGGAAAAGGCCGTAGGGGCAGGTGAGAGCGGCGTCCTTGCGGAACTGAGAAAAGATCTCGATGATGGTCTGACGGCGGTTGAAGTTGGCGAGGCGGCTGGAATGCGGGATTTGACCGCCCTGCGGATCATCCGGGAGAGCGCGTCCATGATCGGCATTGTTCTGGCCGGGACCATTAACCTCTTGAACCCTGAACTGGTCGTTCTCGGCGGTGGGGTGGCGAAAATTGGCAATTTGCTGCTGGCGGAGATTCGCCGTGAGGTTCTGAAGCGCGCCTACTCCTACACAACGATGGGGTTGCGCATTGAGTTATCTTCGATCAGTGAGGATGTCGGCGTGATTGGTGCGGTGCATTTTATCCGCGATTGGGTGTTCACTGTGGATGGGAAAAATATCTCATCCCTGCGATGATGCTTCAAAGGGGCGAAAAAAGAGAGAGACGCTCAAAAGAGAGCGTCTCTTGTTGATTAACCTTATCCTAAGAAGTGCAAATGGGAAGGCGTGATGAACCACATTAGCCGTATGTTTCGTCGTATTCTTTCATCAAACTTTCGGTCCTGCTGACGCCAAAACGGGTCACGCCGATTTCAATCACCTCCAGAGCATCCTTCAATCGGCGGACACCCTGGGCGGCTTTGACTTCGATGTCGTCACTGACCGAATCCCGCATGAGTCTGAGGATATCCAGGGTGTATCCAACAGTTTCGCCGTGTTCGTTGCGGTAGGGGGAGGGGGCAAATCCCGAGCTGGTTTTGACGAAGTGGGCTCCGGCGGCTTCGATTAATTCACAGGCTTTGACGATCAGGTTCATATCTTCATAGTAGCCGGTTTCCAGAATGACCTTCACAATGCGCCCCTGGGCAGCTTCAACCACGGCTGCGATGTCATCCCGCACCAGTTGGAATTCGCCACCAAAGAGCGCGCCCAGGTTCAGAACCATATCAATTTCTTCCGCACCCTGATCCACAACCTGCTTGGTCTGGAAAACTTTGGTTTCGGTGGTGTCATATCCCAGGGGGAAGCAAATGACCGGATTGACCTTGACATCACTTCCTTCAAGGACTTCTGCCGCCAGTTCTGTGTAGCAGGGCTTGACAGATGCTGCGGCGACATCTTCTCTCAACGCGACTTCCAGGCCATGAAGGGTATCTTCCTTCGTGAGAGTCGGTTTTAACAGAGAATGGTCAATCATTTTTGTCAGTTCATGTCTTGTAATTGGAGCTTCAGCCATACGAGTTTCCTTTCTGATTGCTGATTCTAAGCGGTTTTGCTGCTCGTTCACGCGTGGTTAATTGTTAACACATCCTATCATTTAATTGGGCTGGATGTTATACTATGTTAACTATTGTTACCAAAGGATATAGGATGCTCCAAATTGAACGGCAAAATGAACTGTTGAATTGGCTGCACCAACGAGGGTTTCTTGCGACCACAGAAGTGGCCCGGCATTTCAATGTCTCTCAGATGACGGTTTGGCGCGATATTGAAAACCTGGAGGATCAGGGGCTGGTCAAGCGGGTCCATGGGGGGTTGGCATTGCCGGATTGGGAATTGGGTGAGGCCAACCCATTTCCAGAGAGAATAGAGCAGCAGCATGAATACCATTTCCCCGTCGGGATGGAGGATCCCCGGCGCATTGCCCTGGGACGGTATGTCGCCCGGGAAATCATTCAATCCGGCGATGATTTGATCCTGGAAGGGGGAAGTACGGTTGCCAGTGTCATCCCCCATCTGGAAAAACGGAATCTGACCGTCATTACCAATGGACTCAATACCCTGGCGCTGGCCCAAGTCTATGATACCATCGAGACCGTCCTTTGCTGCGGAGGGGTTTTGAACCAGCCCAACGCCATCTTTATCGGCCCACAGGCCGAAAACTTTTTTCACTCTTACCGGGTGGATCGGGTGTTGATCAGCGCGGCAGGGCTGACACTCAAGGATGGTTTCGTGGATCCTTCTCCGATTTATGACAGTATGAAACGCGTCATGTGCCGCTGCGCCCAAGAGCGGATTGCCATGGTTGATTCGATGAAAATCGGGAAATCAGCTCTCTCTCGGGTGATGGGCCTCAGTGAGATTGATATCCTTGTGACCAATCAGGACGCAAACCCGGACATCATCCGCCGTCTGCGCGATCAGGGGTTGGATGTACGATTGGTGAGCGGTTGATTTGATGCAGCGTTTTCCTCGGTTCTGGTTTTCCTCCAAGGAACGCTCTCTGGTTCTCCCATGTTCCATGCGTGTATTTTGTTTGTGAAATTCCCAACCAGGATCCATTTTCCATTCCGGGTGAGCAAAATGGTAGTCACAGACGACAATTGGCCTGCATAGAATATCATACCCGTGGAAACGGACACACTTTATGGAAAGCCGTATCCTGATCTATCAACGGGGTGGATCCAGGCTGGCATGCGCGCGAGGGCGAGTCCCTTCTGGTGTGGAAAATCGCCAGCTACGTCCATTGATTATTCAATTTCTACCCGCTCCAGCGAAACCTGGTAGTTCCATTGGTCAAAAAAGACATTCACCAATGTTCCATCTGGCAGGACGTGAAGGTCACCAGCCTGGAGAGTTTTCTCCAGGTTTCCCGTTTGAACCCGGTAGATGTCGGTGGTGTTTTCCGGCCCGGCAACAAAGAGAAACTGATTATCGCCGGAGAAGCCGTATCCTTCCTGGGGCAACTCAGCAATGATTTCCCAGGATGTTGTATTGAAGATTTGCGTTCCCTGCATCGTTGCCCACCCCAGCAGGCTGCCATCCGGGGAGAAAAACCCGGTACCGGGATCATAATCTTCCTCCAGAAGAACGATGACGGTTTCGCCTGTTTGGGTGTCAAAAAGATAGGTGTGGGGATCGAAGGAAAATGAATCCGCCAGCAATAAACGCTGGTCGGGGGAAAACTGGAGGAACAGAGGCCAGTCATTAAAGGCCGCGATGGTCGTCAGGGTGTTCCCGCTGCTTGTTTCTATCAAATGGATTTCCCCATTGCTGAAGCCAACGGCCGCCAGGGAACCATCAGGGGATAAGCGCATGGCCGTCACGAGGAGGGTGGGAAATTCCATCAGGATGCTGTCCATTTTCCCGTCCTGACAGCGCAGAAACCAAATATCCCCGGAATCGTTCAGCAGGTATCCTGCCACCAGGGTGACCCCCTTATGCGATTGGATCTCAAATTCTCGAAAAGGATAATCTAGGAGATAGGTTTGCACCGTGTTCTCTGGCCAGTTCCAGATTTCCAGATCTCCCTCAAAAAATACCACCATCAGGGTTTGGCCGTCTGCAGATAGAGACACTGTCATCATATCCCTGGCAGGGTCACTTGTATCCAAGGTGAAGAGCACCGGATCGTCAGGATTCCTTTCTGTGGGTGTGATGGTTGCGGTTGGGGTTGGGGGATGGACTGTGGCAGTGGTGGTTTCTGTGGCAGGGATCTGGGTTTTGGTTGTTGTCAGCAGCACGGGAACCGTGCTGGTGGGATTTTTTTCTTTCGAATCCCCTCCGGACGGATTTGCTCCCGCCGAAATGCTGGGAGAAAGGCGGCATGCTAAGCCAAGCAATGCGACCGTCACGAAAATTATGATACAGTGACATTTGGAATGAAGATTCCATTGTTTCATTTTGTTACTCCAATTATCTCTGGAAGGTCATGGGAAGAAAAATTGCATGGATCAGAACATCGTGGAAGACGCAAGTCTGGGGACAGATATAAAATGTGGCTTCTGTCAAATCTCCCGCTTGATTCATTTCAAGTGTCCACTTGGCCGGATCCATTTCCAAGGAGGAATCGTCCTTCAGGCTGGCAAAACCCCCAGAGGAATTCTGGCCGCCTTTGAAAATAAAAGTGGTACCGCCGTCTCCATTTAATCCGTTGCCTGAACCGAAGGTCATTCCAGAGATGGCGATATCCGGGCCTCCCAACCAGACATTGCTGCTTGCGGACTGTTGATAAAACACGGGCCAGGAGATGCCGGGCAAAAAAGCGCCGATCACCGTATCCGACCAGCGGAGGATGGTGCATAGGGAATCCACACAAAAATCCGGCATGCTGATTTGCCATTCGGCTGAGCTGCTGATATGATGTTTGAAACAGTCGCCCATGGGACAGATGAAGAGGGTGACTGTGGTCAAGTCGTCCGCAGTGTACAATTCCAGGGTTCACAAATCCTGGCTCGTTTCACTGGAGGAATCATCGTACAGGATGGAAGAGCCTCCAAAGGTGGTTGTGCCATGGCTCAGGATTTGGTGATAGGACCCATCGCCGTTGGTTCCATTGCCACCACTGAAGGATGTGCCCAAAATGGAGACAACTGGACCGCCGATCCATGTAGCATCTGTTGATTTTTGCTCGTAATACACCGGCCAGGAGATACCAGGGCCGAAGGCACCCATAGGGGCATCGGTGTACATCCTCACCGAACAGAGTCTGTCCTTACAAAAAGAGGGCGTCTGTATCGGCCAGTACGCATCGGTGGTAAAAGTATGGGAAACACAGCCGGCAAGGGGACAGATTGTGATAATTGCGCGCTGCAGGCCCTCGCTGACCTGACTCTGGATAGTCCACTGATCTGGTGAATTTTCCAGGACTCCATCATCCAGGAGGCGAACATACCCGCCATCCGCGGTGGTAGCGCCCAGATGGATCCCGGATGCTGTTGAATCACCATTGACGCCGTTCCCTTCGCTGTAGCTGTATCCTCCCAGGGACACGTTTGGCCCACCTATCCAGGAATTATCCCCTGAATCCTGTCGGTATGTGGTCTCCCAGGAATAGCCTTCGCCAAAAGCGCCCATGACCCCATCGGTATACAGGATGATCTTACAAAGCCCATCCACACAGGCATCCGGCATGGTGAGGGTGCTTT
Source organism: Anaerolineaceae bacterium (assembly GCA_034437335.1). Classification (GTDB taxonomy): domain Bacteria; phylum Chloroflexota; class Anaerolineae; order Anaerolineales; family Anaerolineaceae; genus Brevifilum. Next base: position 22,905 of record DAOTUG010000022.1, read on the forward strand.
CGCCTGAACCAGTGATATGCAACTGAACACACCCCTGTTGTCCCTGTGAAGGGCTGCTTCCGGGAATAGTTTGGGCAAAGCCGTGAGCATTCAGGGACAAAGCCCCTGCTATGATGATTGTGGTCAGCACGCCTGAAATGAGTGGATGTGAGAAACGGGGAACTTTCACGGTTATCTCCTTTTTTATGACAGGTTTTCCTTTAAGGCAGAATATTCCTGAAAACAGATCTGTGCAATTGTCGTCGTTGCGGTGGGCTGTAGGATAGCAATTTTATTTTATAAGAAAGTGCCCCCTGAAACAATAGCTGATTCAATATTGTGAGTGCATTTTATTTATTTACACAATAAATAGTAATATAATAAATTCACATGAACGGAGGATAATCCGTTCATGGAAACCCGACCGGTACTTACTAAGTTGAATTGATGATTTCGAGCGAAATTGTATGGTCTAACCAGGTATTGTCCGATGGAATTTTTTCTGTGTTTTAGTGAGGAGGATGTAATGAGAAATGCATTGAGCAAGCAATTAGTGTCGCTGGGGTCGGTGTTCTGCGTTCTTTCAATTTTGGTGCTGCTGCCAATTCCTGTGTGGGCTGGAGATCTCGTCGGGAACAGCTTCACAATCGCAGAGGCATCTCTGGAGGAGGTGAGCCCTTCCATTGCCTATAACAGCCAGCGCGGGGAATATTTGGTGGTATGGCACAATGACCGTCCCAACTTTGCAGACATTCAGGCTCAGCGGCTGGATACCAATGGCAATCCGATTGGTGGGCCATTTTTCATTGCTGCTGGACAGGATGCCAAACGGCAGTTTCCGGATGTGATTTATAACAGCCTCCATGATCAATATCTTGTTGTCTGGGAGGGTTACGATCCAATTTCTACATATAATATGATTTCCGCCAGACGGGTTGATGGAAGCGGGGTTGTATTGGACTCTACAGATATCAATCTTTCCGGCCCAGTCAACATTGTTACGCCTTCAGAGCCCTCAGTTTCTTATGCATCCAGCTCAGATCGGTATCTGGTCGTTTGGGCCGAAACAATCCATCCTGGCGGGCCAAATTTTGCAGTTTATGGCCAGGTAATGAAGGTGGATGGTTCTCTGGACGGCGGCCCTTTTGTAATCTCCTCAGGCCCGGAACCCCGGTATGCTCCGGATGTGGCCTATAATCGCCATGCAAACCGATATCTGGTGGTCTGGGAACAGGAAAATGGCCCGATATGGGACATCATGGGGCGTCAGGTGCACGGCGGTGGGGGTGTATTTGGCGGTTCAGATGTGAATTATGCTTATTATTTACAGGACTCCCGAAAGCCGGCGGTGGCCGCTCTGCCGACCAGCCCAACCGGTGTAAAATTTTTGGTCGTTTGGGAGATTGTTGATACTCCTGGCTCTCACGATGTGATTGGCGAATGGGTCAATGAGGATGGATCCCGTGCTGGTGCGGAAAGTATTGGTGTGACAAACAAGGATGAAACCGGTGCTGCGGTTGCAGCCAACGAAGCCACAGGGGAATATCTGGTTGTCTGGCGTTCAGTTGAGGGGATCGTGGATATCCCCATCAAGGGCCAGGTCTATGATCATCAGGGAATAACATTGGGCGGAGTGCTGACTCTTTCCGGTGTGGCAGCCCGACATCCAGCTATATCCTTTGGTGTTACCGGAGATTTCTTGATTGCCTGGGAGGATCAGCCCTCCTTTCTGACTCATGAAAACCTCTATGGTCAAATTTATGGTACTCATTATTCTCTGCCGATAATCGGAAAATAAGCGCATCTCGCAGGAGGGCTCC
>DAOTUG010000023.1:0-6201 GCA_034437335.1 Anaerolineaceae bacterium
ATGATCGAACGGTCCTTCTCACCCAGTTTCTCCGCCAGCCGCATGGCCTTCACAGCCATCTCATGGGCCGGTACGGCCGGGTTGGGATGCTTCGTGCCCAGGAAAACCAGCCGCGCCTCCGGAATCTGGCGGACTACCTCAGGCCAGGCTTCAATCAGCGAAATCGGATCCAGCCAGTTCCAGATGCCCCCGCCCCACAGGACAATCCGGGCATCCTCGGGAATGTTTTCGTGACGCCCGCGCAGATACGGCCGGGTCTCCGGAAAACTATCCGGGAAACCGGTTCCCACCACATCAATAAACCTCCGAAAGCTGGGGTCCTGGAGGTAGTTCTGCGGGTTGATCCGGCCAAGATTCATCAGGGACCCGATCCACAGATCCCGTTGGCGTTCATTGCCGCAGATGAAGAAATCGCCCAGGTTCAGGAGCTTTGTCAGGGCGTCAATGGCTGCCTGGTTTTGCTGATCTTGAACCGCCAGGGGGGCGTCAAAATAATAATGCAGGTTTTCCAGGGGCAGGGGGTCATAGAGGTCCACGACAGTGCGCTTCTCTTTTTCCAGAAGGAACGGAAATTTCTCCCCCATATAGCCTGAGATGAGGATCACATCCGCATTCCGCACCAGGACTTCCAGGGATTCCGGACGCTCCTCTGCATACCGCAGCAGGTTAACCTCCGGCACCGCCATCTCCGTGTCGTTGGGAATGGCCAGGGAAACCGGCAGGAACTGGCTGAGGGCCTTGGCCATCTCCAGATAGCGCATCCCGGGCCCGGCCATGTTGAAGTCCACAATGTCATGGCTCACAATCAAAAGATGCGGACGCAGATCAAATCCCTCCAGCTCCGGGATGTCTCGGGTTTGCTGGCGGATGATGTGGGTCAGATAGTGCTTTTCTATAGCCTCAGATGTCAAATCCGGCAGGCCGTGCCAGTCCAGGTTGCCGGGGAGCTGCTTCTGCCAGGCGAACAAGGCGCTGTCATCCACCTGCCGCCGGGACTGAATTTCCTTTCGCAGGGTCAGGATCGCCTTCCGTTCCGCCTTCAGGCGGGCCAGCCCGGATTCATAGGCCGCTGCCACAGCCTGGTTTCCCTGCACTTTGGCATGCTCCAGGTTGCCGCGGTCTTCAGCCTGATAATTTTCAACAAAGGTCTCCAACTGCTCGCCAACGATCTTGTAGGCGAAACGATAGCGGCTGTAGACCACCTTGCGCAGCTTTTCCGGCGAGAGTCCCTCCACAGTCCCATCCGGCGTCTTTCCTCCAAAGGCATGGAAGGCCTCTGCTTCCGGCGCAAAGATCACCCGCCGGCCCTTCAACCGCGCCCGGTAGCACCAATCCGTGTCCTCGTAATACATTTCATAGCCCGTATCCACAGGCCCAACCGTCTCCCACAGGGGTGCGGGCACCAGCACACAGGCAAAACAGGCCGAAGAAATCTCCCGGAAATGATCAAACTGCCCCAGATCCAGGTGCCCGTACAGGTTGTCCGTGCCCCAGGAGTGGGGCCCCACCCGATTCCCCACAGCATTCAAAAAGGCCGGCGCCCAAAGAAATTTCAGCTTTGGAGCCACAGCGGCGCAGTCCGGATGGGCTGCAGCATAATGCTGGAGATGCTCCACCAGGCGCCGATCCAGTCGCAGGTCCTGATTTAGGATCAGCGTATAGGCGCCCCGGGCGTGGCGCACCCCCAGGTTGACCCCAGCTGCAAAGGTCGTCTTCTCCTCGGGTGGAATATAGCGCACCCCGGGATAGGCTTCCCCCAGCCAATCCTGCAGGGCCGGATCCCGGGCGTTGTCCACCACCAGAATCTCAAGGTTGGCATAGGTTTGTCCCAGCAGGTCGGGCAGGAGATTTTCCAGCCAGGCCCGGCCTTCGTAGACCACAATCACCGCGGAGACCAGATCCTCCGCTTTCGGGAGGGGTCTTTCCGCCACTGGCAGGGAATTTCCTTCGGGTTGCTTTCGCTCCAGGAAACCGCCCTCCACCAGGCAAACCAGGGTTGCCAGAATTTTCTTGAGGGAAACATCCTTCTTTTGGAAGCGCGCAAGGAGAACATCCAGGTCCCGTCCGGGGGCCGCCTTCCAGATTCGGGCAACAAAGCGGTCCACCCGCACCCGGCCGCCCTGGGGGGTGGTCAGGAAACGCTGTCCACCGCGCTTGAGCAGTTGAACGCCAGTGGGATGATCATACATACGGGGTGTGGGAGGGAGGGGTTTGGTCATAGGCGCATTCTTCTTCACATCAAAACTAACAGGCTCTCTTTAAGCAGACTTCATTTTATCATATCGGCATGGTCTGGCTTGAATCAAGAGCATCATAACAGGATTCCGTAGGATTCCATGGGCCATCCTGAGGCAGCAGGAATTGTAAAACCTTTCTGCTTGCATCCATTAAGGATCAAACCCTATAATGATACTATGGCGTCAGGAAAAGAAAAACAAAGAAAAAAAGCAAAAAGCATCCTTCGGACGGCCGGTTTCGCCCTGCTGGCGCTGTTCGTCTTCCTTTTGGCGGGTTTTGCGCTCTGGGCCAGCCTGGGAGGCCAGGCCGAGGCCGCCGCGCTGCAGGCCCTGGGGACCACCGAAGCGGTTCTCTTCGAGGATGTCAATGGCTGGTTGGTCTACACCCCCCGCAGCCAGTCACCCGCGGCCGGCCTGATTCTCTACCCCGGCGGCAGGGTGGACCACCGCGCCTATGCCCCCCTGGCCCAGGACCTCGCTGCCGAGGGCTTTCGGGTAGTCGTGGTGCCCATGCCCCTGGATTTTGCCTTCCTGGCTCCCAATCGAGCAACCGATGTCCTCTCCGCCTTTCCGGATACATCTCCCTGGGCCATCGGGGGCCATTCTTTGGGCGGCGCCATGGCGGCCGAGTTTGCCGCAGGTCACCCACACGGCATTCGGGGGCTGATCCTGTGGGCATCCTACCCGGCCTCGGGCACGGACCTTTCCGGGGCTGATCTGGCCGTGCTCTCCATATTCGCCAGCCAGGACGGGCTGGCCACCCCCGGGGAAATTGCCGACTCCCGCCCGCGTCTGCCGGAAAATGCGATCTTTGTGGAAATCCCAGGAGGTAACCATGCGCAATTCGGCTATTACGGACCGCAGTCCGGCGATGGGCAGGCACAGATCCCTCGGGAAGACCAGATTGCTGCCATCCTGTCAGCAACTGCGTCGTTTTTGCACACCCTGGTAGATGGATCCTGATGGGAGGAAAAATGAAAAAAGGTTGGAAAATTGCCCTGTTTATCGTGGTTGGCTTGGTCGTCCTGCTCTTAGTGGGGCCGTTTTTGGTTCCGGTCCCGCCCCTGGAGGGAACCCAACCGCCGGAGTCCCTGGCGGACCCCGACAGCTACTTCCTTGAGATTAACAACGTCACTGTCCACTATAAGATCATGGGCGCAGGGGAACCTGTCTTCATCCTCCTGCACGGCTTTGGCGCCAGCACCTTTTCCTGGCGGGAAGTCATGGAACCCCTGGCGGATTACGGCACCGTAATCGCCTACGACCGCCCGGCCTTTGGCCTGACGGAACGACCCCTGGAATGGGAAGGAAACAATCCCTATTCCGCCGAAAGCAATATCGCCCTTCTTGCGGAACTGATGGATGCCTTCTCCGTGAATCAGGCCATCCTGGTGGGCAACTCCGCCGGCGGAACCCTGGCCACCCGCTTCACCCTGGCCCATCCCGAGCGGGTCCTGGCCCTGGTGGAGGTGGACGCCGCCATCTACCAGACCATCCCCAATTCCCCCCTGCTTTACTGGCTGTTCCAAACCCCCCAGGTGGATCGCATCGGCCCCCTGATCTCCCGGCGTCTGGCCGGGTCCCAGGGCGCCAGTTTTCTGGAGAGCGCCTGGCACGACCCAAGTCAGATCACCCAGGCGATTGAGACGGGCTACCGCCAGCCTCTGGAGGCGGATAACTGGGACCGCGCCCTCTGGGAATATACCAAGGCCGCCCGGGCCCCGGAACTGGCGGGACGGCTGGATCAGATCACCGTCCCCACCCTCGTCATCACCGGGGATGACGACCAGATCGTCCCCAAGGAGAACAGCATCCGTCTGGCAGAGGCCATCCCGGGCTCGGAACTGGTGATCCTCGAAAACTGCGGCCATCTGCCCCATGAGGAGTGCCCGCAGGCCTTTATGCAATCCATGAACGATTTTCTACAGACGATTTTGGAGGAATAGACCCATGCGTGACGGAAGAGTGCAGGAAGGACAAAAAGCCCCGGATTTCTCCCTCAAGAACACCCGGGGAGAGACAGTCCAGCTATCCGACTTTCAGGCCAAAAAGACCGTCTACCTGGTCTTCAACCGCGGCTTTTTCTGACCATACTGCCGCAGGCACATGGCGCAGTTGCGCCAGGACTATCAAAAATTTGTTGACCGTAACACCGAAGTGATCGCCGTCGGGCCGGATTCCCTGAACGATTTTCAGGCATTCTGGGAAGAACATGCCATGCCCTTCATCGGTCTGGCAGACCCCGAACACGAGGCCGCATCACGCTATCAGCAGGAGGTCAACCTCCTCAAGCTGGGCCGAATTCCCGCCCAAATGATCGTGGATCGAGATGGAATCCTGCGCTACGTGCACTACGCAAAATCCATGGCGGACATCCCGGAAAATGAGGAGATCCTCCACAAGCTGGATGCATTGCAGGAGGCTCCGGAAGACTGATCCGCAGAACAGCAACATACATTAATTGTAAATTCAATATCACACTTAGAGGTATGCTTAATGAAGAAGACCATCCTGGTGGCAGGCGCGACCGGCGAAACAGGACGGATCATTGTCAACAAACTCATCAACCGGGGGTTTATCCCCCGGGTCCTTGTCCGGGATCCGGGAGGGGCCCGAAAAATTCTGGGGGCGGTCCCCAAGATATTCAAAGGCGATGTCCGGGAGTATGACACCCTGGTTCCCGCCCTGGAGGGTGTGGATGTTCTGATTTCCGCCGTGGGAACGCGCACCCCCGTGGGAAAGAACTGCCCCAAGCGGGTGGACTATCAGGGGGTGGCCAACCTGGTCAAAGCGGCTGGGGAGGCCGGGGTGCAGCGGTTCATTTTGATCTCGTCAGTAGCCGTCACCCACCCGGACCATCCCCTGAACCGCTTCGGGCGCATCCTGGACTGGAAACGCGCCGGCGAGGAGGCCTTGCAAAACAGCTCTCTATGCTATACCATCATCCGGCCGGGAGGGTTAAAAAACACGCCCGAAGGAAAAAAGCGGCTGATCGTTGATCAGGGCGATCGCATCCTCGGGATGATCAGCAGGGCCGACCTGGCGGAGACCTGTTTGCAGGCCCTGGGCTGCCGCCACAGCGAAAGGACGACCTTTGAGGTCATCGAAACCGATCACAAAGGACCCCCGGATTGGTCCGGGCTGTTTTCACCCCTCAAAAATGATTGACATTCTGTAACGTATTTGACATTCAGGGAGTGTGCACATGATCTGGGATTTTGAACAACTGCTGGCGCGGCGTTTGCTGCTTTGGGCGCTTGTGAGCATCCTCGTTGGCAGCGCGCTGATCCTCTTTGGAGGGGTTTTCCAGCAAGGCATTGGCGTTCAGGCCATTGCCTGGGGAGCCGTGGATGCGGCCATCGCCTGGCTCGGGCTTCGCAGGGCCCGAAAACATCTCGGCAGACCCAGCGCCATCGCAGAGGAAACCGAGGAAGCCCAGCGCATCCGGCGGATCTTGTGGATCAACAATGCGCTGGATGTGGTGTATGTGGCCGGCGGGACGGCTCTGGTTCTCTTCTACGGCAGGGAACTGCCCTTCTGGCGCGGCGCTGGATGGGGGGTGATTATCCAGGGCGCGTTCCTGTTCACGTTCGACCTATGGCATGCCCTCAAGGTCCCGGACCCGCTGCAGCTCCCGGCAGCTCCCCTATTTACCCACCCGGACCACGCGCCGTTCCTTTTTGAGGGCGGGGCGCCTGCCGCCCTGCTAGTACATGGATTTCCGGGCACTGCCCTTGAGATGCGTCCTATCGGCCGCGCCCTGGCGGACCTGGGATGGACGGTCCAGGGAGTCCGGCTGCCCGGGTTCGGGGAAGACCTGGCGACAGTGCTCCACCATCGGAATGCCGAGTGGGTGGCCTACCTTCAGGAACAACGCCGGGCCCTGCGGGATCGGGGACATACTTCGCTGCTCCTGGTAGGGCTCTCCTTTGGGGGCGGTCTCGCCCTCCAGGCCGCAGCAGAA
>DAOTUG010000024.1:0-45623 GCA_034437335.1 Anaerolineaceae bacterium
TGGACATTACCAAAAAATGGACAACGCCTATCAGAAATTGGGCTCTTATCCTAAATCAGCTGGCCATCCGTTTTGAAGACCGGTGGCCTGAAAGATGAATGCCATTTACACAAGATTCCGGACACTCCCAAATTTTGAACCGGGTTCTCTAATGGATATTTCAGATTTAGGCTCATTAGCAGGTGCCTCACAATACGTTAAGCAGGCTTATGGACCCATTGCGCCGTATAGACAGATAACACCAACTCCTATGCCTACACCCCATCCAGGAAACTTTAGTCTACCAATACCAGAAATGGATCGCCAACTATGGTATTTCTTTTCCCTTGAAGGACCACATGAAATATACCATCTGTTTGGCTTGGTATTTGATGATGATATTGGGGCTCGGTTAGTGGAGCAAAAACATCAAGTTTCAGGCAATTTATCTGTAATATATTATCAGAATTCTACACTCATTATTCTTGACATGAAATTTGTCGAGACTGGTATAAAAGGCAATAGTTATGATCCTGTTGAATCCTTTGTGTCAGTTCAAGAAGTTAATATCACGTTGGACTCAGGTCGAATAATTACGAGTGGAGAAAACGCAATATGGATTGATGGGACTGATCGTCCTGTGGATATCGTAGTATCCATTTGGGGAGCATTTGAAAACAGCTTGTTTCCACGACTAATGAATAAAGAAAAAAGATATTATTTTGAATAGGTGAATGAAAAATGAAGAAAATAAATTCTTACATAATTGTTTCGTTGATTTTTGGTTCTATTCCAATATTATTTGGGACAAGGATCACAGGATTAATCACCGGGCTGGATAATGATGTTATTCGTGGCTTGTTGACATTATCACGATATTTATTGACCTCGCTGTTCATGCTTCTACCAACAGGTGCCATCTTTGTTATTTTGCTTAGGAAAGAGCCAGAGGACAGGAAACAGGCATTGAATATTCTGTTGAGATTTATTATCAGTCACTTTGTGACTATCATTCTTTTTTTGGTGATTGGTTCACTTATCATTTTTTCTGGTATTGTTGGAAAGCTTGTACTGCCTCCTGGCGGATATTATAGTTTTGGTGTCCTTCCGTTCCTTGTTGTTCGGTTTTCTTCCAATGCTCAAAACGTTTTGGTTGTTTATGGCCTACCATTAGGCTTGAGTGTGTTGATGGCTGCATGCTTCTATTTGATCTATAGGTTGTTTTTGGGTGAGGTTTACAGACGAAGGGTTGTAAGGTATGGATTATTTCTTCGGTTTGTGTTATCCTCGGCGATACTTGGTATCCTCGATACGGTGTTGCAAAAATATTTTGGAGTGAATGCAATTCTATCGTTTAGCGAGTCTGTGATATATGTTGGCATTTTTTTGGTGTTAGGGATTATATGGAAACGTAGCAAGAAGCAGATTGATGCGGCTCAAACGAATAGCATTGAAAAAGGACAGGGTTAAGTTCGTTTTTTTTAGATTAGGAAAAAGCCAAAGAATTATTTGTGAAAACCGCACTTTGAAAATATTTTTCACAGTCGTTTTGCATCCTTGGGTCAGAAGAACCTGATTTTGGGAGCCAGATCCTTGCCGGTGTCCCCCCCCGTTACACAACATCTGGCGGTCATCCCGCTCCGTTCGTTTCACTCACTTCGGGGAGGCTTCGCACTACTCCCTGGCGGGCGGGGTGCGGATTGCGATGCGGACGGTGACGGAAGGGGAGGCACCGGCTGTCTTTTCTTTGCTCCCAGTTGTAATTACAACTTTTAAAACTTTGGTAAAATGGTAGTGGTTCGTGAATGTGGTCTGTGGCGCTTTGTTATTACAGAATTGTCAATTCCATTTTATAGATAACAGGAGAGAATATGAGCAAGAAAGTTGCGATTATCGGCATGGGGTATATCGGCAAGGTTCATCTGGATACGCTTCTGCGGATTCCTGACCTGGAGGTTGTGGCGATTTCAGATATCAATGAAGAGATCATCGCGGGGATTGCAAAGGATTATGATGTCCCGGTGTACACAACAGACTGGAACAGCTTGTTGGATGACCCGGAGATTGAGGCTTTTCATAACTGTACGCCCAATAATTTGCATTTCGAGATCAATAAAACCCTCCTTGAAAACGGCAAACATATCCTGTCTGAAAAGCCTTTGTGTCTGAACAAAGAACAGGCGCAGGAACTGCACGATCTGGCCGTTGAGAACAATCTGATTACCGGGATCAACCACTGTTATCGCTATTATCCTTCCGTGCAGGAGATCGCCCAGCGCATTCGCAAGGGAGAAATCGGCGCGGTGCACACCATTTTCGGCTCCTACTTCCAGGACTGGCTGCTGTTTGACACGGATTATAATTGGCGCCTGGATACGGAGTACACCGGCGCATCCAACACTATGGCTGATATCGGCAGCCACTGGATGGACCTGGCGCAGTTTGTCAGCGATCTGAAGGTTGTTGAGGTCATGGCCGATCTGAACACGATCCACCCCATCCGCAGGAAGGCCACCAAGGAATATCTTACCTATGCTCGTCCGGAGGGGGATGATTTCGAGGATGTCGAGGTCAAGGTGGATGATTATGGTTCCGTTTTGCTTCATTTTGAAAACGGCGCGCATGGCTGTTTTTCAGTTTGCCAGGTGGCAGCAGGCCGGAAATGCACCATTGATTTGCAGGTTTATGGCACGGAAACAGCCTATGCCTGGAATCATGAGCGCCCGGCTGAATTTTGGGTCGGCAACCGCCTGAGCGGCAACGAGATCCTGTTTGAAAACGCCCAGCTCTTCCACAAGGAAGCCGGGAAATTTGCTCACCTTCCGGCCGGGCATCCCCTGGGATATTATGACGCGGTTTTCAACCTGTTTTCCGAATTTTATCGGGCCATTGATGCACAAAACGCGGGCGAAGTGTATGAGACCACCCTGCCCGGCTTTGATCAGGGCCTGAATATGATGACCCTCATCGAGGCGATTCTCAAGAGCCATAACGAGAAACGCTGGGTGAAGGTCAATCCATAGCCCGCCCATCCCTCAGTAGACAAAAAACAGGTGATTGATCCAATCACCTGTTTTTGTTTTTGGGAATCTCTTTCCCTTTGGGAGTCCCTCTCCCGGAGGACAGCGCCGCCTTATCCGGCGGCCGGGCTTCCGCCAAACAACCGTTGCGGGTTTTTCACCCATATATCGTCCAGCATCTCCCGGGTGAAGCCGAAGGATGACAGCTCGCGGGGGAGCTTTGTCATCAGGTAGGGCAGGCCTGGCGTTCCCCCATAGCAGGTCCAGTAGGACCGCCGCGCCAGATCCCCGGCGAACAGGACGGAATGTCCCCGACCCCGGTCAAAAAGCTGTCGGATGGCGCGAGCCAGTTCCGGCAGGGGCGGGGCGGGGCGCACCATTTCATCAAATTCAAGGTAGAAACCTTCCCGGGCCAGCATGTGGTGCAGTTCAGGATCCAGGCTCTTGCCCATGTGGCACAGGATGGTTCTGTGGGGCGGGATGTGATCCTGATCCAGTTTTTTCATCAGGGCTTCAAAGGGGACGCCGGGCTCGGTGTGGATCATACAGGGCACAGCGATTTTTTCCATTGTCCTGGCCGTGGCAGCGATGATCTTGGCCAGCCAGGGAGTCACCCCCTGTGCATCCAGGCCCATTTTGAGTATTCCGGCTTTGATCTCACTTCGCTTTGATGTGAACGGGCTGCGGTCATCCAGCAGAATGCCCCGGGTGCATTCATCAAGCAGTATTGTGTGCAGGGTTTCCTCGGGCTCTGAAAAGGCCCAGTGATCGTCCGGATAATAACTGTGTTTGTGAAAGCCGCTGGCGGCGATCAGCGGCAGCCCGGTAGCCCGGCTGGTTTGTGTGAGCAGGGCGATATTTCTTCCTGCGCCGATGGGCGAGCTGTCCACAATCGCCCCGCCGCCGGCTGCCTTCCAGGCCGCCAGTTCCGGGGCGATCCTCGCGATGTCTGTGTGATGGAAATCTTCGGGGATGCGGGGGTTGCCGGACCCATCCAGGATGACATGCTCATGCACGTTCACCGCGCCGAGTTGTGCGGCATCCATTTCGCCTGATGTTGTGCTGACCGTACGCATTATTCGAACCCCATCCCGGGTGTTTGGGCTGTCTATGGTTTTATTGGAGCGTTCTTCCTGGTTGTTTCAGCCGTTTCCTTCAATTTTTGTAACAGTTCCGGATTCAGGTCGAAGTGCAGGACCTCAGCAATCACCTGGGTCCAGCCGTGGATGAAGTACAGCCAGCCGTCTTCAACAGTGAGATTGCGGGATTCCTTTTGGGCCAGGGCCTGGTGCAGGAAGTCCAGTTCCCCGCGATAGTTAAATTCCCAGGCGACGCCATCCTGAGGGAAGACCCCGTCCCAGGTGACGGGCGATCCGGGAGTGTCTTTCCCCATGCCCGTCGCGTTGATCACGATGCTGCCGGGTGGCAGGTCGGCCATGAGGCGGTCGTTCACCTCCGGTTCGGAGTTCTGAACATAATTGACGTGAATGTCTGTCCCGAGTTTCTCGATCATCTCGCGGGCGTGGTCCAGCCGGCCCTGGGAGCGGTTCACGAAGGTGAACACGCCGGGGCGGTCGCCTTTGTTCTCTTTGTTTGCCAGGTGCAGGAAGGTGGCGATGGCCGAGCCCCCGGCCCCGAAGCAGAGCACCTCGCCGCTGGTTTTCTCAAAATACCCGTCTCCAATGATGGCGTCCAGGCTCAGCCCGGATGTGATCGGGTCCTTGGCGTAGCCCTCGAGGCGGCCCTCCTTTTTTGCAATGCAGGAGACCTCATTGGTGATCCGGGCGTAGGGGTCCAGGTAATCAAACATATCCCGGCTGGCAGTCAGCAGGTCAATTTTGTGGGTGGTCACCAGCGCGCCCAGCGAGAGGGGGTCGTGCTTGATTTGTGCAACCCCCTGCCGATATTTTTCCGGTTCATCGTGGATTTTAAAATCCCAGCCTTCGATGACGACGTCTTCGCGCCCGAGGTCCTGCATCCACAGGGGAAAGACCTTCATGATGGAGGATTGTGCGGTGGTCACGCCAAAAAAATAAAAGGTGGGTTGTGTCTTGGTGATGATGTGTTCTGTGTTGTCCATTTTCTCTCCTGACTATGCGCGTGCTTTTCTGACCAGCTCAACAAATTCGGCCGCCCGCTGGGTGATCTCATCAAATTTGCCTTCCGCCGCCAGGTTTTTGGGGCACAAAGCGCTTCCAGCGCCAACCGCCACCGCTCCGGCCTGAAACCAATCCCTGAGGTTTTCCCGAGAGACCCCGCCGGTCGGCATGATGTCAATATCGGGGAGGGGGCCGTGAATTGCTTTGATATATTTGGGGCCGGCGAGGGATCCGGGGAAGAGTTTGACGATGTCAATCCCCATGTGATGGGCCTGGAAAATCTCGGTGGGGGTCAGGGCCCCCGCCATGGTGGCCAGGCCGGATTCCACCATGGCCCTGACCAGGGCAGGTTCGCAGATCGGGCTGACGATGAAATTTGCCCCCGCTTCTTTGGCGGTGCGGGTCTGTTCCGGTTTGGTCAGGGTGCCCATGCCGAGAAGGATACTGTCGCCGTAGGCGTCCCTGAGATCCCTGACGACATCCTCCGCCTGGGGGGTGGAATAGGTGATTTCAATGCCTGTTACGCCGCCTGAGATGAGGGCCTTCACCATGGTGATGGTCAGGTTTTTTGAAGGCCCTCGGATGACGGCCAGCAATCCGGCCGCCTTGATTCGGTCCAGGGTTTCTTTTTTTGTGGTCATTAAACGCTCCTAACGAAGTTCATTAACTTGATACTCGGGTTCGCCGCCGGCCAGGACCCGCAAACATTCGTTGAGGGCCATTTCTCCCATGTTGTTCGTCGAGCCATCCGTTTGGGCTCCCAGGTGGGGGGTGCAGATCACCCGGCTGTGCGACAACAGAGGATTGTCCCGGTCCGGCGGTTCTTTTTGAAATGCGTCCAGCGCGGCCCCCCGGATACGGCCTGAATCAAGCCCCTTCAGCAGGGCGGATTCGTCCACGATTTCTCCGCGGGAGGTGTTGATGAGGAATGCGCCTGGTTTCATCCTGGCGATGAAGGCCTCGTCCACCATGCCCCGGGTTTCGGGAAGGACCGGCACGTGCAAACTGATGACGTCAGAAGAGGAGATCAGCGCGTCCAGGTCCACGAGGTCAATGTGGTGTTGTTTGGCGAAAGGGATATCGGGATAGGGGTCTGAGGCAATCAGGCGGCATCCGAAGGCCGAAAGCCGCCTGGCAAGCTGTTTGCCGATGGCTCCGAGGCCGATGATGCCGATGGTTTTGTTTGCCAATGTGATTCCCGGCAAGCGGGGCCATTCACCCTCCCGAAGCAATTTCTGGGCGGTTGGGATTTGTCGCGCCAGCATCAGCATCATTCCCAGGGCCAGTTCGGCCACGGAGGCCGCATTGGCGCCCGGCGTGTTGGACACAATGATCCCCTTTTCCCTGGCGGCTTCCAGGTCCACCCGATCAATGCCCACCCCATAGCGGACGATGACCCGCAGCGAATCGGCCGCCTGCAGGGCGTTCCGGTCAATGGTGTCCAGGCCGGCAATGAATCCGTGCACGCCGGGCAACAGCTCCGCCAGTTGCGCTGAGGACATGGGTTTGCCGGTGGTGTTGTAGGTGACTGAAGCCACCTGGTGTTCCAGGGTTGTTTTCAAATCGGGATTATATTTCCCATAGGAGTTGGGGGTGACAAGGACCCGGCATGTTTTCAGATCCATGGATTCAATCCTCGAACTTCGGGTTGTCAACGATTTGGATGCCCTCCGGGGTGTCCAGGACAAGCTTCCGGAACCCCTTTTCTTCAATGGTTCCATAATTGTGCCCGGCATTCCCGGGATAGGCAAAGAAGGTGACCAGGTCTTCCATCCGGCTGGTGCAAACGGAGCGATGGGCCCAGCGCGGGGGAACATACAGGACCTTACCCGGCGCCAGGGGTTCAACGGCGGTTTCCCCTTCCGGGTTTTCCATGACCATGAACCCCTCTCCATGCAAACAATAATAGATCTCCGCGGTTTCGAGAACGGTATGATAATGCCCTTTGGTCATAAAAAATTCATCCCCCACTTTCCCCGGGTGGATGATGGAAATGCCCGAAAGGATTTCGCCTTCCTTTTCGGGCCGTCGGATCTCATAGACTTCATATAAAACGCGGTCTCCTACGGCCAGCAAAGCATCATAGGCTTCCTGGTCGGAAAACTGCCCGTTGAGGTCCGACAAATGCCGGATGATGTGGTTGTCAAACCGGGAGGGTTTGAAGCCCGGTGAGGGCAGGGTGAAACTGAAGGGTATATCTGACATGAATTCTCCTATAGCGAATACAAAGCCTGCGCGGGGTGCGGCCAACAGCGGCACATCGCTCAGGGTTCGATGACGATTTTCAATGAATTTCTGTTTTCGGCGGCCGAAAAAGCCTCTTGGGCCTGCTCCAAAGGGAACCGCCGGCTGACCAAATCACTGAGGTCCACCAGCCCCTGGTTCACAAGGCGAGAGGCCTGCCAGCAATCTTCCGTGCTGCAGGCGGTTGTGCCGGTGACGCGCAGTTCCTTATAGTGCACGGCGTTGGAATTGAACTGGATGGTGGGATTGTCCTTGGGCAGCCCCCCGAAGAAATTGATCCTGCCGCCGATGGCTGCGATGGCAAGGGCCGCTTCCTGCGCGCTGTGCACCGGCGCGGCTGTGATGATCACGTCTGCGCCGTGTCCATCGGTTATCTCCCTGACCCGGCCTTCGAGGTCCTCGGCAAGGGGGTTGATGGTACAATCCGCCCCGTTCTTTAATGCTTGTTCTGCCCGGGCCGGCATCGGTTCGCTCACGATAATGCGGCCTGCGCCGCGGGCCTTGGCCAGTTTGGTGTGCATCAGGCCAATCGGCCCGGCCCCGATGACGAGCACAATCTCGCCGGGCTGGATGCTGACGGCGTTCTGGCCGCGCAGGACACAGGCAAAGGGCTCAAGCAGGGCGGCCACGGCCGGGTCCACCGAGTTGTCAACGGGGATGATGTTGCCCTGGCGGACGGCCTGTTCCGGGATGTGCATATACTCCGCAAAGCCGCCGTTGATGGTCACGCCGAAGGCAGCGTAGTCTTTGCACAGGTTGTTGTTGCCGCTGATGCACTGGGCGCAGCGGCCGCAGCCCATGTTGGGGGCGATAAACGCCTTCTGGCCTTCTGCAAAGCCCTTCAGGTCTTTCCCGATTTCGGCGATGGTTCCGACCACCTCGTGGCCGGGGATGCGCGTTGTCCCTTCCGGGTACATGCGGTGTTGGCCGTGGAAAATGCGCAAGTCCGTTCCGCAGATGCTGGCGCTTTGCACCTTCAATATAAGCTCCCGCGGGCCGGGATGGGGCCTTGCTGCGTCCTCAACCCTGAGGTCTCTGGGGCCGTGATAGACTGCTGCTTTCATCGCTATGAACTTTCTGATTCTGTGGCAAGGACTTCACTGAGGTAGACCGGACGCTTCTCCTGGAAGGAGCGGGTTCCCGCCAGCACGCCGGCGACGGCCCAGCGGCCGTCTTCGCCGCCAACTTTGGGTTTTTCTCCGGTTTGGATGCATTCCACGAAGTGCTCGAGTTCGTAGATATATCCCCAGGCAAAGCGCTGGGGCCAGGTGCGATAAATCGGGGTGATCAGGCCCTGGTCTCGGTTGGTGCAGGTGATGATGGATTGGCCCTGCATCTGGCCGATTTGCATGATGCCTTTCGTGCCGATGATTTCCATGCGGGCATCATAGCCATATTCGCAGGGGCAAACGCCGGAGAAGGCGCCCAGTCCGCCGCTTTCAAAGCGGATGTTGACGACGACCGTATCGTAAAAATCCGGCGTGTCCACATTGAATTTCTCCCCTTTGAAATCAGCCACTTCGGCATAGACGCGTTCATAATTGGAGCCCATCAGCCAGCGGGTGGCGTCCCAGTCGTGGCTGTTGACTTCCGCCAGCATGCCGTTTGAGCGCTCGAGATCCCGCGCCCAGGCCGGGGGCAGCCCGGGGCCGTGGGTGAGGGACTTGACCAGCATCGGGGTTCCAATGTCCCCGTTTTCGATCCGCCTGGCGGCCTCCACAAATTCGGGTTCAAACCGGCGCATGAAGCCCAGTTGCAGGTGGACGTTGTTTTTTTCACAGGCCGCGATGATCTGATCGCATTCTTCCAGGGTCAGCGCCATGGGTTTTTCCAGGAAGACATGTTTCCCATAGCCGGCGGCTTCGCAGGCCAGATCTTTGTGGGTGAAGGTCGGCGTGGTGATGATCACACCGTCAAAATCCACATTATCGGCGGCCTGCGCCAGGTTGTCAAAGCGGTTGGCAATGCCAAATTCATCGCCGGTCTCATTGCGCACATCCACTGCGGGGTCCACCAGGGCAACGATGTTTCCGGAGGGCACATGCCGGGTGATTGCCCGGGCGTGGTTCTTGCCCACGCGACCCGCACCGACCATACATAATTTCGTCTCTTTGCTCACAAACTACTCCTTTAATTTATTTGATTGAACTAACTGTAAAAATTGTCCAGCATTGATTGCATCTCGATATATTTCAATAGAAGGGGCTGATAGAGTGCGTGGGTTTCCGCATGGGCCCGTTGGGGCCGATCTGACAGCCGGGCGTGTTCGGCGGCGTGGGCGGCCAGGTCATCTATCAATCCGGCCGCTTTGCCGGCGATCATTGCCGCCCCCCAGGTGCCAAATTCGCTGCCGTTGAGGCGGTAGTAATCCACGTTCAGCACATCGGCCTTGATCTGATTCCATACCCGGCTTTTTGAGCCGCCGCCCATCCCCCGGGCTTCGTGATAGTGCTGGTCGGGGAGCAGACCCCGCAGGATGTTGTGGTAATAGGCATATTCGAAGGCCACACTCTCCAACATGGAGCGAATCAGATGCCGCTGCTGGTGTGACCAGGACAGGCCCACCCAGGCGCCGCGCATCTTGGGGTTGGAAGGGCAGATGCGCCCGCCGAAGTGGGGGGAGAAGAACAGGCCATCGGACCCCGCAGGCGCCTCGGCGGCCAGGGCGGTCATGGCGTCATATTTTTCTGAATAGGCTGCATCCCCCGGCCGCGTGTTGGATTCCTGATAGATTGTGTCTCGCAGCCAGCGCAGGGCGATGCCGCCGCCGCCGATATAGGCCAGGGGATTCCACAGGCCGGGGATCACCGAGCGCATGGTGAGCAAAGCCCTGTTTTCCGTGTCGGCGACGAAGGTGTCCGTGCAGCCTGCCAGGACTGAGGCGGTCCCGGCAACATCAAACAAGATGCCCGGCTTGACGATTCCCGCACCGAGGGCATTGGCCGCGGTGTCGCCGGCGCCTGCGGCGATGATTGTGCCGGGGGCAAGCCCAAAATCCCCGGCGCGTGCGGGTTGCACTTCCCCGACGACCTCCCAGGGCGACACGATCCGGGGCAGCTTTTCCCTGTCCAGGCCAAATTGCCGGCATAATTCGGGGGACCAGCTTCCCGATTGGGCATCTGCGAACCCGGAGAAATGCAGGTAGGTGGTGTCAATGAAGGCCTGCTCCGGCGTCAGGCCGGCCAGGCGCCCGACCACATAGGCGGCCGGCATGAGGAATTTTTCAATCCTTTGGTAGGTCTCCGGTTCTTCGTTCTGCCACCAGAGCATTTTGGGACCGTGATTGCAGGTGGGGGGGCAGCCGGTCAGCCGGGTGATCTTTTCGCCTGCTTCTTCGGAGAGCTGTTGGATATAGGGCTGGCAGCGCATATCCAGCCAGGAATCAAACCGGGCTGCCGGTTCATAGTTTTTATTGATAGAACCGACCCCCGCCATCTGGGAGTCAAAGGCGATGGCGGCAACGGCTTTGGGGTGGATCCCGCTTTGGGTGATGCAGGCGCTGACCGTCTGAGCGGCCGATGTGTAAAAATCCTGCATTTCCTGTTCCACCACCCCCGGTTTGGGGTGAAGCAGCGGGACTTCGGCAAAGGCTTCGGCAACCAGGGTGCCGTCCACTTGATAGAGCGAAGCTTTTGTGCCGCTTGTCCCCAGATCAACACCGATGAGATACTCTTTTGTCACTGTGCGCTCCTGCTAAAAACTGTTGCGGAGTTGTTGGTTTGCAATCGCAAGTCTATTTCAGTTCATCCCCTTCGAAATGCACCAGTTCCACTTCGAAGCGGGAACGATCGCCTCTGTGCAGGGCGTGATAGTATTCAACGATCAGGCCGGTCTCGGTGTAGCTGATGCTGTCAAGCATAATCAGGGGATCGCCCTTTGCGATTTCCAGCAGGGCCGCTTCTTCCTGATTGGCAAGGACCGCTTCGATATAGCGTTTGCCCCGGTAGATGTGGATATTGTTTTCGGATTCGAGGTATTCATACAGGGAACGGTCGCTCAAATCCACCTGGTGCAGGTCGGGCGATATGTGGTGTGGAATGTAGGTGGTCACCACCTGGATCGGTTCATCATGGATATAGCGCAGGCGTTTGATCTCAACCACGTCGGTCCCTTCCGGGATATCCAGATAGGCTGCGATTGTTTTGTTGGCCGGGGTGATTTCCTGGAAAAGCACCTTCGTTTTGGGCTCCAGCCCTCTCTCAACCATGTCCTGGTAAAAGCCGGTCAGTTTTTGAATCAGGCCTTCGCTGATCTTGGGCTTGGCGACAAAGGTGCCCTTACCCTTGCGTTTGTCAATGATGTTTTCGGTCTCCAGTTCGCGCAAAGCCTGTCTGACAACGGTGCGGCTGACGCCGAAGGTGTCGCACATTTCCATTTCGGAAGGGATTTGATCGCCGGGCCTCCACATGCCCTCTCTGATATTGTGTTTGATGATTTCAATCAATTGATGATAATAAGGAATATGACTGTCGAAATTAATGGTCTGGTCCAACATAATCACCCTCCAGGGGTATTCATGTAATCATGTTATTACATGATATTATAAAACAAATTTAATTTGTGTCAATAATTACGACCGATTGGGTCCTGGTTTTATCAGGAAAGACCCTGGGGAGGGGGCAGTGCAATCGCAAATGGACCCATCAAGCTGTTTGTCCAATGCCTGACCCCATCCTCGTTCCTTCCCCTGAGACCAGGGCGCGCATGCATGCGTCAGAAGCCTGCAAGCGCGGCGAGCACGGGCCTCTTGGCCCTTTGCACTGCGCTGATGGGGCAGCACGGGCCTCCTGGCCCTTTGCACTGCGCTGATGGGGCAGCACGGGCCTCTTGGCCCTTTGCACTGCGCTGATGGGGCAGCACGGGCCTCTTGGCCCTTTGCACTGCGCTGATGGGGCTTGATGCCCCTCAGCTTGTGATGCCCCTCAGCTTGTGATGCCCCTCAGCTTGTGAGGGCGCTCAGCTTGCGGGCGGGTGGGGTTTTCCTGGAAAGGGTTGTTGCGATTGAATCATCCGCAACCACGATCCAGGACGTCGCGGTTGGTTTGAAGGCGAAAAATTTCTCACATGTGATTTCTCTGGGGGAGGGTGTGCAGAAGCGCGTGCCGCGCCTCGCGGGGGTCTGAGACTGCCGCCCTCGGAAGGGCTTGCCATGAGGAGATTTTCACGTTCCTGGAGCAGGACAATGACTGCTTTGCTTTCACGAAATTTTCCCCTTAACATTGAAAAAAACGGGACTCTTCGTTATAATAACAAAAAACCTGTAATTACAGGATAACAAATTTAAAACGAGGTGAGAAGGAGAGACTGGATGCGAACGGTCAATGTGGCCATTATTGGCGCAAGTTTTATGGGAAAGGCGCACAGCAATGCCTGGCGCTCTGTGGATAAATTCTTTGATGTGGACATCCAACCGGTGTTGAAGGTCGCCTGTGATGTGGACGCGGAATTGGCGCGGTCCTTCGCAGACAATTGGGGCTGGGAAGAAACCTGCATGGATTGGAAAGAGGTTGTCGCCCGCAAGGACATTGATATTGTGGACGTTTGCGTCCCGACCTTTCTCCACAAAGAGATCGTGATTGCCGCGGCGGAAAATGGCAAACACATTTTCTGCGAAAAGCCAGCCGGGCGCAATTTCGAAGAAGCCCGGGCGATGTACGAGGCCGTTGAAAACGCCGGCGTGCTGCATTATCTGAACCACAATTATCGCCGGGTGCCGGCGGTCTCCTTTGCCAGGCAGATGATTGCCGATGGGAAATTGGGCAAAATTTACCACTGGCGCGGAGCCTACCTGCAGGATTGGGTCAGCAATCCGGGGTTTCCCCTGACATGGCATCTGCGCCGGGAAACGGCCGGCGCCGGCCCGCATAACGACCTCAACTCCCATTCTGTGGATCTGGCGCGGTTTTTGGTGGGGGAGATCGCCACTGTTTCCGCCATGCTGAAGCGCTTCATTACTGAGCGGCCTCTGCCAGGCGCGGATGCCGGCACGTTCAAGGCCGGGTCCAGTGCAGGTCCCGCCGAGATGGGTGAGGTCACCGTAGAGGACGCCGCCTTCATGGTGGTCGAGTTTGAGGAAGGCGCCCTGGGGTCCTTCGAAACCAGCCGTTTTGCCAACGGCAGAAAAAACTTCAACTCCTTTGAGATTTACGGCAGCAAGGGAAGCCTGACCTTTAACATGGAGCGGATGAATGAACTGCAATACCTGAATCTGGCAGACCCCGCCGAAGAACAGGGTTTCCGCACCATTCAAACGACGGGTCCTGATCACCCCTATCTGACCGCCTGGTGGCCCCAGGGGCATATCATCGGCTATGAACACACCTTTACCCATGCGGTCAAGGATTTTCTGGATGCCTTGGCCCATGAAACGGACATCGCTCCGAATCTGTATGACGGCATGCGGGTGATGCAGGTGTTGGAGGCCGGGATCCGCTCCTCGGAAAGCGGACGCCATGTGCAGGTTGCGGAGATTCAATGATGCCCGGGTGATGGCCGGGTGACGCCCGGGTGATGCCCGGATGTTGGCCGGGGAGGGAGGGGCATTTCTCGCCCTGGCGTGAGAACAATCGTGGTTATGTAGACAGGAGCGCAATGAAGGCAAAACTGACCCCTATATATTTTCGTGAAGCGTCTGATCCGGATTTTTCCAAACAGGTTGCCGTGATTGAGGAGTTGCTCAGCGATGTGGCTGAGCTGCTGCCTCCCACAAAACTGGGAGAGCCGCTCCCGGACGGGACCGATGCGGTGGTTTTCCCCCAGATGCTGGGCGATGCTTACAGCCAGGTGGATGCATTTAAGGAACTTCCCCAGCCTTTGCTGGTGGTCACCTCGGAATTTGGCACGGTTTCCATGTGGGACTGGGAGATCAACAGCTATCTGGATTCCTACGGCATCAGTGTGATCGCCCCGCCCAATCTGGAGACCACCAAAAAAGCCTGCAAGGCGATTGCCCTGAAGAGGAAACTCCGGGGTGCAAAATTCGTCGTCTACCAGGACAATCCCGGAGAGGGTTTTCAGGCGGACATCTTCAAACGTTTTTACTGGTGGGAAGATGAATGCATCCACGCGCTGCAGGATAAGTTCGGTGTGGTGATTGAAAAAAGAAGTTTTGAGCAGCTTGGAAAGAACGCCCAGGAAATCTCTGACGAGGCCGCACGGGAGGTCTGGGCTGCCTGGGAAGCGCGCATTCCTGTCGGGCAGGTGACGGAAAAACAGATCCTGAGCGCGGTGAAGGTGTATATGGCGCTCAAGGAGGAGCTCAGCCAGGATCCAAGCATCATCGCTGCGGGGATCAACTGCCTGAATGAGTCCCATTATTCTGATACCACCCCCTGTCTCGCGTGGAATATGCTCTTTGAGGAGGAGGGGTTGGTTTGGGGCTGTGAGGCGGATCTGGTGGTCATGATGACTGAGGTCCTCATCGGGAAAGCTCTGGAAGTGCCCTATATGATGACCAACCTCTATCCCTTCCTGATGGGGATGGCCGCCCTGAAACACGAACACATTCCCAACTTCCCGGAGGTGGAGTCGGAATATGATAACCACATACTGGCGGCGCATTGCGGCTACCTGGGTGTTGTGCCGCAATCCTTCTCCACGGAATGGAGGCTGCGCAGCAAGGTTCTGGACATTGTCAATGACAACGCCCACGCCCTGGATGCCCGGATGGCTGAGGGTGATATGACCCTGGTGAAGCTGGCGCCCCCTTTTGATACCCTGTCTGTTGTTGAGGGCCAGATCACCAAGTATGCGCAATTCACCGATTCCCACTGTCTGAATGGCGCGGTCATGAAGGTGCCCAACGGGAAGCGGCTGATGAAGGAATTGGCCTCTCACCACTACATTTTGACCAACGGGCACAATCTGAGCGACCTGGAGATGCTCGGGAAGGTCTTTGACCTGCGATGCCATGTGATTGACTGAGCGGATGCCCGCCCGCGATTTCCGGGAAATGCCGCCAGGGCGGCCGCCTGCTGGGCTGGCGGCCACTTAACAAACCGTTAATTTACTCTTGACATGAAATAGAACCTTTTATATAATGGCTTGTAATGACAGGACAACGATATAACATTTCGGATTTCTGTTATTTGCGGTGAGCATGCCTTGTAGAATTCCGATGGTATGCTCCTGCGTTCGCTCTTCTTGGTCCGGCGCGTGTGGATCAAGAACATTCACCCAATACCTGATGGAGGTAGAGAGATGAAGAAGTACTTGAAAGTTCTTGCAGTATTTTGTTTGATTGCGTTTCTCGTTGTAGCCTGCGCACCTGAGGCTGCCACAGAGGAACCCGCAGACGTTCCCGGTCCCGTGGAGGAGCCGACCGAGGAACTTGCAGAAGAGGTTGATGAAATTCTGATTGCCCACCTGCCGAAGAGCGTTGGCGGCGCCTGGTTCACCCGCATGTTCGCCGGGTTTGAGCGCGCTGCTGAAAATTATGACAACGTGACCGTCGTGCAGATTGGCGCTTCAGAGGGTGATGCTGCTCTGCAGAACGCCGCGATTGAAGACTTCATTACGCAGGCGCAGGGCACCCAGGCCGGGATTGCGATCACGTATGTTTCCCCCGAGGCCACCGAACAGACCCTGAAGAAAGCCATGGACGCTGGTCTGGTTGTGATCGGCAATGAGGCTCCTGAGGCCGAGAATGTCCACTATGACATTGAAGCCTTTGATATCCCCTCCTGGGGTGAAGCCGTTGCTGACGACCTGGCAGAGGGCATGGGCGGGGAAGGCAAATACCTGATCATGGTTGGTAAGCTCTCCTCCTCAGCCCATATGGCCTGGGCCGGTGCGCTGCAGGAAAACATGGAAGTGAAATATCCTGACATCGAACTGGTGATGGATCCCTATCCGGAAGGCAACTATGACCAACAGGCCTCCTATGAGACCATGATGGAACTTCTGAAGACCTATCCTGATCTCAAGGGCGTCTTCTGCACCTCCGCCACCGACTCCGCCGGTATCGCCCGCGCGATTGATGACTCTGGCATGCAGGATGAAACGTTCTTCATCACCTTCGGTACACCCGACCTGTATGTGGACTTCCTCAAGAGCGGCGCCACCGACATCGTCACCGGTTGGGACCCCTCGATGATGGGCGAAGCCATGGTCAACATGATTGTCAAAGTCCTCAATGGCGAGACCATTGAAGATGGCGACGACCTGGGCGCCTTCGGTTTCGACAGCGTGATTGTGGAAGGTAAGCTGGTCAAGGGCAACACCTGGCAGCGGATTACTGTTGAAAATGTTGACGAGATCCTTGAACGTGACTATTGATCTCTGAGATAGACTTTTAGTGAGCATATGAGGGTAACCCCGTTACCCTCATATGTTTTTTTTCTGGTTTTTATTGCTGTATTCACTGTTGGTTTGAAATGAAAACAAACGTCTCGGGTGTAGTTCACCTTCAAAACGTTATATTGGCCGGGCGCTGCAGGCGGGAAACGGGCTTTATTTGATCTGTTATTTTTTTTGTCCGTTGATAAAAACGTTTTGCCAGGAATGTCCCCATTGTTTATAATGAGGATCTGAAACCCATCCGACTTAATACCCTTTCATAGAAGAGATAGCGTAACGATATGACTGAAAATGTAATTGAACTGCGTGATATTTGTAAATCATTCTACGGTAATCAGGTTTTGAAGAATATCAATCTGGATTTGAAGGCGGGAGAAGCCCTGTGCATTGCCGGCGAGAATGGATCCGGAAAAAGCACGATGATTAAAATTATCTCCGGCGCCTACACTTACGATTATGGCATGCTCAGGATTAATGGAAAGGAATATCCGACGATCACCCCCAACCAATCCATCGCGGAAGGGATCCAGGTGATCTACCAGGATTTTTCTCTGTTCCCAAATTTGTCCGTCGCGGAAAACATTGGGCTGAGCTATCACCTGCTGGAAGACAAAAAGGCGTATAACCGGAAGAAAAGCAGGGAGATCGCCAGAGAAAGTCTGCAAAGAATTGGCGTTGACCTGGATCTGGACAGGCTGGTGGAGGACATTCCGGTATCCCAGAAGCAAATTGTGGCGATTGCCCGGGCGATCATGCAGGATGCGAAGGTGATCATCATGGATGAGCCCACCACCGCCCTGACCCAAAAGGAGATCAACCGCCTGTTTGAGATCATCAATAAGCTCAAGGCGGATGGGGTCTCGGTGATTTTCGTCAGCCACAAACTGGACGAAATGTTTGAGGTCAGCGACAGGATCTTTGTGATTCGGAATGGCAAAGAGGTGGCCAACATTCCGGTGGAAGAGTTTGAGCGGGGCAAGTTGTCCTATTATATGACCGGCAAGGAGATCTTCGAGGAGCCTTTTGAGCCTGAAGCGGTCTCGGAGGACAGCATTTTTGAGGTCGAGGGCCTTTCCTGCGGGGAGTATTTCCAGGATGTGTCCTTCTCGATTAAGAAAGGGGAAATCCTGTGCATCACGGGCAGGCTGGGGTCCGGGCGGACAGAGCTGGCAAAGGCCCTGTTTGGGGTGCTGCCCACAACCGCCGGAAAGATGTACTTGAAGGGAAAACAAATTCATGTGCGGAATGTGCCCGAAGCCATCCACAATAATATCGCCTACATTCCTGACGACCGATTGGCTGAAGGGATTTTCCTTGAGGCGTCCATTAAGAACAACCTTGTCTCGGTTATCCTTGATAAGCTAAAAAACAAACTTGGCCTGGTCAACGAGAAAGACAAAGAAGCGCCGGCCAAAAAATGGCACGATCGGCTCAAGATCCAGGGGCGGATGGAAGACCTGGGAAAGAGCCTGTCCGGCGGCAACCAACAGCGGGTTGTTCTGGCCAAGTGGCTGGCATCCACCCCGGATCTCTTCGTTTTGAACTGCCCCACGGTTGGGGTTGATGTGAAATCCAAGGCTGAGATTCATGATTTGATCCGAGAGATGACCACGGAAGACATTGCCATCCTGCTGATCTCCGATGATATTGGCGAAATCCTCAAAAATTCCAATCGGGTCCTGGTGATGAATGAGGGCCGGATTTCCTTTGAGGCGGACACCAGAGATTTGGATTATGACAGCCTGAGCGCCAAGATCACCGAGATTATCTAATCATTACGGAGTTGGGATAGATTAATGAACAAGACACAAGAAAAAGGTTTTTCAAACACAAAGTTTGTAAAAACGGTAAATAAACTGCTTGCGCAAAATGAAACCATTCTGGTCCTGAGCATCATTGGGCTTTCGCTGCTGATCGGGTTGATCAACAATGCTTTTTTCACCGTGGGGACGCTGTATGAAACCCTGCTGGCCACGGTGATCTGGGGCGTTGTGGGGATCGGCGTCACCCTGGTGATGATCAATGGCGGCGTTGACCTTTCCAGCATGTCCATCGCCATGTTCTCCGCCTATACGGCCACCAAGATCATGCTGGCGATCAACCCGGACGCGCCCATTATTGTGCTGTTCCTGATTGCCGGGGTCATCGGTGCGGCCTTGGGCTTTGTGAATGCGCTGTTCATCAGCATCTTTAAGATCCCCGTTTTTATTGTTACCCTTGCCATGGGCGTGGTCTATAAAGCCATCATGCTGGAGTTCATCGGCAATATTTACATCACCCCTGCCCAGATGCCGCAGTCGGCCCTTGATTTTTCAAGAACCTATGTCTTTGGCGGACTGCACATCTCTGTGTTGATCATGTTTGCGCTGCTGATCCTGACCCATGTCATCATGCGGTATACGATCATTGGGCGCGGCATTTATGCTCTGGGCGGCGCTCCGGAATCTGCCCAGCGGATCGGTTACAGCCTGCGGCGCTTGAAATTCAGTCTTTACATCTTTGCCGGGATTATTTATTCGATTGGCGGTGTGATCTATGTCAGCAACAGCCGCCTGGCAGATCCCTATGACATGATCGGCACCGAATTGACGGTCATCGCGGCAGTCGTTTTGGGGGGCGTCAGCCTGACGGGCGGCAAGGGCAATGTCTGGGGCTTGCTGCTGGGTGTGCTGTTGAGCGTCATCATCCGGAACAACCTGATCTTAATTGGCATTTCTTCGGATTGGGCCAACTTCGTTTTCGGGGCCATATTTGTTGCGGCGGTGGCCTTGCAGGCCTACAATAAATCGCGAACAAAAGAAGAAACGACGTAGGTTTGGCGCAGACGCGAGGTTGATTCCGTGAGAAAATGCTTGATAAAAGCAATGGAGCGTATTAATCATGACTGATTTAGTAAGTATGTTGAAGAATATTCTGGGAAGGCGAAAGACCGATCCCGCGAAAATTAAGAAGAACCGCCTGAGCGACAGGAATGTGCAGTTGCTGATCGCCATCGCGGTGTTTTTTGTCATCATGGTCATTTATCGGCCGGA
The DNA here is from genome assembly GCA_034437335.1 of Anaerolineaceae bacterium. GTDB lineage: Bacteria > Chloroflexota > Anaerolineae > Anaerolineales > Anaerolineaceae > Brevifilum. The sequence goes on from DAOTUG010000024.1 coordinate 19,672, forward strand.
GATTTTCCTGACGACCACAAACTTCCAGTCCATGCTGGTGCAGATCGCCGATCTGGGTATTTTCGCCATGGCGATGTCGGTGGCGATGATTTCCGGCGGGATTGATCTGTCCATCGTCAACCTGGCAAATCTGGTGGCCGTGGTCAATGCTGTGTTGTTGAAGTCGGTGGTGACGGAAACAACGCCGGACGCCACGATCTGGCTGTTATTGTTATTGTGCCTCGGCATTGCTTTGGTGATTGGTTTTCTTGGCGGCGTGATCAACTCCTTCCTGATTGCCAATCTCGGCATTCCCGAAATCCTGGCGACCCTGGCCACGATGAATCTGTATCTGGGCATCTCTACGATTATCACGGAGGGGCGCGGCATCATTGGCTTCCCGCAGCAATTGCTGAATTTTGGCTCGGGAAATGTCCTGGGGGTTCCCACTCCTTTTCTCATTTTCCTGGTCATTGCGGGGGCCCTGTACATCTTCATTCACCGCACCCCCTACGGCACCCATTTGAAGTTATTCGGCCTCAATCAACGGGCCACCTTCTTCTCTGGCATCAACAACAAAAAGGTGGTTTATAAGACCCACATCCTGGCCTGCATGACGGCTTCGCTGGCCGGGCTGTTGATCATGGCGCGCACCAATTCAGCCACCATTGATTACGGCGGCCAGACGATCCTGATCACCCTGTTGATCGGCGTCTTGAGCGGTATCCCCGCCAACGGCGGCGCCGGCAGCATCATCAGCATTTTCCTGGCTCTGCTGCTTAACCAGTTATTGAACAGCGGCCTCAACCTTTTGCGGGTCAGCAGCTTCATCAGGGAGATGGTGCCTGCTGCGCTGTTGATTACGATTGTCTCGCTTGAGTATTACTTCTATACCATGAGTGAGAGACGGTTGAACAAGCTGGCGTTGGAAAAGAACCTTCAGCAACAGAAAGAGAATGGAGAGACGAATGGCTGACCAGCAATATATTGAAGATACCTCGATCAAGGGACGCAAAGAGGAAATTGCGATCAAGGTTTCCCGCATCATTGACCTGCTCAAAGAGGAGGATCTGGACGCGCTCTACCTGACGCGGCAGTCCAACTTCGCCTGGGTGACCGCAGGTTCCAGCAATATTGTGACCATGTGCACGGAGGCCGGGGTGGCGAGTATTCTCGTCACCAGGGACGGCGAGCGCTATGCCATCACCGACGCGGTGGAAGAGCCCCGCATGAAGGAAGAGCAGAAGCTGGAAGATCTGGGCTTCGAGGTCATCTCCCAGGCGTGGTATGAGAGCAAAAACGCCGAAATCATTGAGGGCATCGTGGGCAGCCTGGAGCGGGTGGGGGCGGATATCCCCTTTGGCGCAGCCAGGATGATCCAGGACAAGATCAATCCCCTGCGTTACTCCCTGACCCACAATGAGATCTGCCGGTATCAGTTTCTGGGCGATCACATGAGCAAAGCCCTGGAAACGTACCTGACCACGGTGAAACCGGGTATGACCGAGTACGAGATTGCCGGCGGCGTGGCCAATGCCATCTGGCCGGAAGGGATTGACCAGGTGCTGTTCCTGGTGGCCTCCGACGAGCGCATTCTCAAACACCGCCATGCCATCCCCACGGATAAGCAGGTGGAGAAGAGCCTGATGGTCTCCTGTAATGGGCGCTATAAGGGCCTGATCACCACCACCACCCGGATGGTCTACTTCGGCGATGCTCCTGAGTCTCTGCTGGAGCAGTTCCGCGTGACCGCCGAGATCGAGAACATCATGATTGAAGCGACCAAACCGGGCGTGGATGACCTCGTGCCGCATCTGGCCGGCAAGAAGGCCTATGAGGATTTCGGCTATGGCGAGATGTATTACAAGCACCATCAGGGCGGAGCGCAGGGCTATTACAACCGCAATTACCTGGTCTCGGAAGACATGCACCGGGTGACCATGGTCAACCAGTGCTATTGCTATAACCCAGCCATTGACGGGACCAAGTCCGAAGACGCGTTTATCGCCACCGAGAACGGCCCCTTGATGATCACCAAACCGGTGGTCTTCCCGACCCTCACCTCCACGGTGAACGGCGTCACTTTCACCCGCCCGGACATGCTGGTGATCAAGTGAGCGGGTGAGAGATAACCGGGATATGTTACCTGGAAGACACTTGCCCGGGGGAGCAGGCCCCAAGCGACAGAGTTCATAGGACGTTTACTCCTTTTGGAGCCCATCGCAAGATGGGCTCCAAACCGTTATGATGGGGGGATTTTGCCTGGATGTGCGGGTGCGGTTTGATCCGCCTTGTGGGAAGGACCGGATCCGCCCCTATTGCACAGATTCTGGAATGAAGGTTATCCTGATTTGACAAACCGGGGTTGCGGATCAACCGTGGTTTATGAGCCGCCATCATATTGTATAATGGATTTGATAATGAGCCTCCGACACGGTTGCGCGCAGGATCTGCGCCGCTTTCAACAGCCCGTCCGAAGGATGCAAACAGAAAGCGCCTGGTTTTATCATGGAACGAAAAGGATTAGGAAGCACACAGATAACCGTCAGCTCCATGGGTTTGGGCTGCTGGGCCATTGGCGGCCCCTGGTGGACGCCCGAAGGCCTGCCCTGCGGTTGGAGCGAGGTGGATGACAGCCAGTCCATTCGGGCCATCCATCAGGCGTTGGACCTGGGGATCACCTTTTTTGACACCGCGGCAAATTATGGCGCCGGGCACAGTGAAGAAGTCTTGGGACAGGCCCTTCAGGGCCGCCGTGAGAAAGCCGTCATTGCCACGAAATTTGGCCACATCCTGCACCCGGAAAACCGGACAGTGCACATGGCCCTGACGCCCGAAGAGGAGGACGCGGTGGCAGCCAGATTGCCGGGAGATTGTGAGGCCAGCCTGCGCCGCCTGCGAACAGATTATCTGGATGTGTACCAGTTTCACGATGGAGATTTTCCCATAGAGAAGGCGGGCCCGGTGCGCGCTGCCCTGGAAGAGCTGATAAAAACCGGTAAGATCCGCTCCTATGGTTGGAGTACCGATGACCCGGAACGGGCCGCGGTCTTCGCTGCGGGTCAAGGCTGCCAGACGGTTCAATTCGGGATGAACGTGTTCCGGGACAACCCGCCCATGCGCAAGCTCCTGGCGGAAAAGCAGCTCAGCGGCATCATCAAACGCCCCCTGGGAAGCGGCATTCTGACGGGGAAATATGGCCCTGACAGCACCTTTCCGGAAGACGATTACCGCTCCCGCGCGGATTTTTCCAGCGAGAGAATGCAGACACTGTTCAATCAATTGGATACGATCAAGGAACTGCTGCGCACGGGTGGGAGGACCCTGGCGCAGGGGGCCATCGGGTATCTTTGGGCCCTGGATGCGCGGGTGATTCCCATCCCCGGCTTTAAAACCCCCCAACAGGTTGCCGAGAATGCCGGCGCGCTGGCCTTTGGCCCTTTGCCGGAGGAGATTATGGAGGAGATTCGCGGCATCACGAATCCTGAATAGCCCCCTTGGGGTTCCCGTGGCTTACTGCTGCCCCATCAACTGGCGGTTTCGGGCCTCGGCCTTCATCCACCCGACCAGGAGGATGAAAGCCAGGATGCCCAGGAGCAGGGCCCCCAGGGAATTGTCAATGTGAACGTTGACGGGGTTAAAGTGGCCGGGCTGTACCTTCGGGGTGGCGGCTGATGTGGGGGTTTGTTCCTGTGCCTTGTCCATTGCGCGTCTCCTTGCGTTTCGGGCGGGGGTGCGCTCCTGTCGGTGGATGCTCTCTCGGGGGCCTGATTTCTGACCGGCTTCGGCGCCGGAAAGGAGGCCGCCCTTCCTGGATGGGATTATACTATGGATGGTCGTTTTGACGTTTTTCCACGCGTTGCGAAGGCGGTGTACCTGCGATGGCTGCTTTTTTGGATCTGATCCTCCCTTACCTTGTCCGGGTTTTGCCTGGTTTCCTGCTGGGGGCTGCGCTCCTGTTCCTCTTCCGGAAACGACCCCGCATCCGGATTGGAATTTATCTGCTGCTGTTTATCCTTCTGCGGGATGCCATGACCCCGGCCGGGTTGTGGTCCCTGGGAGGGGAGGGCTTCTTGTGGATCCGGCTGGTAGAAAACCCGGTGTTTCTGGTTTTCTTTGGGCTTTCCTCCGCCCTGCTGACCCTGGCCGTGGCTCTCCTTGACCGCCCCAACCGCGGGTTGCTGGTTTGGCAGAAGGGCCATTGGGCTGCAGGGCTGCTGGTTGGGCTGGGGGGTGCGCTGGCGGTGGTCCTGCCTTTCTTCATTATCTACCGGTCTGTCCCGATCAGTGTGCGCGGCGGCCCCGTGCCCGCGGCCCTGCTCCTGCCCCTGCTGGTCTTTGCGCTGCTGGGAAATTGGATGGAGGAGACCCTCTTTCGGGGTTTTGTGCTGGGCCGCCTGAAAGCCTTCGCTCCGCCCCTGTGGGCGGGAGCGCTCTCCGGGCTGATCTTTGCCCTGTGTCATGTCTTTCTGTCCGCCACGGTCACGGATGTGGGCTGGCCCTTGCTGGTTTTCACCCTGTGGGAAGGGATCATCGCCGGGGTGGTGGGGGCCCGGTTTGGCGTGCTGCCGGCGACAATTACTCACGGCCTGGCGGTCTTCTTGCTGGCTTCCGGGTTATTCTAGGGCCACCTTGACCGGATCTGTTGTGCACGCCAGCTTTGCATCCTTCATGGAGGCGCCGTATGAAGATTCTCACTTTGAACCTCAGGAACCATTGGGACCGCTGGGAGGAACGCTTTCCCCTGGTGGTGGAAACCCTGCTGGCGGCGGATGCCGACCTGATCGCCTTTCAGGAGGTGTCTTTGCTGCTGGGGGAAAAGAGCCAGGCGGCCTTGATCGCCGACGCGCTGCACGCTGCCCTGGGCCGGGATGCCTACACCGTGCATCTGGCGGAGGGACGGGGGGTGCAGCGGGGGCGGGAGGCGCTCGCCGTCCTGAGCCGATGGCCGGTGCTTTCGACGGAATGGACGGCCCTGCCGGGTAAGTGGCGGGTGGCCCAGCGGGTGCGGGTCCGGGCGGGTGACCAGTCGGTCACCCTGTTTAACACCCACCTGCACCACGAACCGGCGGGGGATGAACGCATCCGCTATCCCCAGGCCGAGGCCCTCCTGTCCTGGATGGCGTCCTGTGAGACGCCCACGATCCTGACGGGGGACATGAACGCCGGGCCGGACTCGAGCACAATCCGCTTGTTCAACCGTGCGCTCACCTCAGCCTATGCCGCCGTGCACGGCCAGGAGCCGGACCGCACCTGGCCCACGCCTCTGGCGGCGGAGCTGCCGCCGGATCGGGTGCCCCTTGCCATTGATTATATTTTCTTCTCACCGGGGGATTTTGACGTGCGGGCGGCCCGGCTGGCGGGCGATGAACACGGCGCGGGGGATCCTGCGCTGTACCCCTCCGACCATTATGGAGTTTTTGCTGAAGCGGACCTGACCTAGACCCCGCCTGTTTTTCTGTCCTGTTTTGGGACCGTGCCCGGCCAAGAAGAAAATCCCGCACGGGGCGGGATTTTGGGGCAGGGGAGGGTCTTTTGGATTCAGCCGTCCTGACGGGAGAGGAGCCAGGTGATGATTCGTTCCTTTTCTTCGGGGCTGATCTGTGCGCCGTAGCCGATCATCCGGTCCAGAATCTCCTCCCACTCTTCGCGGGTGTTGTTCTGGTTGAGAATGAAGCTGAGGGAGTGGTTGCCGTCGGCCTTTTCAGTGATCAGGGCTTCCATTTCTTCGTCTGTGTAGGGGAAGGGCTCTTCTTCGACGGCGGCCTCGGTCGCTTCAGCGGTCATCTCTTCCTCGGCCGGTTCTGATTCAGCGGTCTCTTGGGGGATTTCCGCCTGGGCCGGTTCATCAACCGGGGATTGGGTCTCTTCCGCCGGGGCGGGCGCTTCCGTCTCGGTCGGGGCGATTTGGGGCGCACAGGCGCTGATCAGCAGGATGGCGAGGATCAGGGGGGTGATCATCCGCAGGGTCTTTTTCATGGGGGTTCCTTTTCTTGGGTTGTGGTTGCACGATGTTTATAATATAATGGATTCTTTTTGATTGTACTACGTTATGTACAATGTTTTTGAGCGAAGTGGAATTTCGTATAGTCAACAAACTATCCTTGCACAGGGCTTTATTCAACGGCCGTTTTCCTGTACACTGAGGGTAAGACCGCTGATGTGAGGTGTTGTATGTCTGTTACCAAGTTGATCGCACTTTCTGTGCTCCTGTTTTCGGGTGCGGTGGGGGGCGCTCTCTTTTTTATTCGGCTGGTCCGGCATCAACGGGATCCCACGCAGCCCTGGAAGCCCTGGCTGTGGGTTGGGATCCTGCTTGCCGATGGGGTTATGTTTCTGGCCCTGTGGTATGGCTTTGTCTTCGCCGACCCGCCGGACTTCTTTTTCCGGGCCCTGCGCGATGACGACCCGGAAGCGGCCTATGCCCTCCTTTCCTACCAGCTTCAGGAGGAGCTGGGCGGACAGCCGGGGTTTGAGGATTGGGCCGAGGCCATCACGCCCCAGCGCTGGTTTTTCAACGCCGCCTGCAGCAGCGGCGCCCGGGGCCGGATTGACGGCAGCGGGCGGTTTGAATCGGGGGAGCGCTTCTCAGTCAGCTTCCACGTCCTCCGACTGGAGGGGGACTGGGTCATCCAGGGGATCACCTTCTGGGAGCTGTCGGATGCCTACTGGGTGGGGCGGTCCAGCGGGTTGGACTGCTCCGATTGAGGCCCGGCAGTGGGGCGGGGGCGGCAGTCTCAGACTCATGCAGTCTGTAAGCTGGGGGATAAAGTTTTGGTCTCGCGATGTCGAAACTGCATCGAAAACAAACCTCCAAGCAAGGTGCGGTTTGCGTTGACCGAAGGTGAGATGCGCTGGTGGGGGCTTGCGGATTTTACGCGGGTCAGGAGCAGATTGGTTCTGACAGGCTGAAGCCTCAGGCAAGCTTTTGCTTGCACGTCCATACATGATGACAACTGTTTTTGTCACATGGACGAAATCATCGAAAATTTTTACACCATTTTCGTTCCCCCTTCGCCTTGCCCCACCCCCAAATCATGTACAATGGGGGCAGGATGGTTGATTCACTTGCGGATTAGTCGCCAAAGGAGGCAGCGATGGCCAAGCTCTTACTCGGGATTGATATCGGCACCTACAGCTCAAAGGGCGTCCTGTGTCGCCTGGACGGCACAATCGTGGCGGAGGCGCGCGCCGACCACGACATGTCCATCCCCAAACCGGGTTATGCGGAGCACGACGCGGAGGGCGTCTGGTGGGGCGATTTTTGCCAGATCGCGCAGGAGCTGACGGCGCGAGCGCCGGAGGGGGATCGCATCGCTGCCGTGGGGGTCAGCGCCATTGGGGCCTGTGTCCTGCCGGTGGGGGCCGATGGCCGTCCCCTGCGCCCCGCCATCCTCTATGGGGTGGATACCCGGGCGGCGGACCAGATCAACGCCCTGGAGGCGCGCTATGGCCGGGAGACCCTGGTGGATTTCACCGGATCCCGCCTGACGACCCAGGCCGCCGGCCCGAAGATCCTCTGGATCAAGGAAAATGAGCCGGAGGTCTATGCCCGGACGGAGAAGTTCCTCACCTCCACCAGCTATATCATCCACAAGCTGACCGGGCGCACTGTGATTGACGCCCATACCGCCTCTGAATTTGGCCCCCTGCTGGATATCCGCAGGATGACCTGGAGCGATCGCTTTGCCGAAGGGATTGCGCCCCTGGAGAAGCTCCCGGAGATCGGCTGGTCGGACGCGGTGGCCGGGGAGGTCACGCCGCAGGCGGCATCCCAGACCGGCATTCCGTCGGGCACGCCGGTGAATTTTGGGGCGGTGGATGCCCTTTCGGAGGCGGTTTCGGTGGGAGTGTTGGAGGCCGGTGAGCTGATGATCATGTATGGGAGCACGACCTTTTTCATCTTCTTTCTTGAAGACCCGGTCCCTTCGCACAAGCTGTGGTTGGAGGCGGGGGTCTTTCCGGGGCAGTATGAGTATTCGGCGGGGCTTTCCACCAGCGGTTCCCTGACCACCTGGTTCCGGGACAATTTTGCCCAGGACCTGGTGGCGGCCCAGGCGGAGGGCGGGCCGAACGCCTATGCCGTCCTGGCGGCCGAGGCCCAGGACGCCCCGGCAGGGGCCAACGGCCTGTTGATGCTGCCCTATTTCAGCGGGGAACGCACGCCGATCTTTGACCCGAAGGCCCGGGGCGTGGTGGCCGGGTTGTCCCTGAGCCACACCCGGGGCGACCTCTACCGGGCGGCCCTGGAGGGCACGGCCTTTGCTATCCGGATGAACCTGGAGGCCATGCAGGCGGCCGGCGCGGTGATTGACCACGGCGTGGCTGTGGGGGGCGGGGCGTCCAACGCCCTCTGGCTGCAGATCGTGAGCGATGTGTCGGGGATCCCCCAATGGCTGCCCGAGAAGACCATCGGCGCGTCCTATGGGGATGCCTTCCTGGCCGGGCTGGCGACCGGGGATCTGCCGGATAAGGACGTGCTGAGGGCGGAGTGGGTCACCATCCGGGAGAAGATTGCGCCCCGGGAGTCCTTCCGCCAGGCCTATGAACCCTATTATGCGCAGTTCAAGGCCCTCTATGGTGACAGCCGGGGGGTGGTGCACCGGCTGGCCGATTTTCAGGCCGCGCAGGGGAAATGAACCTGGCGGGCCCTGCCCCTTGCCGCAGTCTCTGCGGCAAGGGGCATTTTGTGTTTGAGGGGGGATGGGGTGTTGTCCCGATACATTTTTCCTGAAAATCCCCGAATATTAACCCCTGTTAACGCCCCGATAACGGGCTATTGACATTGGTACAATCGAATGCTATAATATGGTCATACCAATTTGAGAGAAGAGGACTCTTCTGTTGACCCTGCCTGTCCCTGTTTTCCTGAACCGATATTGGAAGCGCTTTTCAACCAAGAAGGCCCCGGCCCGGACGGCCCGATGTCGAAGGGTGCGGGTTTGGGCGCCGGTTCGTTTCTGGCAATCTATGGGGGCAGCCCTTTCCCAGTTGTATCTGTTATCATCAAGCCGACTAGATCATCCGCTCTTCATTTTAAATACCCCTGAGCGCCAGAATGAAAGGAAGCAAACACCATGAGCGTATCCATTCAATTTTTTGGTTATTCTGGTTATAAAATCATCACGGCGGACGGGACCCATGTGGTGGTGGACCCGTTCCTGAACAACAACCCCGTGGCGCCCTTCAAGGCCGCGGACCTGGACCGGGTGGACCTGCTCCTGATTACCCACAATGCCTATGACCATTTCGGGGATGCGCCTGAGATCCTGCGCCAGCACAACTGCCCGGTGATCTGCGCGCTGGATGTGGTGCATACCCTCAAGACGGTTCACGGCATTGATCCGGATCTGATGCGGGTGACGATCTGGGGTATGGCCATGGAGGTCCTGGGGGTACCGGTGCGACCCATCGAAAGCCATCACTGGTCCTTTGCCGTTACCCCTGACAATCAGATGATCTCCGGTCCGGCCATGGGCTTTATCATTGAAGCCGCGCCGGACGTGCGCATTTATCATCCGGGCGATACGGCCATCACCTATGACATGAAGCTGTGGGGCGAGCTCTACCGGCCCAATGTCGGGTTGATGCATGTGACCCTGCCGGAAGGGTCTCTGCCGCATATGGAATGTTACCGCTGCGGCGAGCTGACGGTGCATGAATCGCTGCTGGCCAGCCAGTGGCTGGGGCTGGAGCATGTGGTGGCCAGCCACTATGTTGATCCCGAATGTGAAGACGTGAAGAAATTCTGCCAGTTGGTGGAACAATCGGCGGCAGCGGGCGGCTATGCTCCCAAAGTTTCCGTGATGAAACCCGGCGATACTTTGGAACTGTAAACAACGATTGATTTTTTGAGACGATGGAGTATTTGGAGGTAATAGTTTTATGGGAAAAACGACCGTAGTCACGATGGAGGATACCCGGGCGAAGCTGGAATCGTATCAGCAAAATGTGATGACGCCCCTGGCCGCGCCGGAGGGTCTGAGCGAGGCGGATCAGATTGAGATCTACCGCCGGATGGCCCTTATTCGCGAGTTTGACTCCTCGGTGAAGGATTTATGGAAACAGAATTTCATCTACGGGCTGGCACATTCCTATGTCTGCGCCGAGGCGGTTGGGGTGGGGGCCTGCATGGCGCTGGAAAAAGGCGATTTCATCACCAGCACCCACCGCGGTCACGGCCACACCATCGCCAAAGGCGGCGATGTGAAGAAGATGATGTCCGAGTTGATGGGTAAATATAATGGGTACTGCCGGGGCAAGGGCGGTTCGATGCATATTGCCGCGGTGGATGAGGGCATGCTGGGGGCCACGGGCATCGTCGGCAGCGGGATGCCGATTGCTGTGGGCGCCGCCCTGAGCGCCAGCGTCCTCAAAAAGGATTATGTCACGGTTTGTTTCCACGGCGATGGCGGCACCAACCAGGGCATCTGGCACGAGTCAATCAATATGGCTGCGGCCTGGGATCTGCCTGTGATTTTCCTGTGCGAGAACAATCAGTGGGCGATCAGCTTCCCTTATCAGAAAGCGACCAAGAACGACCAGGTGGCCGACCGGGCCATTGGTTATGGCATCCCCGGGGTGACGGTGGACGGATTCAATCCTTTTGCGGTGTATGAAGCTGTGAAAACTGCCGCTGAGCGTGCCCGCAAAGGCGAAGGGCCTTCATTAATCGAAGCGCGCTATTACCGCTATATCGGCCACTTTGTGGCGGATGATGAGAGCTACCGCGACCTGGAAACCAACGAACCCTGGAAGGCCTATGATCCCCTCAAACGCATGGCGGACTATCTGGTGAAAGACGCCGGCCTTTCAGAAGAAAAGGTCCAGGCCATTTACCAATCGGCGGCTGATGAGGTCACTGAGGCGATTGAATATGCCAAGCAGGCCGAGGAACCTCCCCTGGATACGCTGTATGACGATATTTATTCTCCCGAATTTATGGATTATCTGAAGAGCAGAGGTGAGTACGCATGACCAAGACACTGACGATCAAACAAGCATTAAGAGAAGCTCACATGGAGGAATTTGCCCGTGATGAGACGGTCATTATCATGGGGTGTGATGTGGGTGTGCGCGGCAACCCCTTTGGGGTGACCCTGGGGCTGTATGATGCTTTTGGCCCGGAGCGGGTGCGCGATACGCCCATCTCCGAGGCAGCGATTGTGGGGTCCTGTCTGGGTGCGGCGGCCACCGGCCTGCGGCCGATTGGCGAGATCCTCTTCTCTGACTGGATCACCATCGGCATGGATCAGTTGGTGAACCAGATCGCCAAGATCCGCTATATGTTTGGCGGCAAGATCAATGTACCCCTGGTCATTCGGGCCCCTGTGGGCGCGGGCGGCGGCCAGGCAGCCCAGCACTCCCAGTCCTTTGAAGCCTGGTTCAACCATGTCCCCGGGCTGCAGGTGGTGATGCCGATCACGCCCTATGACGCCAAAGGTCTTTTCAAAACAGCTGTTCGCTCCAATGACCCCGTGCTGTTCTTTGAACACAAGCGCGGTTATGAGATCCAGGGCGAGGTGCCGGAGGAAGATTACACCATTCCCTTTGGCCAGGCTGTGGTGCGCCGGGAAGGCGCTGATGTGACCATTGTTGGGATTTCGATCAATATGCACAAAGCCCTGGCCGCGGCTGAGAGCCTGAGCAAGATGGGCATCGAGTGCGAGGTGATCGACCCCCGCACGATTTATCCCTTTGACTATGACACGGTCCTCGAATCGGTAGCCAAGACCCACCGATTGGTGGTGACCCACGAATCCAACCGGCGCAACGGCGTCGGGGCGGAGATTGTCTCCCAGGTGGTGGAGCGCGGCTTTGACCTCCTGGATGAGAAACCGGTCATTGTGGCCGGCCTGGACGTGCCCATGCCCTATAACCGGGTGCTGGAAGCCCAGGTGATCCCCAGTGAGGAAAAGATCAAAAACGCTGTTTTACAGTTGATGGATTAGTTTGGAATGATGTAAAGGAACGAACATGGCGACATTTTTTGCAATGCCGAAATTGGGCTTGAATATGACCCACGGGGTGATCGTGGACTGGCTGGTTGCTGAAGGCGATCGGATTGAAGAAGGTACCCCCGTTTTAGAGGTTGAAACTGACAAGGCCACCCAGGAAGTGGAAGCCCCGGCCAGCGGGATCCTGGCGAAGATTATCAAGGTGGCGGGCGATGAAGTGCCCTGCAACCACGTGATAGCGGTCATCACCGCTGAGGGTGAGGCCGTCCCGGATGAGATCCCGGTGGAAATTGCCGAGGGTGTGGCGCCCAAGTCTGAGCTGGCAGGGGGCGCTGCGGCTGAGGCCGCGGAACCCGCCCCCGCACCGGAGCCGGAACCCGAGCGGCGTATCAGCATTTCCCCCTCGGCCCGCAAGCTGGCGGAGGAGCTGGGCGTGGATATCACGCAGATCAAAGCCAGCGGACGGATCAAGCGCGCTGATGTGGAGGCCGCCCATGCCGCCATGCAGGAAGGCGGCGCAGCGGCGGAGAACGCACCCGGCCCGGGCATCACTGTCAGGGCGATGAGCACCCTGCGCAGGAAGACGGCCGAATATATGGACCGCAGCGCGCGCACGGTGGCCCGGGTGGGGCTGACCCTGGAAGTGGACGCGGCCGCTCTGGCGGCTGCCCGGCAGGATACGGTTGTGGATGGCAAGAAGGTCAGCTATAACGTGCTGCTGGCCAGGAAAGCAGCCGAGGCCCTGACGGCATTCCCCTACATGAACGCGCAGATCCGGGAGGATGAGATTTGGGAATTTGAGGCCGTCAATATCGGCATTGCCATGGATACGGATCGGGGCCTGCTGGTGCCCGTGCTGCAGGATGCAGCCGGCAAGGACCTGGAAACCCTGCAGCGGGAGTTCAATGCCCTGACAGAGCGTGCCCTGGCCGGGCACAGCACCCTTGATGATCTGCAGGGCGGCACTTTTACGATCACCAACCTGGGCGGGCTGGAGATTGAATCCTTCCTGCCCGTGGTCAACCTGCCCGAATGCGCCATCCTGGGCGTTGGCGCCATTATTGAAAAACCGGTTGTTGTGGATGGGGAAGTGACCATCCGCCCGAGGATGAAGCTGACCCTGGCCTTTGACCACCGCCTGGTGGATGGGGCTCCGGCTGCCCGCTTCCTGCAGCGACTGAAGACATTAATTGAACAGATGTAAATGGATTGAAACGACAACGAACCTGGAGGACGTAATGACGAAACCGAAGATTGGATTTATCGGCGTGGGCATCATGGGCTATCATATGGCCGCGCATTTGCTCGAAGCGGGCTATGAAGTGGCCGCTTATGATGTGGTGCCGGAAAACCTGGCGAAGATTGTGGAAAAAGGGGCCGCCGCCGGGACGTCCTGTGCGGATGTGGCCGCAAAATCGGACCTGGTGATCTCCATGGTGCCGGATTCCCCGGATGTGGAGGCTGTGGCCCTGGGCGAAGGCGGCATTATTGAAGCTGCCCGTGAGGGGCTGATCTATGTGGATATGAGCACCATTGCCCCGGCTGTGGCCATTGCTGTGGCGGAGGTCCTGGGTGAAAAAGGCGTGCGCTGTCTGGATGCCCCCGTGAGCGGCGGCGAGACCGGCGCAGCCAATGCGGCCCTTTCGATCATGGCAGGCGGGCCTGAAGACCTCTTCAATGAGGTCCTGCCTGTCTTTGAGGTGATGGGCAAGACGGTCACCCTTTGCGGCGGCAACGGCGCCGGCCAGACGGTCAAGGCTTGCAACCAGATCCAGGTAGCGCTGAACTTTGTGGGCATGGCGGAGGCCTTTGTGCTGGGCGCCAAGGCCGGGGTGGACCCGGCCATCATCCTGAAGGTGCTCAGCGGTGGTTATGCCCAGACCCGGGTGATGGATGCCCGCGGCGAACGCCTGATCCAGGGTGATTTTGCCCCCGGTTTCAAGAGCAAGTTCCATTATAAGGACCTGAACATTATCATGGAAACGGCCAAAAATCTGAATGTCCCCGTGCCCTGCACGGCGGTGGCCCACCAGTTGTTCAATGCCCTCCTGGCCTCGGGCCGGGGCGACCTGGACCACTCGGCTGTGATCAATATTATTGAAGACCTCGCAAAGGTTGAGGCGCGGACATCGCAGAAATAAGAGAGAGATCATGACAACACACATGGAACCCGAATTATTGGTAGACCGCTACCGGCTGATGTGGGTCATCCGGCTGCACGAAGAGGCCCTTAAGGATTTATTCACCCAGGGCAAGATCGGTGGAACGACCCACCTCTATATCGGACAGGAGGCTGTGGCAGCCGGGATGATTGCCCAGCTGCGCAAGGATGACTATATTGTGAGCACCCACCGCGGCCACGGCCATATGCTGGCCAAGGGCGGCGAGCTGCGCCCGATGCTGGCGGAGATCCTGGGCAAGGCCACCGGTTACTGCAAGGGCAAGGGCGGCAGCATGCACATCGCCAGCCTGGAAGTCGGCAACCTGGGCGCCAACGGGATTGTCAGCGGCGGCCTGCCAATTGCGGTCGGCTCCGGCCTTTCGGCAAAGATGCGCGGCACCGATCAGGTGACGGTGGTGTCCTTCAGTGACGGCGCTTCCAACGAGGGCAACACCCACGAATCGATGAATCTGGCCTCCCTCTGGAACCTGCCGGTCATCTTCCTGTTTGAGAACAACCATTACGCGGTCTCCACCAAGGCGGACTGCTCCATGGCCCTCTGTGACATGCAGAAACGTGCCGCAGCCTATGGCATCCCTTCCGGCAAGGTGGATGGCAATGATGTGGAAGCCGTGCATGCCGTCTCGGCCGAGGTGATTGCGGCTGTCCGGGATGGTAAGGGGCCGTACTTACTGGAATGCGAAACCTACCGGATCGAGGGTCATTATTACGGCGATGCCATGATCTACCGCGACAAGGCGGAAGTGGAGGAATGGCGCAAGAAAGACCCCATCCTGCGGGCGGAACAACAATTGATTGGCCGCGGCATCCTGAGCGAAGCGGCATGCCGGGAGATTGAGGCGGAAGTTCGTGCGGAAGTGGAAGACGCGGTGCAGTATGCCGAGGAAAGCCCGGAACCCACCCTCGATGCAATTTTTGAAGATGTTTTCACAGAGGAGCAAGCCTGATGACAAAGCGAATCTTAACCTACCGCCAGGCGGTGGCCGAGGCGTTGGCCGAAGAAATGCGCCGGGACACCAGTGTGTTTTTGATGGGCGAGGACGTAGGACAGCACGGCGGCGCTTTTGCCGCCAGCAAGGGACTGTATGAGGAATTTGGGCCCGAGCGGGTGCGCGATACGCCCATCAGCGAGAGCGTGATCGCCGGCGCCGGCCTGGGCGCGGCCCTGACGGGGATGTGCCCGGTGGTGGAGATCATGTATATGGATTTCATCGCCATGGCCATGGACTCGATTGTCAACCAGGCCGCCAAGGTCAAGTATATGTTCGGCGGTCATGCCCAGGTGCCCCTCACCATCCGCACGGCTTTTGGCGCGGGGCGCGGCAACGCCGCCCAGCACTCGCAAAGCCTGGAAACCTGGTTCACCGTGGTGCCGGGCCTTAAGATCGTCATGCCCGCCACCCCCTATGACGCCAAGGGCCTGCTCAAATCGGCCATCCGCAGCAATAACACCGTTCTGGTGATTGAGAACAAGCTGCTCTATGGCGACCGGGGCGAGGTGCCGGAGGAAGAATATCTGGTGCCGATCGGCAAGGCTGCCGTGCGTCGGGAGGGCAAGGACGTGACCCTGATCGCCACCAGCCGTATGTGCAATCTGGCGGCGGAAGCGATCAAGATCCTGGAAGGGGATGGGATTGATGTGGAATTTATTGACCCCCGCACCCTGAAACCCTTTGATATGGATACGGTGGCCGCATCTGTGGCCAAGACCCACCGCGTGGTGGTGGTAAATGAAGGCCCCCGCACGGGCGGGTTCAGCATGGAAGTAGCCGCCATGATCATGGATGAGTGCTTCTTTGAGCTGGACGGCCCTGTGGTGCGGGTGGCGGCCGAAGATGTGCCGATCCCCTACAACGCCACCCTGGAAGCGGAAGTGATCCCGGCTGTGAAGGACATTGTGGCGGCGGTGCGCAAAGCGGTGGACTAGCCGGGTGGGGGACGGATTGGAACTGTTTGAAAAGGAGAGACCGATGATCATTGATGTGCACGCCCATTTGGGAACGGATTATGTGTTTGATGAAGTGCGGGATGAGGCTGAGATCCTGGAGGCCATGGAAAAATATGACGTGGATGTTACCATCGTCCAGCCCATGTTCGGCACGATTGACCTGCCGGGCATCCGGGAGCTCCATGACCGCATCTACCAGTTCACCCAGGATTATCCCCGTAAGATTTTTGGGATGATCAGCATGACCCCCCTGCTGCACGAGGCCGATTTTTTCAATGAGGCCAAACGCTGCAAGGAAGAGCTGGGATTTGTGGGCCTCAAGATCCATCCCGGGGTGCATGGGGTGCATCCGGGCAATAAACGAGGCCAGATGGTTTGGGAAGTGTGCCAAACCCTGGATCTGCCCCTGATGATGCATACGGGCGCGGGGGTGCCCTTTGCGCTCCCCGCGGGTGTGATCCCCCGCTGCAAGCAGTTTCCAGAGGTGACGGTCGTCCTGGCCCATTCGGGCATGATCTCCTTTGCCGGTGAGGCTTTTCTCGCCGCACAGGAATGCCCCAATGTGATCCTGGAAACCTCCTGGACGGCACCCCATCACATTGAACATTTTGTCGAACTGTATGGGGCTGACCGGGTCATGTTTGCGGGAGATGAAGCCGCCAACGTCCCGGTGGAGGTGGCCAAGTACCGGTCGCTGCATCTGGAACCCGAGGAAATGGAATGGTGCCTCTGGAAGACGGCCAACCAGATCTACCGGCTCGGTTTTTAGGCTTATTGTTGAGCGGATAACGGAAAAATTCCTTTTAGCGGTGCGCAGGTTGTAAATTGGATTTCCATCGGAGGAGGTGGCTGATAAGCGTAACACATAAGAGCATATTTGACGGCAGGAACCCATTTTTTACAGTAGTAACCATCATTTACAAAAAGAGGAAAAGAAAATGAAACGGTTAACCTATTTACTGATCGTGATTGCGATCACCATGAGCTTTGTGCTTGGCGCTTGCACGCCAAACGCAACCAATGAACCGGTGGATGAACCAACCACAGATGTGGAAGAACCGGAGCAGGTTTTCAAAGTTGGCTATATCAACGCCGACCTGGAGAACCCGGCCTGGAACGCTGTGGCCACCGGCTTCACCGACCGCGCCACCGAGCTGGGCATGGAAGCCATTGCCGTCAGCTCCAGCGGGCAGGCTTCCACCCAGTATGAACACGCCCAGGACATGGTCACCAAAGAGTATGACGCGGTCGCCCTGTCCGGCACGGACAGCTCCAGCGCCAATGCCACTGTGGCCGAGTTCAATGAAGCGGGCATTCCCGTCTGGATTCTGCATATCGCCCCCGATGATTCCAGTGTGGATTATGTTTCCATGGTGGATGCTCAGAACAAACAGGGCAACTATGATGCGGGCAAATATCTCGCCGAGACCTATGAAGCCAAGGGTATGACCGGCACCGCTGCCACCATCACCATCAGCCTGGCCCGCAGCAATGGGCAGGCCCGTCATGCTGGCTTTGAAGAGGCCATGAACGAGGCCGGGATCGAGATCGTCGAGATCAAAGAAGCCATCACCTATACCCGCGACGAGTCCTACCAGTTCACCCAGGACCTGATCGCCGCCAACCCCGACCTGTCCATCATCTGGTGCAATTATGATGAGGCTGTTCTGGGTGCCATGAAGGCGATTGAAGACGCTGGCAAGCAGGATGAGATCCTGGTGGGCGGTTTTGACGGCTCCCCCGAGAGCCTGAAAGCTGTCATGGACGGCCGCATCAATGTGATGGCCGTCCAGCCCCTGTATACCCACGGGATGATGGTCGCCGAGCAGATGTACGAGTGGTTGGTGAACGGCGTTGAGCCGGAATCCGTTTCCACCGATTGCCCCCTGGTGACGACCGAGAACGCGGAAACCGAAGCGCCCAAATACCTCGAGGCTTGCTTTGGCCCCACAGCGGAATTCCCCGGCGGCGAAACTGCCCCTGAAGAAGAACCTGTTTCAGAGGAACCGGAAGCGACGGCAGAAGGAATGAAGGTTGGTTATATCAATGCCGACCTGGAGAACCCGGCCTGGAACGCTGTGGCCACGGGCTTCACCGACCGCGCCACCGAATTGGGCTTTGAGGCTATCGCTGTCAGCTCCAGCGGGCAGGCTTCCACCCAGTATGAACACGCCCAGGACATGGTCACCAAGGAATATGACGCGGTCGCCCTGTCCGGCACGGACAGCTCCAGCGCCAATGCCACCGTGGCCGAGTTCAATAATGCGGGCATTCCTGTCTGGATCCTGCATATCGCCCCCGATGATCCCAATGTGGATTATGTTTCCATGATTGATGCCCAGAACAAACAGGGCAACTATGATGCGGGCAAATATCTGGCCGAGACCTACAATGCACTGGGTATGACCGGCACCGCCGCCACCATCACCATCAGCCTGGCCCGCAGCAATGGGCAGGCCCGCCATGCCGGCTTTGAAGAGGCCATGAGCGAGGCCGGGATCGAGATCGTTGAGATCAAAGAAGCCATCACCTATACCCGCGACGAGTCCTACCAGTTCACCCAGGACCTGATCGCCGCCAACCCTGACCTGTCCATCATCTGGTGCAATTATGATGAGGCTGTTCTGGGTGCCATGAAGGCGATTGAAGATGCCGGTAAAACTGGCGAGATTCTGGTGGGCGGTTTTGACGGCTCCCCCGAGAGCTTGAAAGCTGTTATGGATGGCCGCATCAATGTGATGGCCGTCCAGCCCCTGTATACCCACGGGATGATGGTCGCCGAGCAGATGTACGAGTGGTTGGTGAACGGCGTTGAGCCGGAATCCATTTCCACTGACTGCCCCCTGGTGACGACCGAAAATGCGGAGACCGAAGCGCCCAAGTACCTCGAGGCTTGCTTTGGCCCCACAGCAGAATTTCCTGAGTAAAATAAAAAAATAGATAACCGACGCCCGGGGGGATGAGCTTTCATCTCCCCGGTGTCCTGCTCTCATTCAACTGGAATGGACTCTTATGGACTATATTCTGGAAGCGGAAAATATCAGTAAATCATTTGGTGGTATCCAGGCCCTGCAGCAGGTGGACTTCCGATTAAAATGCGGTGAGATCCACTGCCTGGTGGGGGAGAACGGCGCCGGCAAATCCACCCTGGGGAAGATCATCGCCGGAATTCATCACCCGGATGAAGGCGTCCTGCGGATCCAGGGGGAGCACCATGACGCCCTGACTCCGGCCCAGGCGAAAGATCTGAAAATCGCCATGGTGACCCAGGAGTTGAATCTCATGCCGCATCTTTCTATTGCGGAAAATATCTTCATGTTTGAGGACGCCAGCTATCGGGGGAACCTGTTTCTGGATCGTGAGAAGATCAACCAGGAAGCGGAAAAGCTCTTTGAGGAATTTCAGATCTCTAATATGCCGCCGGTGGATACCCGGGTTGGGAACCTGACTATTGCACAGCAGCAGGTGGTGGAGATTGTGAAAGCCATCTCTCAGGACAATCATATCCTCATCTTTGATGAACCGACGACCACCCTTTCGATCAATGAGGTTGAAAACCTCTTCACCCTGATCCGGCGGCTGAAGGCGCAGAATGTTTCCGTTGTCCTTGTGACCCACCGCTTCAATGAGATTTTTGAGATCGGCGATCTGGTGACCGTCCTGTGTGACGGCCGGGTCGTGCAGGGGCGCATTCCGGTGGTTGAGCTGGATGATCGTGCCCTGGTCAAGCTGATGGTGGGGCGGGATATTAAGGATTTCTTTGGAAAGAAAGAAGATTTGGAACTGGGCCCTGTTATTTTGGAAGTGGAGGGGCTCTCAGACGGGCATTATTTGGAGGATATTTCATTTGAAGTGCGTGAAAAAGAAATCCTGGGTTTTGCCGGCCTGGTGGGGGCTGGGCGGACTGAGATCATGGAAACCCTGTTTGGTATTCGTTCGATGACATCAGGAGAGATACGCCTGAACGGGGAATGCCTCAACAAGTATCCCATCAAAAAACGGATCAAGAAGGGGATGCTCTTTGTGCCTGAAGACCGCAAGAATAAGGGCCTGGCTATCAAGCTCCCCGTGGATTCCAATATGAATCAGGTGAGCATGAACCTCTGTGGGCGTTTCACAGTCTATGAACGCCAGTTCAGGCGGGCCAATAAGGCCATGGTCCAGCAGTTGAGCATCAAGCATAAAGACCCTGCCCAGCGGGTGAACACCCTTTCAGGTGGAAACCAGCAAAAGGTACTGCTTTCCAAGTGGCTTTCGCAGGACTCATCGGTGATCATTTTTGATGAACCAACCCGGGGCATTGACGTGGCGACCAAGGTTGAGATCTATGACCTGATCAAGCGCCTGGCCAGGGAAGGCAAGGCCATCATCATGGTCTCCAGCGAGCTGCAGGAGCTCATTGCCATTTGCGACCGGATCATGGTGGTCAACGAGGGCCGATTGGTGGCCGAGTTTGACACCGATGACGCCACGGAACAAAAGATTCTTTCATCAGCTATCCCTGCTTAATGACGAGGTGATTAATGAGTGAACAAACGGTAAGCAGAACGACATTTTTGGGGAAGATCGGACAGATCATCAGGAATAACAGCATCGAGACCGGTGTGGGTATCGGTCTGGTCATCCTGTTCATTGTCTTCTCAATTGCATCTCCCTATTTCCTGAAGCCGAACAATCTTAATAATATCCTTTACCAGATTTCGGCCATCGGGATCCTGGCGGTAGCCCAGACCCTGGTGATCCTTACCGGCGGCATTGACCTTTCGGTGGGCAGCATCTTCACCCTTTCGGGCTGGATCATGTGCTTCCTGATCAAGGAAGTCGGGCTGGTGGAGGGCATCCTGGCCGGGCTGGCGGTGGGCATTTTGTGCGGGCTGATCAACGCTTTCCTGATCGCCGTGACACGGCTGGAGCCTTTCATCATTACCCTGGGCACCATGTCCATTTTTCATGGGGCGGTTTATATCCTTTCTAACTCAAAGGCGGTTTCCAACCTGCCTGTGATCCTGTCCCAGATTGATAAATTCAAGTTCCTGGGGATTCCCAGCTATGTGTTGATTTTGCTGATTATTTTCATTTTGGGACAGTTGTTCCTGTCCTATACCAAACCGGGGCGCATGATCTACGCCATTGGCAGCAACGAGCTGGCGGCTTTGTTCTCCGGTGTGAATGTTTGTAAATACAAGATGATCCCCTATATCCTCTCCGGCGTGCTGTGCACGATTGCGGCCTTTGTCCAGTCGGCGCACCTGATGGCGATTGATGCCAACGCCGGCACGAACCTTAACCTGGAGAGCATCACGGCGGTGGTGATCGGCGGGACGAGCCTGCTGGGCGGGCGCGGCACCCTGATCGGCACGGCCATTGGTGTGCTTCTGATCGGCGTCCTGGGAAACGGGTTGAATATGATGGGGATTTCATCGTACTGGCAGCGGGTCATCGTCGGGGTCATCCTGATCGCCGCCGTGGCTTCGCAGAAGATTAACGTCGTCAAAGAGAAGTAATCATCTGAAGGAGGTTGTGCATGTTGTTCAATGGTGAAGTGGCGCTGATCACGGGCGGGGCGCAGGGCATCGGCCAGGCGATCGCCACCGCATTTTGCGAGGAAGGGGCGGTCTCCGTGATCCTGGATATCAATGACGAGAAAGGCCAGGCCCTAGCCGATTCATTGACAGAAGCAGGATATACGGCGTCCTATGTACGCTGTGATGTCACCTGCGTGGCCGATATTGAAAAGGCCGTGGCCGAGGCCTTGTCGGCCTATGGGCATATTGATATCCTGGTCAATAATGCCGGCATCCTTCACGGCACACCGATTGTGGATATCTCGGAAGCCGAGTGGGATAAGATCATGGATGTGAACCTGAAGGGCATGTTCTTCATGTCCCAGAAGGCGATCATCGAATTCAAGAAGAACGGCGGCGGCAAGATTGTCAATATCTCTTCCCTGGCAGGGCGGATGGGGGGCTATGCCAACGGACTGGGTTATACGGCCACCAAGGCGGCCATGATTGGCCTGACCTACGGTATGGCCCGGCGTGTGGCGGGCGACAATATCAATGTGAACGCCATCGCCCCCGGGACGACCAAGACGGATATCCTCAAAGCCCTCGATCCGGATCGGATCGAGCAGCTCCGGCAGTCTGTGCCCCTCAAGCGCCTGGGAGATCCCGAAGACATCGCCAACGCGGTGGTGTTCCTGGCCTCTGAAAAGGCTGGCTGGATCACCGGGGCGATCCTGGATGTGAACGGCGGGATGTTCATGGGCTAGGGCCCGCATGCCTGTCATCGGGGTTGAATGTCAAAAGATGATGCAACAAGATCGGGAGGTCTGATGAAACCAAAATTTGCCTGTGCGGATTTTACCTTTCCCTTGCTGGCGCATGATAAGGTGCTCCGGCTGATCGCCATGCTCGACATGGATGGGGTGGATATTGGCCTGTTTGAGGGGCGTTCGCACCTGCAGCCCTCAACGGAGTTTGCCGATATTGCGAGGAATGCCGCCCGCTTGAAATCTGAGCTGGACGCCAGCGGCCTGGCCCCGGTGGATGTCTTTTTGCAGTGCGACAATGATTTTGCCGTTTATGCCGTCAACCATCCCAAGCAGGAAAACCGGGATTTTGCCCGCAAATGGTATCTCGACACCCTGGCCTACACCGAGGCCCTGGGCGGCCGTCATGTCACCGTTCTGCCTGGCGTGGCTTTCGAGGAAGAACCCTATACCGAATCTTTTGACCGGGCGGTGGAAGAACTTGGCTGGCGGACGGCCGAAGCCGAAAAGCGCGGCATCACCTTGGGCGTGGAAGCCCATATCGGCTCCCTGGTGGAAAAGCCGGCCCAGGCCGAAGCCCTGGTGCAGGCGGTGGAAGGCCTGACCCTGACCCTGGATTATACGCATTTTGAGCGCCTGGGGATGCCCGCAGAAGAATATGGCATTCTCATGCCCTATGCCTCCCATTTTCATGCCCGCAATGCGGCCCCTGGCCAGCTGCAAACCATCGCCGAGGAAAACACGATTGACTATGAAAATGTGGTCCGGTCTATGATCGAAACCGATTATCCGGGCTATGTTGGGATTGAGTTTATTTGGATGGAGTGGGAGGATGGCAACCGGGTGGATAATGTCTCTGAGACCCTGCTGATGAAGCGGCAGATTGAGACGTTTTGGGAAAAATGCGGCTGAAAAATTGTGCCTTGACCGCACCGCAAGGTGTGAGGCTTTTTCATCCTTTTTTAGTAAGGCTCCTTATTGTTCGTCCTGGGCCGGCTGCTGCCCTATGAAGTCCGCTGGAAAATTTTTATAACAAATTGGAATAATTTTTACCTTGTTGACATTGACCTGTTGGGACGTTATAATATGGTCATACCAATTTAAGGAAAAAACCATCATGATCGATTCATACCGCCCAGTTAAACGTCAGGAAAAATTATCCGTCCAGGTCGCCGACCAGATCATGGATCTGATCGCTGAAGGCAAGCTGCAGGAAGGGGACCGGCTGCCCGCCGAAAGGGACCTTTGCGACACCTTTGATGTCAGCCGCACGGTCATCCGTGAGGCCGTGAGCATTTTGGAAGCCAAGGGCCTGGTGTCCTCAATCACAGGGAGCGGCACCTATGTACGCTCGATCCAGGCGGAGGACGTGGTCAATTCCCTGGGCCTGTATATTTCCACGATGAGCAAATCCGTCTCGATGATGCACCTGCTGGAGGTGCGGCGGGTGATTGAAACCCAGGTGGCGCGCTTTGCCGCCGAACGGGCCACACAGGAGGATATTGACGATCTGGAAACCTTATGGATGGAGATGTGCCAGCGCATTGAAGCGCCTGAGGATTTCGCCAAAAAGGACCTCGAGTTCCATGTCCGCCTGGCGCGGGCTTCCGGCAACCCCCTGTTTGAGATCGTCCTTCTACCCCTGACGGATGTGCTCCTCCAGTTGATCTATGTGGGCAGTGTGGTGCCCGGCACGCCCGAGGAAGCCTGCGATTATCACCGCCGTGTGGTGGAAGCTGTCCGGTCTGGTGACGCTGATAAGGCGGTCGAAGCGGTGGTGAACCACCTCAAGCAGACGGAGCGTGTCACCATCAAGGGGCTGCGGGAGACCGAAAAGAAAAAAACGTTCGAGTCGGAAGAGACCGCCTGAGCCCGTCCGCCTGTTCGGGTTCCCCTCACACCTGATACCCGTTCAATACTGGATTGGCCTGTTAGATGATCGTTTTCATCCGGGTGTTCACCTATCACCCATACCTTTCTCCCTTAAGGAGTTCCCATGAAGTTATTAAAACGCGAGGACCTGATCCATGAAACCCTTCCCGGCCGTGTGATTCAGAAGTCTGTCGGCAAGGATGCCCCCTCGGTCAGCAGCAAGATGACGGTCGGGTTTGCCCATTATTCCGCTGAGAGCGGGCCGATGACGCCCCACCAACATGCTGAAGAGGTGTGCTATATTGTGGACGCCGATAACGGCTGGTTCCGCTATGGCCCGGGGCCGGACCAGCTCAGCGGCCCGGTGCCCCTGACGGCGGGGATGATTTTGCACAACCCGCCCCTGGAATGGCATGTGTTTGAATATGGCGAGGGCGGTTTTGTGGATATCATCTTCATTTATGGACAGGTGGACAATATCCGCCCGGAGGAAAATCGGTGAACCTGGAAAACCTGACCGAGACTCTGGCCCATGTTGTCCCGGATGCTCAGATGGTCGGCCGCATGGCCGCGGTTCTGCGCAGCAGCCTGGAAGCGGTGGACCCCTATACCGCGGTGCGGGCCGCCCTGCGCCGGGAGGGTGAGACCCTCTGGCTGGGCGAAACGGCCTGTCCCCTGGATGAAGGGGGGCGGGTCTTCCTGATCAGCGTCGGCAAGGCCGCGCCGGATATGGCCCGGGCGGCCGTTGATCTTCTGGGCTCGCGGGTTCACGCCGGGGCGGTGGTGCAGAAACATCCCGTTCAGGGCGATGAGGGCGGCCTTCCGGCCAGTTTGACGGTCTTCCAGGGCGGGCATCCCGTGCCCGACCGGGGCAGTCTGGCGGCGGCCCGCAACATCCGCCAGACTCTGGCGGAGACTCGAGAGAGGGACCTGGTGCTGTGCCTGATCTCCGGGGGCGGGTCGGCCCTGATGACCGACCCCCACGAGGGCTTGTCCCTGGACGAGATCCAGACCCTGACCGGCCAGCTCCTGGCCTGCGGGGCGCGGATTGATGAGATCAACACGATCCGCAAGCATCTGGACCAGGTCAAGGGCGGCGGGCTGGCCCGGGCCGCGCATCCGGCCCGGCTGCTGACCCTTGTGCTGTCGGACGTGGTTGGCAACCCCCTGGACATGGTCGCCTCAGGGCCGACGGTGCCGGACCCGACCACCTTTGCCGATGCCCTGGGGATCCTGGAAAAATATGATCTGAAAGGCCGGGTGCCGGAGGCGGTACTGGCCCATCTGGCGGCGGGCGCAAAGGGCGAGCTTCCCGACACGCCCGGAGCAGACGACCCGATTTTTGAACGGGCGCAGACCCGGGTGGTGGGCAGCAACCTGCGTGCGGCCCGGGCCGGGCTGGCCTCGGCGCGGGAGGCGGGGTTTGATGCCCAATTGCTGACGACCTATCTCCAGGGGGATGCCCGGCAGGCAGGGCGGTTTTTGGGCGCCATCCTCCGGCAGATGGATGAGACGGGGCAGCCCCTGGCGCGCCCGGCCTGCCTGATCGCCGGGGGCGAGACGACGGTGGTGGTGAAAGGGCAGGGACTGGGGGGGCGCAATCTGGAAGTGGCCCTGGCCGCCGCCCGGGAGATCGCCGGGCTGGAGAGGGTGGTTTTCATCAGCCTGGCCACGGATGGCGAGGACGGCCCCACGGACGCGGCCGGCGCAGTGGTGACGGGGGAGACGATGGCCGCGGCGGCG
>DAOTUG010000025.1:0-14016 GCA_034437335.1 Anaerolineaceae bacterium
GGCCGGCGTTCTGAAGGTCTGCCAGCCAGGCGGCCTTGATGGGCCCGTGAAATTGGATCAGGTGGAGATTGGGGGAGGCTGTTCGTTGGACCTCCTGCCAGCCCGGGGGGAAAGTGGGTTTTGCCAGAATGGGGTCAAAGCGCTGGCCGCCCAGATCCAGGTGGTAGGGGTCCGGAACAGACGCAGGGGAGAGGGTGTCGCTTGTTCTTTCGGAAAGATCCCCGGCATCCAGAACCAGCCACACAAAGCTGCCGTAATCAATGCGGGTTACCGGCGTCAGGCCGGATCTGATGAGGGCTTCGGCGTTATTCGGGGCCAGGCGCAGCCCGACGACCCTCGTCTGGTTTTGGGCCCGGACGGGGCTGCCCAGCAGCAGGCTGATCAGGACGATTGCAGCGATGCGATTGACCATTCGTTTCATCATGGGGGAATCCACTTTCACCAGGGTTGTTGGCTTTGTCCCTAATCATACATGCAGTCTGAATTTGGGGCAATGGTCTTCCCCATTGATAATGAAAAACAGGGCTGCGGTTCTGAACGGCTGACCGCAGCCCTGGGATGTTAAGGAGGAGAGGGTTTCTCAACTGGAGGCGCTGGCATATTTGCGCAGGCCGCGCCGGAAGAGGACCGACGCACCCACCAGGGCGGCCAGGGAGAAGAGCAGGGCGCCGGCCAGCATGGCCGGTTCCAGGGAGCCGGAAAGGGCCTGGGCGGGGATGGTGGTCATCAATCCCACCGGGATGATCCAGGTCAGCACCAGCCTGAGCCAGCCGGGGTAGATTCCAACGGGATAGCGGGCCAACTGGAACAGGTCGTTGAAGACCCAGGTGAAGAGAAAGCCCGAATTCCAAAACACCAGGGCCGAGAAGGCCAGCAGGGCGGCATAAAACAGGGCTACCCCCGCCAGCAGGGCGACCAGAAAGGCCAGGATCGCGCCTGGGGTGAGGATGGTCCCCATCAGGCCGATGGCCAACCCCAGAACCCCCAGGGCCAGGAGCAGGTCAAAGACCGCAAAGATCCGCCAGCGGCGCAGGCTGACCAGGAATTGTTTGTCCACCGGACGCAGGAGGGTGAAATCGAAGGTCCCTTTCCAAATTTCCCCGTCCATTCCCGCCACGGATTCGAGGCTGGGTCCGATGAAGAGACTGCGCAAGGCTCCCAGGGTCAGGTAGACGCCCAGCAGGGCCAGGGCGGAAGGCAGGTCCCACCCCCGGAGCTGTTCCACCTGGGTGAAGATCACCCACAGGCTCAGGACCCCGGTGGCCAGGTTCAGGCCGGAATGCAGGAGCCGGATGAAGAAATTGGCCCGGTAGGCCAGCTCCCCCTGGGTGGATGTTCTCAGAAAAGCGCCGATCAAACGAAGATAGTACATGTTGTCAGCCTCCTATCGCTTCATAGTGGCGAACGCCGCGCTGCCAGACCAGGCGATAGAGCAGCCAGGATGTCAAACCCCAGCCGAGTTGGATGGCAAAGCCCAGGGCGGTCTCTTCCAGGGAAAGCTGTCCGGTGATGATCTCCACTGGAAAAGCGGACATATAGCGGAAGGGCAGGATCCTGGAAAGGGATTGCATCCAGCCGGGCAGGAGGGCTGTGGGGGCCAGGTGTCCGCCCAGCAGGAAAACGAGGCTGTCCTGCAGCGCCAGCAGGGCGTCGGCCCGGGTGGCCCAAAAAGCCAGCAGGGCCAGCCAGTAGCCCCAGAAAAAGCGCAGGGCCCAGGCCAGCAGAAGAGCCGGGAGGAACAGAAGCGCATTTTGCCAGGTCAGGGCCAGCTCGGGGCGCAAAATCAGGGCCAGCAAGCCGGTGACCGGCACGGCAAAGAGCATGAAAACCACCTTGCCAGCGATTTCCGAGGACAGGGCGTGATAGAGGGGGGACATGGGTTGCAGGAGCCAGCGGCTGATGCCTCCCATCCGGATCACATCGCCCACTGTCCAGTTGGTGCTGGAGTAGGTGAGTTGGTTGACAAGGATCAGAATCAGGTAATAGGCCGTCAGATTTCCTGCGGAGAGGCCCCCGGCCGTGCCATCCCCAGCCGCGGAAGACCAGATGAACAGATAGACCAGCAGGGGCATCATCCAGCCGAAAGCCAGCAGGAAGAAAAATCCGCGGTGCTGCAGCCAGGACTGCCAGGTGTTTTTGATGAGTTCCCATCCGCCTTTGTGGTTCATACGCTGCCCTCCGAATAGATTTGATCAATGACGGCTTCGATGGGCGGATCTTCCACTGCCAGGTCGGCCACGGGCAGGTTGGACAGCACCCGGGCGGTGACCGGCGCCACGGCTTCCCTGGGCACCCGCAGTGTCTGGTGGCCGTTTTCCGGGGGCAGCTCCTCCACCCCGGGCAAGGCGTTGACAAACTCCGCAAAATCCCGCACCGGTGCGCTGAATTGGAGTTTGAGGAGCTTGAAGGGAGCCAGTTTTTCTGCCAAGCCCTGGAGGGCCCCATCGTAGATCAGTTTTCCGTGGTGGATGAGCATCACCCGGGGGCAGAGGGCGGTGACATCCGCCATGTAGTGGCTGGTGAGGAGCACGGTCACCCCGTTTTGCTGGTTGTAGGTTTTCAGGAAGCCCCGCAGGCGGCGCTGCATGGCCACATCCAGACCGAGGGTGGGCTCATCCAGGAAGAGCACCCGGGGGCGGTAGAGCAAGCCGGCTACCAGCTCGCATTTCATGCGCTCTCCCAGGGAAAGGTTGCGGACCGGCTTTTTGAGTAGATCCTCCATATCCAGCAGGGTGATCAAGGCGTCCAGGGTCTGGCGATAGGCTTTTTCCGGCACCCGGTAGATTTGGGCCAGGACCCGGAAGCTGTCCAGGGGCGGAATGTCCCAGTTCATGGCGCTGCGGTTTCCCATGACCATGCTGATCTGTCGCAGGTAGTCCGGCCGCCTTTCCCAGGGGGTAAATCCGGCCACTGAGACGCTGCCCCGGGTGGGATAGAGCAGACCGGAGAGCATCTTGAGGGTGGTGGTCTTTCCTGCGCCATTTGGCCCCAGGAGGCCGACCATTTCCCCGGGGGCAATGGTGAAGTTCACGTCGGTCACAGCCTCCACCTGGCGGTATTGGGGACGGATCAGTCCCCGGAGGGAGGCTGCCAGCCCGGGGGCGCGCTCCGGCACCTTGTAGACCTTGGTCAGGCCCTGGGCTGTGATGATGTTTTTGTCCATAGGCTGCGTTCCTTTCTTTCTGGGTAGGACGCGGGCATCCCTCCGGACAGGGTCCGGCGATGTTTATTATTTGGTTGCGTCCTGGTGTTGAAACTTAATCCACCCCTATTATACAACCTTGGTGGTTAAATGGAGGGTTTGTGCCGTGCAGCGGGCGCGGTTCTTTGGGCGATTATTCCCCCAGGCGTTCTTCCAGCGTGGACCACTCGGCCAGCAGGGCCTCCACCCGGGATTGCAGGGCCATATAGGCATCCCCCAGGCGCAGCACCTCATCGGAATCCTCGGGGGGCTCTTCCAAGCGTTGGGAGATGGCGGCCTGCTCCCCCTCCAGCTTTTGGATGTCCTTTTCGATGGCTTCTTGGCGGGCGCGGATCCGGCGGCGTTGATTTTTGGAGAGGCCGCTGCTGCCCCGGGATGGAGTCCTTTCCGCTTGCTCTGGCTGGTCTTCTCCTTTGGTGGTTTCTTTTTCATTCCGGGATTCCTGCTGCTTGAGCTGGTGGGCTTTGTATTGAGTGTAGGAGCCTTTGAAGACGTGCAGGGTCTTCCCCTGGGGGTCCACCTCCCAGATCTGAGAGGCCAGGGAATCGATCAGATAGCGGTCGTGGGAGACCAGCAAGATGGTACCGGAAAAACCGGACAGCACCGATTCCAGCACCTCCTGGGTATGCAGGTCCAGGTGGTTGGTGGGCTCATCCAGGAGGAGGAGGTTGGCGCTGGAGAGGGCCAGTTTTGCCAGGGCCAGCCGGCCGCGCTCCCCGCCCGAGAGGGTGTGCACCTTGCGGAACACCTCATCCCCGGTGAAGAGATATTTCGCCAGGTAGTGGCGGATTTCCGCGGGGAGCATGTTGGGGGCCACCCGGTCAATCTCTTGCATCAGGGTCTTGTTGTGGTTCAGACCTTCATGGGCCTGGGCGAAGTAACCGATTTCCAGACTTGCGCCGAGTTTCACCCGGCCGCTGTAGGGGGGCGTTTGTTCGAGGATGGTTTTCAAGAAGGTGGTCTTACCGGCCCCATTGGGGCCGATGATGGCGGCGCATTCCTGGCGCTGGAGGATCAGATCCGGGCAGTGGAACAGGGGGCGGCCTTCGTCGTGATAGCCCACTGCCAGGTCGGAGGTGCGCAGGACCAGATCTCCCGAACGGCCCAGGGTGGTCAGATCCAGATGCATCCGCCGGGGTTCGGATGGGGGCGGGGCCAGTCGGGATTCTTCCAGCAGGCGTTCCAGGCGCCGGCGGCGTCCCTTGGCCTGGTTGGTGTTTTGCCCGGCGATGTTGCGCCGGATATATTCCTGTTCTTTCTCAATAAAGGCGGTTTGGGCTTCATATTCGGCCAGCCGACGGGCATAGCGTTCTTCCCGCTGGGTGAGGTAGGCTGAATAGTTGCCGCGGTAGACTTCCAGAGAGGGGGTCATCTCCCAGATCGTTTTGGAGATCTGGTCCAGGAAATAGCGGTCGTGGGAGACTACCACCAGGGCCCCATCCCAGTCCTTAAGGTAGGATTCCAGCCATTCGACTGCCTGGATATCGAGGTGGTTGGTGGGTTCGTCCAGCATCAACAGGTCGGGGCTTTCCAACAGGAGTCTGGCCAGCAGGGCGCGGGTGCGCTGGCCGCCTGAGAGCTGCCCGATGGGACGGTGGAAGTCCTTTTCATCAAACCCGAGCCCGGAGAGGGTTTGCCGGATGCGGACTTCGTAGGTATAGCCGCCCCGGCGTTCAAATTCGGCCTCCAGCCGGCCATAGCGGGCGACTGCTTCCTCGGCCTGGTCCGGGTCGGACATGGCATCCATGCAGGCTTCCAGCTCCGTTTCCATGCGCTGGAGGTCTTCAAAAGCGGGCAAACATTGTTCCCAGAGGGTTCCCCCGCTGGTTAGGGTTGCTTCCTGGGGGAGGTATCCGATGCTGAGGTCCCCGGCTCGCTGAACAGTTCCCTCGCTGGGATCGTCCAGGCCAATCAGGATGCGCAGGAGGGTGGTTTTCCCCACCCCGTTGGCGCCCACGATGGCGATGCGGGCGTCCCGGGGGATGGTCAGATTGATGCCCCGGAAGATATCATCCGGACCAAAGGATTTGCCCAGATTGGCAGCGGTAATCAATGACATGACAGGTAGTATACCATTTACGGGTTGGGACGGAACCGCCCGACGGCCTTTTTCCCCGGGCAAGGGGGATTTTTTCCGGGCTGTACCAGGGAAACGATCCCGCGTGGTAAAATTCCTCTCATGAAACGCAATACGAAACGCTGGCTGTTCTGGCTGGGTCTGGCCATCTCGGTGGTTTTTCTGTACCTGGCCTTTCGGGAGATCAATTACGCTGCCCTCTGGCAGACTCTGCGCGGGATTGCATTCTGGTGGCTTTTACCCGGGCTGGGGGTGTATTTCATCGGGGTGCTGGTGCGCACCTGGCGCTGGCAGTATCTGCTGAAGCCCCTCAAGAAAATTCCCATCACCACGCTGTTCCCTGTGGTCAATATCGGCTATATGGGGAACAATGTGTTCCCTCTGCGGATGGGGGAGGTCCTGCGCTCCGTGGTCCTCAAGCGGCGGGACGAAGTGCCCATCTCTGGCAGCCTGGCGACCATTGTGGTGGAGCGGATTTTCGATGCGGTGGTGATCGTCGGTTTTGTGCTGCTCAATTTGGGGCAATTGGTCGCCCTCCCCGGAGGCGGCGACTTGACCCGGTTGGGCGATCTGGCCACCTGGGCCGTGGTTATTTTCCTGGCCGGGCTGGCGGTGTTCATCCTGATTGCGATGTTTCCAAAGTCGGCCCTGCGCCTCATTCACGGCCTGATCAACCGGCTGGTGCCGGAGCGCTGGCGGGAACCGGTCATAGGCATTGCCGATCGCTTTCTGGATGGTTTGATGAGCCTCCGTTCCCCGGGAGATGCTGTGATGATCCTCCTGACCTCCATCCTGATCTGGCTATTGGAGACCGGCCTGTATTGGTCTGTGAATCAGGCCATGGGGTTGGATCTGAACTTTTCCCAGTTGATGCTCCTGAACGGTGTGGTGAATCTGGTTCTGCTCATTCCGGCCGCCCCCGGCGGCCTGGGCACCTTTGACGCGGCGGGCCGGGCCATGCTGGAGGCCTTTGCCATTGCGGCGGAGCCGGCCCTGGGGTATACCCTCGTCCTGCGGATCGCCCTTTGGGCGCCGATCACCGTCCTGGGAGCCGTGTATTTCGTACGGGAAGGGCTGGAATGGACCATTGATGTGGGCGCGCTGCAGGCTCAGGCCGCGCCGGATGCTGCAGATGACGCTGCGGCTGACGCCGTGGCTGACACCGTGGCTGACGCCGTGGCTGATGCCAAAGAGAAAGGTGACTGACCCCATGACGACCTCAACACAACAGCATGCCGCCATCATCGGCGCCGGAATCGGTGGAATGTCCGCTGCCTATGACCTGGCTCGGGCTGGTCAGCGTGTGACCATTTATGAAGCCTCTGATCATGTCGGCGGTTTGGCGGCCGGTTTCAAAGAGCCCCACTGGGACTGGTCGGTGGAGCGCTATTATCACCACTGGTTTCAATCCGACCGGCATATGCTCGGTTTGATTGCGGAGCTGGGCTGGTCGGATCAGGTGTTGTTTCCCCGGCCGGTGACAGTGGTCTATTTCAAGGGCCGGTTTTATCCCTTTGATTCGATCACGGCCGCGCTGCTGTATCCGGGGTTGGGATGGGGGATCAACAAAATTCGCTTTGGCCTGGTCGGTCTGTTCCTGCGGCTGACGAAGAAATGGCAGGCCCTGGAGAAAACCACGGCCGACGCCTGGATGCGGAAATGGGCGGGGGATCGGGTCTATGAATCCATGTGGGAACCGATGATGATTGGCAAGTTTGGCGAAACCTATGCAAAGCAGGTCAATATGGCCTGGCTGTGGGCGCGCTTGCATGCCCGCACCACCCGATTGGGCACCTTTGAGGGCGGCTTCCAGGCTTTTGCGGACCGCTTTGCCGAACGCCTGCAGGAAATGGGGGTGACCCTGCACCTGGAAACGCCCATCCGGGCCGTGACTCCTGGGGCGGACGGGCGTCTCGACCTCACGGTGGGTGATGGGGCCGTGACAGCTTATGACCAGGTGCTGTCCACCACCTCCCCCGGGTTGATGGCCCGGTTGGCGCCCGGATTGCCCGAGTCCTATCTGGAGGGGCTGCTGTCCCTCAAGAGCATGGGCGCGGTGGTGATGATCCTCTCCCTGAGGCACCCGCTTTCCACGGAGGGATACTACTGGTACAACATCCCCAAGAATGCCGATTTCCCCTTCCTGTCCCTGGTGGAGCACACCAATTTCCTTTCCCCGGAGCATTTTGGCGGCGACCACATCGTCTATATCGGCGACTATCTACCCCAGGACCATCCGTATTTTGACCTGAGCAAGGAAGACCTTTTGGGACGGTTTTTGCCCCACCTGCCGAAGTTCAACAGCGCTTTCTCCCCCGACTGGGTCAAAAAAACATGGCTCTTCCGGACGAAGTATGCTCAGCCGGTGCCCATGGTGAACCATTCCAACAATATCCCAGCCATCCGCACGCCGATCCCGGGATTGTTCTATGCCAGCATGAGCCAGGTTTATCCCTGGGATCGGGGGACGAACTTCGCTGTGGAGATCGGACGGCGGGCTGCAAGCCTGATGCTGGGCGCCTGATTCCGAATCCTGGGACAGGATTTGGAACAAACGTGCAATAACGCGAAGGGCAGGCAGCAGACACACCCCCACATCTGGGTCTTTTTCCCTGAGAGACCAGGGGTACCCCCATATATGGGGGGCGCTGCGTTCCAGAGGGCTGTAATTGGCGGCGGTTTTTCCGGAAGTCGGCTGCGGGAATACTTATCACTTAAATCATACTTTTTAAGCTTGGGTGGTCTTAAAGATTCACGTTTTTTTAGCAAAAAGAACCGGAATCACCTTGAGAGTCCTGGTGTTGTCTGTTAGAATCGGTGACACCAGCTGCCAAGCGGGCGATATGCTATTTCCGTTGATTGGACATATGCGTTAATCGGAGAGAAGATTCGCCACGGAAACTCTATTTCCAGTGGCGTTTTTTAACCCACTCAGACCTTTGCAGCGATGCAAGACACCCGGCCAACACCTGCGGAATGCGGAAGTGAGGAGACATTGATGAATGCAGAACAAGCCTGGCAGGCCACCCTCGGTCAGCTCCAAATGGAAATGTCAAAGGCTGCTTTTGACACCTGGGTCAGCAGCGCTGAATTTCTGGGGTATGATGAGAACCAGCGCAAATTTGAGATCGGGGTCAAGAACGCTTATGCCCGGGACTGGCTTGAGGATCGTTTGAGCGCCAAGATGGCGCGGCTTCTGACGGGCAAGATGGGCTGCCCGGTGGCGATCAATGTCAAGGTTTGGTCTACCAACTCTCGTTCTGAACCATCGTCTGCGCCGCAACCGGCCGCTGTATCCGGGCAATCCTCCCGGCATGAAAGCCCGACCATCAATGGGCGGTATCGTTTTGATAATTTCGTGGTGGGGGCCAATAACCGGCTGGCCCATGCCGCCTGCATGGCCGTGGCTGAGAATCCTGCCCGGGCTTATAATCCCCTCTTTTTATACGGCGGGGTTGGTCTGGGGAAGACGCACCTCCTGCATGCCATTGGCAATGCCTCCGAACCCGCGGAGCTGAAGGTGTTGTATGTCTCCTCCGAAGAGTTCACCAACGACCTGATCAACGCCATCCGCACCCACACCACCCCGGCCTTTCGGGAAAAATACCGGCAGATTGATGTACTCCTGATTGATGATATCCAATTCATCGCCGGCAAGGAATCCACCCAGGAAGAGTTTTTTCACACCTTCAACACCCTGCACGGGCAGAATAAACAGATCGTGATCTCCTCAGACCGCTCTCCCAAGGCCCTGGTGACCCTGGAGGAGCGGCTGCGCTCCCGCTTTGAGTGGGGCCTGACGGCTGATATCCAACCCCCTGATGTCGAGACCCGACTGGCCATCCTGCGCTCCAAGGCCGATCGCGCCGGGCGCAAGGTGCCCGCGGATATCCTGGAATTGATCGCCCGGCAGGTGCAGTCCAATATCCGCGAGCTGGAAGGGGCCCTCAACCGCGTGCTGGCCTATGCGGATCTGAGCGGGACGCCACTCACCCTGGATCTGGCCCAGACCGCCCTGGCGGATTTCCTGCCCGTCACCACGGACTTGAAGCCGGATGACGTGCTGGCGGCTGTATCCGATGCCTTTGGGATCTCACGGGAACGCATCCTGGGCCGGGAACGCACCCGGGAGGTGGCCCTGCCGCGGCAGGTGGCTATGTATCTGCTCCGGGAAGAGGGCGGCGTGTCCCTGCCGCAGATTGGCGACTATATCGGCGGACGGGACCACACCACCGTGATCTACGCCTGCGACAAGGTCTCGGATTTGATTGAGACGGACGACCGCTTCCGGCGGCAGGTCTTGCAGATCCGGGAAAAGCTGTATGGCAAACTCAGCATGGCGCTTTGATGTATAATGGGGTTATGCGCAGACGCTGTTTTTTTATCGTTTCATTAATTTTTCTCCTGTCCCTTCTGCCGGCCGGCGGCAGCGCGGCCCAGTCGGCTGAGGGGCGTTTTTTCCCCGAAACCGGCCACTGGGTGCGCGGGGAATTTTTGGAATTTTATCTCTCCGCAGAGGATCCCCTGACGCTGTACGGTCTGCCCATCACGGATGAATTTGTTGATCCGACCCTTGGGGTGCGGATGCAGTACTTTCAGCGGGCACGCTTCGAGGTGAATGACCTGGCCGGACAGCAGCCCCGGATTGTCCTCAGCCCGCTGGGAAAGTATCTCTACGACCCGGCGACGGTGCAGCCGGCAGCTTTGAACAGGGCGGGCGCTCCATGCAAACCGGTTGTCTCCCAGGCCGGCGAGTTCCACATTTGTTATTCTTTCCTTGATTATTACGAGGCCCATGGCGGCGCAGCGCAGTTTGGTCCGCCCATCAGCAACCTGTCCCTGGAAGGGGACTTGTATGTGCAGTTTTTCCAGAATGCAAAATTTGAGTGGCATCCGGACAGCGGCTCGCACGGCTGGGTGGTGCTGGCGGATGTGGGGCGGATTCACTTTGATCAATCCCAACGGGACCCCCATTACCTCTTGCCCGGGGAAACCAACGCCCAGTTCGGGGAGGTGCTCTCCCTGCAGCCGGAGGCCTTTGTGGATCTGGCGGTGGCCAAGGCCGGGGATGTCCAGGTATTGACGGTGATTGTCCACGACCAGAATTTCAATCTGGTTTCCGGGGCAAATGTGTCCATTGTTGTGTATCAGGCTGATGGCGAGGAACTGCAGGCCAACATGGCTCCCACCGGGGAGAATGGCGTCTCCCGACTGAGCTTTGATGTGGGTCAGCGCGAACCGGGTAGCCTGGTTCCCATTGCGGTGAAGGTCACCTATCAGGGGCTGAGCGCCAGCACCGAAACCTGGTTCCGGGTCTGGTGGTAACCGGAATAATTTTCACCGGACAGTTACAGGGGGTTTTTATAAGCCGGCGCACGGCAGGGGCGGTTGGGGTCAGGGATGTTTCCACCCGGGCGATGCCCCGTTATCCGAATCTATTTTTCTTGCAGTTTGCTGTGGGTGATTTCCACCAGGGTCCCGCATTGGGGACAGAGGGCCTGGCCCGGCTGGGAGCCGCTTTGGGCGTGGGAATCGCCCCAGTCCGGACGCTGTGGGGCGCTCAGATGGGCCTCCTGCCGCAATACGGTGCCGCACTCCGGACAGGCGAAGCGCAGGATGCGGGCCAGGTCGTCCTCAAAGGGGGTGGACGGCACCGCGTCCGGCAGGTCTTCCACTGTTTCGGCGGGTCGGCGGCCCATAGCAAAGGCCAGTACCACCACAGCCAGCACCATCCCACCCAGGGCGATCAGAAAGAGGGGGTCAGAGAGCATGATCTTTTCGGCTCCTTTTCATCCCAATTTTTCCATCTGGCCCCAGCTTGGTCCGGCCTTGGCCTCCGTGCTGAGGGGGATATCCAGGGTATAGGCGGATTCCATCACCTGCTGGACCAGGGTGCAGGTTTTTTGCAGTTCGTCCTCCGGGACTTCAAAGATGAGCTCGTCGTGCACCTGGAGGAGCATGCGGGCGGTCAGGCCGGCCGAATCCAGGGCGTTGGGCAGTTCCAGCATGGCGATCTTGATGATGTCAGCAGCGGTGCCCTGAATGGGGGCGTTGATGGCTTCGCGTTCCTCCCGCTGGCGGATGTTATAGCTGGCGCCCCGCTCCAGGTTGGGGAAGTAGCGCCGGCGTCCCAGGAGGGTTTCCACAAAGCCCTGCTGAGCGGCTGTTGTGCGGATGCCATCCAGATAGGCCTTGACGCCAGGGAATTGTTCAAAATAGGCTTTGACGAAGTTCTCGGCTTCTGCCAGGGTCAGGTCTGTGGTGCGGGTGAGGCCGTAGGGGCTCATCCCGTAGATGAGGCCGAAGTTGATGGCCTTGGCATGGCGCCGCATCTGGGGAGTGACCTCGTCCAGGGCAACCCCGTGGATGGCCGCGGCGGTGGTGGCGTGGATGTCCTGACCGGCCCGGAAGGCCGCCAGCATGGATTTGTCCTGGGCCATGTGGGCCACGATCCGCAGCTCGATCTGAGAATAGTCCACGGCCAGAAGTACCCACCCCGGGGAGGCCACGAAGCCGTTGCGAACCCGGCGGCCGATCTCTGTGCGGGTGGGAATATTCTGCAGGTTGGGATCGGAGGAGGCGATTCGCCCGGTGACCGTGCCGGTTTGGTTAAAGGAAGTGTGGACGCGTCCGGTGGCGGGGTTGATCTGCTCCGGCAGGGCGTCCACATAGGTGGAGCGCAGTTTCTCCAGTTCCCGATACTCCAGCACCCAGGCCACCACGTTGTGCTGGTCCTTCATCGCCTCGAGGACGGCCGCGGCGGTGGAATAGTGGCCGGAGGAGGTCTTGCGGGCCCGATCCGGGGGTTCCAGGGCCAGGGCTTCAAACAGAGCCTCGGAAAGCTGCTGGGTTGAATTCAGGTTGAACTCATAGCCCACCGCTTCATGGATCCGTCCCTCAATTTCGGAGAGCTTGCCCTCCAGCTCCCGGGAGAAATCTTCAAAGAAGGCCTGGTCCAGTTTGATGCCGGCGCGTTCCATGGCGGCCAGCACCGGAACAAGGGGCATTTCCATCGTCTCGAAAAGCGATTCTGCTTCCTGCCGGGCCAAATCCTCCCGGAGTTGGGGAATCAGCCCCAGGGGGATGGCAGCATCGGCGGCGGCATATCCGGCCGCCTCGGCCACCGGCACCTGGTCCATGGTTTTTTGATTGCGGCCCGTGCCGATGAGGTCTTCTATGTGGGTCATCTCGAAGCCCAGACGCACCCAGGCCAGATTTTTCAGGCCCAGATTGCGGGAGGCGGGGTTGATCAGCCATTCGGCGATCATCGTGTCGAAGCTGAGGGGGCGCACCTCCAGCCCCGCCCGGCTGAGGACGAGGTAGTCGTATTTCAGGTTATGGCCTGCTTTGGGTATCTCCGGGTTGCTGAGGGGGGCTGAGAGGGCCTTGAAGACCGTTTCCCGGGATAGCTGCTGGCCCTCCCGGTGGCCCAGGGGGATGTAGTAACCGTGATCGGGCGTGATGGCCAGGGAGATACCCACCAGCTCTGCGCGCATCGGGTCGGTGCTGGTGGTTTCTGTGTCCAGAGCGATCATCTCGGCCTCCTGCAGATCCGCTGCCAGGGACTGCAAGGACTCCGGGGTATCCACGATGATGGTGCGGATCAGGCCGGATGGTGAGGAGTCTGCTGGTTCTTCCCCTGCGAAAAGGGGCATTTGTTCTCCCTGGGGCATCACCGGGTGCATTTTCCCCACCAGGCTGTTGAGACGATCCATCAGGCTGCGAAATTCCAGCTCCCGGAAGAGGTTTTCCACCGCCCGGGGATTGAAGCGGTCAATGCGGGCCTGCTCCAGATCGAGGGTGATCTCCAGGTCCGTCACGATCCGGGCCAGGGTCCGGCTGAGGTAGGCGGTCTCTTTGCTGCCCTCCAGGGCAGACTTGGGCCGACCGGTGATCTCCTCGTAATGTTCAAAAATGCCGTCCAGGGTGCCGTATTTTTTGAGGAGTTTTGTGGCGGTCTTTTCCCCGATGCCCTTGACACCGGGGATGTTGTCGGAGGAATCGCCGCAGAGGGCCTTGAAATCCACAACCTTTTCCGGGGGTACGCCCAGCTTCTTTTCGACATCATCGGGGAAGTAGTCCTCAGCTTCGGAAAGGCGGCTGCCGGACAGGTTGACAATCACCCGGTCGGTGACAAGCTGCAGGAGGTCCTTGTCCCCGGTGATGATCTTGACGCCCAGGCCTTTTTCCTCGGCGGCCCAGCGGGCCACGCTGCCCAGAACGTCATCGGCTTCGTAGTTTTCCTTTTCCAGACGGGGGATGTTGAAGGCGTCCACAATCTGGCGCATCCGTTCCACCTGGGCGCGCAGGTCGTCCGGCATCTTGGCCCGGGTGCCCTTATAGTCTGCGTACATCTCGTGGCGGAAGGTTTTTCCTTTGTCGAAGACCACCGCCAGATAGTCCGGGCTTTCCTGCTCGAAAATGCGCAGGAGGATGCTGGTGAAACCGTAGACTCCGGCGGTGGGTTCCCCGCTGCTGGTTTGAAAGGCATTGGTGCGGGTGCCGCCGGCGGTCAGCGCGTAGTAGGCGCGGTAGGCCAGGCCGTGACCGTCAAGGAGATACAGAATGGGGGGCATAACCGGTCCTTTTTGCTGTTGTTTGGATTAATACCCTCTCATTTTAACCGCAATTGGGGTGGAATGTAAGCCGGCCCTTGCCGGGGAAGTGTCTTGAAATGATGCTGATAAGCTGCTCTCGCCCTGCAAGCGACACTATTCAGCAGTTCTGCAGCCAAACC
>DAOTUG010000026.1:0-2694 GCA_034437335.1 Anaerolineaceae bacterium
CTCCCAGCGTACCGACCGGCTGCCCGTTTGCATCCAGATCGGGCAGGTCCACCCACAGCGATTTATCAGCAAAATTCTCAACAGTCAGGAACCGGGCATACTGCGCATTGGTGACCGGATATTTGCCCATCCAAAAAGTGGGGATTGCCTCATCGCCGGGAATCTCAATAAAGCGGTAGAGGTCATCCGGGACATATCCCAGGCTGTCCAGGGCATCCGCCGCCTCGGCGCGTTCTATCGGGTTCAGCAGCGTGCCCTGGGCGGTGCGCAGCAGCAACGGTTCGAGGGTGTTCAGGTAGCGTTCGCCGCGTACCCCACCCTCTGTCAGCGTTTTTCGCCCAATCAGGGTGGCGATCTGACCCGACCACATCACCCGGCGATGATGACAGGGGTTCCCCAAATCGCAGTCCTTGACCAATTCGTCCGCCAGAAACCACAGCGCAGCAGAGGTGCGGTTGTGCTTCAATTCCTCAAAGGCCAACAGGGCTGCCTCATCCCAGAAGTCGCCTTCTTCCGCAATGTCTCGAATTTGATCCACCATGGCATAGGGGTCCTGCCGGCTGGCCAGATGGCAGCCCGCCAGGTATTCCTGCAGAAAGCGGTGGGGGAACGCGTAAGTATGAGGTTTGCCCGGCTCCCCGCCCCGGCCAATCAGGATGCCGCTGCGCTGGTCCACATAATCCAGAAAGTCCTTCGCCAACTGAACAGAGTCCAGGTGGTGATCTTCCAGAACATCCCGGGCCTGCTTGTGCGGCAAGTCGGCCGCGTCCTTATCGCCTTTGCCGGCCTGGTGCGCTTCAAAGGCCAGATGCTCCACAGCGCGCAGCAGCTTGTCTTCATTGGACAGCAGCGCGCGCAGGTTAGCTTTGATATGCTCGTTGCCATGCGCCTTCTGCCAGCGGAAGAGCAGGATTTTAACCACTTCCCGAAAGAGTTTGACCCGCTCCGAGGGCAGCCGGGTTTCTTTCTGGTGGACGATGGCCATACTGGTCAGCAGCATCGGGTTGCCCGCCAGCTCGCGCAGTTTTTCATCATTTGTCGCCGCCCGAAAGAAGTCTGCGGCCATATCTTCGTGGGACATGGGCAAACGCCGACCTAAATCATTCTGCCGGCGGTACCAATCCTGACAGAACTTTTCGATCTGATCCGGTTCCAGCCGCGCCAGAGTGTGCGCGGCAAAGGCCCTCAGGACAGCCTCTCCGGTGTAGGACCGGATGCGGCAGGTGACCAGCACCCGTTGAGGATCGAAACGGAGCATGGCAGCCACCGCCTCCCGGACCAGCCCGCGCAGGTCCTGCGGCACCTCGTCAAAGCCATCCAGCGCCAGGTAACAGGCGCCTGCCT
Source organism: Anaerolineaceae bacterium (assembly GCA_034437335.1). Classification (GTDB taxonomy): domain Bacteria; phylum Chloroflexota; class Anaerolineae; order Anaerolineales; family Anaerolineaceae; genus Brevifilum. Next base: position 1,345 of record DAOTUG010000026.1, read on the forward strand.
TGATCACATCGGCGATGCCGCCTGTGTAGGCGGGGGTTATGTGTTGCGTTTTTACATCGCTTTTCACCTGGTCAATCACCAGATTTTGCAGGGCGCTTCTGCGTTTCTCGGTGTTTTGCGGCAGTGTCTGGTTTTGCAAAGCAGGCACAAGGTCTCGCAAATTGACCAGCACCGGCGTCAGGCCTTTGGGGAAGCCTGCCAGCGGCTTGATCTTTCCCATTTCGGCAAGGCACAGCCGCCCCAACAGGCGTTTGGCAAAGCTGCTCTTGCCCGACCCCGGGTCGCCCAGAATCACCAGCAATTTTGATTGTTGGGCCGCAGCCCAGGCGGAAAGGCGGTCTTCGGGGTTGATGTCTGACCCGCGGCCCTTTTGGGGGTCTTTGGGGGTGGTTGTCAATAGCTCGATGTAGACATCATCCAGCTTGACCTGCGCGGCCTGGGTGTCTGCGTCGCCAAAGATATCCAGCGGCAGGTTCTGGCAGTGGATGTAGAGCTGTTTCAGGTAAGCGTGCCGGGCTGCCTCTTCTTTTGACCGGTCGCCTGCCAATGGGTCCAGCGGGGGATAGTTGATCTGCTTTTCCACAAACGTCACCGATATGTTTGCATAATCCCCCGTACTGGCGACGGCATTTTTGAGTTGATCAGCGTTAATGGAACGATCTTTGACCTGAATGCCCTGCCCCCACTGCGCCAGTTCTGCGTTGAGCTTCTCTTCCAACCAGTCCTTATCCTCTGCATTCTGGCTGAGGGCAATGCTGAGGGCAGAGAGTTCGCTCACAAGCGCCTTGATTTCCTGTCGAAATTCAGGATCTTCGTTAATGACGTTCTGAATGTGTTCAGCCTGTTTTTCTTTGGAGACATTTCGCAACTCTTTCAGATGATCTTTGATCAGATCAGAGCCAATCGCTGTGCCAACGGCCATGGCAAGAAAGGGGTCCCCAGAGAAAAGCGCCTCCAGCGCCGGCCAGAGGGTGGCGGCGATGCACAGGCCGTAAATCGAATCCACGCCCCATTTTTCCGCTTTTTGCCGCAGGTTGTCGAATTTAAGCTTTGTTTTCCAGATGGCTTGATTAAAATCGGTCATGATACCCTCTTTTTCAGTCATCTATTTCTCTGCTTTCTGTCTGGTCTAACCCCAGGGCTATATTGAACCCCGACCTGAGGTGGGACGGAACCTGCGCACCAAATTGTTTGGAGAGTGCTTTTCTCAGGCCTGTTGTGCTGGCATAACGCACATGGTTGGCCCAACCCTGCACACTTTGGAGCAGCGCTTCTTCCTTTTTGGGGTTTTGCTCAAGCTCGGCGATCATTCTTCTCAATTTCCTCTGATAGTATACTCCTTTTCTGTTT
>DAOTUG010000027.1:0-25113 GCA_034437335.1 Anaerolineaceae bacterium
AACCCCATCGGAACTCTGCACTACAAGCCCTTCGGGGAGGTGCGGGAGGCGGATGGCAGTTGCATGGATTGTGCGCTGGTGGGCCCAAGTCTCTTCGCCTCTGTCCGAAGTAACCAAATCCCATCGGATGGGTTATAAATAATGATAGAATACAAGCCAGCCATAGTGTTGTTAAAAAATGGCGCCTTACTCATCAAGTGTTTCCCAAAGGATGTTTATGTCCCAGATAGCCTTTATAACCGATACGAATTCCAGCCTGCCGGACAATATCGCTGAGCAATACGGCATTCACCGGGTGCCGATCCACATTCAGTTTGGCGAGGAAACCTATGTCACCGGGGAGGACATTGACGACGCCAAATTATTTGCGATGATTGACGACCGGAAAACCCTGCCTACCACCGCCGCCCCGTCCCCGGAGGCCTTCAAACGGGCCTACGAAGCGGCCTTTGAAAATGGCGCCGACCAGGTCATCTGTGTGACCTGCTCCAGCAAGGTCAGCGCCACCTGTAATGCGGCTCAGATGGCTGCGGAAATGTTTCCGGAGCGGGACATCACCGTGGTGGATTCCCTCCAGCTCAGCCTGGCTGAGGGATTTCAGGTGCTGGCTGCGGCTGAGGCCGCGGCCGCCGGCGCAGATAAAGACACCATCCTCGCGCGTTTGAAGGCGGTGCAAGACCACACCTTTGTTTTTGCCGCCCTGCCAACCCTCAAATATTTGGCCATGGGGGGCCGGATGGGTAAGCTGGCAGCGGGCTTTGCCGACACCCTGGAGATCAAGCCGATCCTGACCGCGGACGAGGGCAAGCTGGACCTGCTGGAGAAGGTGCGCACCTGGCGCAAGGCCAGGGCCCGCCTGGTGGAGCTGGGCCGGGAGAGCGCCGGGGATGCGCCCATTCGGCGGATTGGTCTGATCCACGTCAACAACGAGGACGGCGTGCTGAAGTTGCATGATATGCTGTCCAAGGCTCTGCCCCTGGATGGGCTGGAGCCCCTGGCGGCCGAGTTCACCCCCGGACTGTCCGTGCATGCCGGCTCCGGCGTGATTGGTTTTGTGTTGGTGACCGAACCCCAAGGGTAGCCCCCTCAGTCCAGCCAGCCCGCCACAGCGCCGACCGTTCGTTGGATTTCCGATACCGCCTCATTTTCTGAGAGGGGTTCCAGATCCTCAAAAACCGCCGGGGCGGCGGCCATGATCTCCCGGGCGTTATCTTCGATTTCTACGTTCTGGGCCGGGTGTCCCAGGACGGCGGCCATGGCGCGCCGCGCTTTTTGTGCGTCTTTCTCCGCCAGCAGGCCGCTCAGTCCGCACAGGCCGTCCAGCGCCAGGGGGACCAGCCCCAGGGACCACCCCAGATTGACGGCCGTCAGCCAGGCCTGTTTGGCCTGGCCCCGGTCACCCCGGGCAAAGCCGGTGTAGCCCAGGTTGAGGTGCATGATCACAACCCCTTCCTGATCGCCGATGTCCCTGGCAATTTTCAGAGCCTGGCGGATGTGCTTCTCGGCGGTCTCTGTCTCCCCCAATTTGTGATGTACGATCCCAATGTTGCCCAGACAGTTTTCAATCCCCCAGAGATTACCCAATTCCGTATAGAGGGCCTGGCTCTTTTCATAATGGGCTCGGGCCGTTTCATAGTGGCCCTGGTGGAAGCAGACGTTGCCCATGTTCAAATAGGTCACCGCCACCCCCAGCCGGTTGCCCGTCTCCTGCAAGAGGGCCAGAGCTTGCCGATAGAGCTCCAGCTCCTTTTCCAAATCACTGTTCTCATATTTTCCGGCCAGGTTTGTCAGGGCCCGGGCGATCAGGCTGTTATCTCCGGTCCTCTCGGCAGCTTCGAGGGCTTTTTCCGCCCAGCGCTGGCTTTCCGCCTGTTCGCCCCGGAGCTGGGTCAGCCAACTGAGACGGGAGGCCGATTTGGCGACGAGGGCATCCAGCCCCAGGGAGCGGGCTTTCTCCTGCACGTCCCGGGCGGCGGCGAAGGCCTCATCATAGCGCCCCAGCCGGTCATAGGCCGCCGAGAGGCCATCCAGGATCTCAAGGCGGTTTGTTTCGTCTTCCCCCCGGGCTTCCACAATCGCCAGGGCTTTGTTGAAATAGTACACCGCGTCATAATAGGACGATGTGCGGAGGGCCTTTCGGGCTGCTTCCTCCAACCAGGGCCGAGCCAGCTCAAGGGCCTGGGATTTCTCATAGTGGTAGGCGATCAACCCTACATATTCCAGCATCCGTTCAGCCCCCTTGACCAGCAGCCACTCCGCCACCTGACGGTGCAGATCCCGGCGCTCCGCCAGGAGGAGCGAGTCATAGGCCGTATCCCGCAGCAGGGCGTGCTTGAAAAGGTACTCCCGGGTATCCTTGAACAGAGAGTGATCGCTCTCCCGGACCAGGCCCTTATCCATCTGGCTCTTCAGGGCCCGGCTGATGACATCCTCGGACAGTTGGCGGGTTTCCCCGAGCTGCTGGAGGACCTCGTCCCAGAACACCGCTCCGACCACGGCCGCCTGCTGCAGGACCTGTTTTTCACCCCCCGAAAGGCGATCCAGCCGGGCTTGCAGCACCCCCTTCAGGGTTCTGGGAAGCTGGATTGTGTTCATCTGTTCCAGATAGGCCACCCAGCGTCCCTGCTCCCGGACGATCAGCCCTTTATCAATGAACATCTGCAGGAGGGCCTCGACATAAAAGGGATTGCCGTTGGTCATGTGCAGGATCAGATGGCACAGCTTGTCCGGGATCCCCCGCACCTGGTCAAGCATTTTTAGGATCATATCCCGGGTTTGGCCTTCATTTAAAGAGGTCAGTTGGATGATGCGGTGGGAGAATCCCATCTGCGTGGTGGCGGATTGCATCCAGCCGTTGTGGGTTTCCAGGAGGGCCGGACGGGCCAGGGTGATCACCGCCAGGGGTGTCCCGGCGGCCTGTTTCAGGAGGGCGGTCAGGAAGGACAGCGAGGCTTGATCGGCCCAGTGCAGGTCTTCCAGGACGAACAGGAGGGGGCCCTGAGAGGCCAGGGTTTTAAAGTATCGCAGGAGATACCCCTGGCCCAGTTCCGCCAGGTGGGCCTGCTGTTCGCCGGCCGTCTTCACTCCCAGGAACACAGCCGCAGCGGAGATTTCCGGCGGGGACAGTATCTCTCCCAATTTCTGCCGCATTTTCTCCCGGACCGCTTCCCGGGAATCGCTCTGCAGGGCGCCAATGTGATCCCAGACAATGCTCTGGAGGGCGCGCAGGGGCAGGTGCTCGCTTTCCGGTGAGATTAGCGCCGTCAGCCGCACCGGGAAAGCCGTTTCCGGCAGGGTCTTCAGGAATTCCTTCAGCAGGCGCGTCTTGCCGATGCCGGCCTCTCCCAGGAGAGTCAGCGCCTGGGGGCTTTTCCGTTGTTTGGCGCGCTGGAGGACCCGGGACATGAAGGCCAGCTCTTTCTCCCGGCCGACAAAGGGGGTGGTGATGCGGCCCCGGGGTGCGGGGGCGCAGCGGCCCCTGACCAGATAGGTCGGGACTGGGGTTGTCTTGCCCTTGAATTGAATTTCGCGGTAGGGCTGGCAGTCAAACAGCCCCTCCAGCAGGTCCAGGGTGTCCTTGGAGATCAGCACCTCTCCGGGGGGCGCGGCATGCTCCAGCCGGCTGGCCAGATTGACGGCATCGCCCATGGCGGTGAATTCCGCCGTCCCATCCACACCGAACTGTCCCAGGAGCACGTCCCCCGTGTTGATCCCGACCCGGATATTGAAATCCAGGCCGTGTTCCCGTCTGACTTTTTCCTGCAGGGGTTTCATGGACTCGATGATGGACAGTCCTGCCAGGACGGCCAGTTGTGGGTCTTCCGCATGGGCGCGCTGTGCGCCAAAGAAGGCCAGGATGGCATCCCCCATCAGACGGGCCACCTGGCCCCGGTGGGCTTCCACCGGCTGGATGAAGTGCGCAAAGGCTTCATCAATGATTCCTGCCCAGACTTCGGGGTCCAGATTTTCGGCCATGGCGGTGGATCCGGCCACATCGGCGAAGAGGATCGTGACCAGTTTGCGGCGCCGGGCGCTTTCCTCCAGGTCTTTTTGCAGTGCGGCCAGTTTTTCCTGCAGGGTTGCCAGGGTTGCGTTGATGATCGCATCGCTCAACTGGCCGCGCAGGTTCTCCTGGGCCTGGATGGCCTCTTTGAGGTCCTGAATTTGCTGTTCGATGGTGCTGCGGTCCATGAACGCCTCCTCAGGGGGCTGTCAGGGGGTGGGGTCTTAATCTTATTATAATGGGGAATGGGACGCGTCGGCGTGCCATCTCTCCAGGATCCCCCGGCAGGGGGTGCGGCGGTCTCAGTTTCCCGCGGTCTGCAGGCCGGGATGTCCATAGAACATCGCTGCCCCGGCGTCCAACCTGCAACGTGGGCGATCAGGCCAAATCCAGCCTGGCAACCTCCTCAATGCCCTCCATTTGGCCCGTCGGCTCGAAACCGAGTCCCTGATAAAAACGTTTCGGGCCATCCTTTTCCGGCACATAACTCACGTAAAACGCCTCCGCCCCGGCCCAGGTACGCACTTCGGCGATCAGCAGGGTCATGGCTTGCCGGCCAAAGCCCATCCGCTGGTAGCGGGCATCCATCAGCATCCGCCAGAGGAAATATTCATGCGCCTCCTCATTCCGATAGACCATCAGGAATCCCACCGGGATGTCATCCGCATAAATCGCCCGGAACCAGGCTTTGGGTTCAAAATAGGCCTGGGCGATCGAGACAGCCACCGGGGCAACAAAGCGATTCTGATCGGGTGTCACTTTCAGATTGCAGATTTCCCGCACAGTTTCCCGGGTTATTTCGCGCAGGGTGACAACGGCTGTTTTCGAAGGGACTTTTTTGCTGGACATGTCTTCTCCTGGGTCAAATGATGTTCTGTTTGTCGGGATGATTGAAATTTATCGGCTGGATGCCCGGAATGATCCTTGCCAACCATTGTACACGAAGAATGTCCCCAAACTCGGGTGAGGGCATACATGGGCGGCAGTCTCAGATGGCCGCATCGGCCGCCCGGCCTTTTTTTGCTCAGCTGAGGCGTTTGATGAAAACCCGCCGGCGTTTGTGCTGGCGCCGCTCCATCAGCTTCCATTGGGACTGCACGTCCACGTTGTCCTCCAGCTCCGGGTTGGATTCAGCCACCTGAATGCCCCGGGAGACAAAGACCCGGTGGACGCGGGCCATCAGGGCCAGATTCACCCCCAGGCCCTGGTAGCGCTTCCGGACGGCCACCAGATACAGGTCAGCCCGGGTGTTTTTTTGCAGGGCGCGCAGCAAGCGCCACCAGCCGAGGGGGAACAGGTTGCCGCGGCATTGTTGCAACGCCCGGGATAGGGAGGGGATTGTCACGCCAAAGGCCGCCATCTCGCCTTCCGCGTTGAGGATGATGGGCACGAAGTCCGGATTCACAAAGCCAAAATAGGCGTCGGTGTACATCTGGATCTCCGCGTCTGTGAGGGGCACGGTGCCGTAGAGGTGGCTGTATTCCTCATTGATCAACTGGAAGATCCGGGGGGCATAATCCAGCAGCTCCCGCTTGTTGTTGACCTCCAGGAAGTGCAGGTTGTTGCGCTTCAGGACGATTCCCGCCGCACGGGTGATCTTCTCGTCCAGGACGTCCGGCACTTGCAGCTCATACTCCACCCAATCCGTATCTTTGGAATAGCCCAGGCGCGCCAGGTGTTCGGGATAGTAGGGATAGTTGTAGAGGGTGGCCAGGGTGCCCAACTCGTCAAAGCCCTCCACCAGCATGCCCTCCCGGTCCAGATCGGTGAACCCCAGGGGGCCGTGGACGGCCTCCAGCCCCAGCTTCCGCGCCCAGTCTTCCACTGCGCCCAGCAGGGCGGCTGAGACGGCGGGGTCGTCCACAAAATCCAGCCATCCAAAGCGCAGGTAGGCCTCGTCCCATTTTTCCCGGTGTTTGTGGTTGAGGATCCCGGCCACCCGCCCGACAATCTTTCCCTCCCGGAAGGCCAACCAATAGCGGGCGTCGCAGTGGGCGAAGGAGGGGTTTTTGTCCGGATGGAGAATATTCATCTCGTCCATCTTGAGGGCCGGGACGTAATGGGGGTTTCCCCGGTAGAGTTTTTCGGCAAAAGTGATGAAACGGCGGATCTCGCCGGTGGTGCGGATTTCTCTCAATTCAATGGGCATAGGCGTCTGTCTTTCCGGTGGTGCAGTTTCCTGATCCCCGCTTCCGGGCGGGGTCTGAAGAAATTATACAGTCTTCCGATGAAAATGTGAATGTGATGGGGGCGCCTTTCCCCCCGACGGGAAGTTCTTTGATACAATCAGACAGCATTGTTGGCAAAAATCAGATATTCGACTGCGGAAAAGGAAGGCGCCGGCATGGAAAGCAACGCCATCGTATTCACAAAACCCCTGCAAGTCAGCACGGGGACCTTTCGCCTGCCGGACCCCGGCCCTGACGAGATCCTCACCCGGACGCTCTTCAGCGGGGTGAGCACCGGTACGGAGCTGCGGGTGTTGCGCGGCAAGCAGCCCAACACCGCCTTTCCCCTGATCCCCGGCTATGAAAATGTGGGCGAGGTTCTGGCGGTGGGGGCGGGTGTGCGGGAGATCCAGCCCGGGGAGCGGGTCTTTCACGCCGGCAGCCGGTACACTGGCCCCTTCTGCCGCGCCTGGGGCGCCCAGGCCGCCCATGCCGTCGTGGGGGTGGCTGAGGCCGTTCCCGTGCCGGAGGGCGTTTCATCCCGGGATGCAGTCTATACCAAGACGGCCGCCATTGCCTACCACGGGATTCAACGGGCCCGGGTCCGGGCCGGGGAGACTGTTGCCATTGTTGGCCAGGGCCTCATTGGCCATCTGGCGGCCCAGGCGGCCAAAGCCCGGGGCGCGGTGGTGATCGCCATTGACCCGATCCCGGCTCGGTTGGAGGCCGCCCTCCGGGTCGGGGTGGATCATATCCTCAACCCGGAGGACGGCGACGTAGCCGCAGCCGTCCGGGATCTGACCGGGGACAGCCTGGACGTGGCCATGGACGTGACCGGGTCGGCGGCAGTCGTCAACCAGACGCTGAATCTTCTGCCGGTCAAACCATGGAAGGGCCCCTACCAACCTTCGGGCCGGCTGCTGATTCTGGGCTCCACCACCGAACCCCTGTGTTTTGATTATCACGGCGGCTTGTTTGACATCGAGCCGGACATCCTCATCTCCCGGGATGCGGTCCGGCAGGATCATCTGGACGTGTTGGCGTGGATGTCGGCGGGGAAATTGCGCCCCGGCAGCATCCCGGCCCGGGTTCTTCCCTGGGAGGAGGCCCCGGCGGGATATGCCGCCCTGCTGAACCGGGAAACCATGCGCATTGTGTATCAATGGAGCGAGTCATGAGAAAGATTCAGGTTGGCATCATCGGAACGGGAATGTGGGGCAAAACCCACATCCGGCATTTTCAAAAAAGTAAACGGGCGGCGGTGCGCTGGGTCTGCGCCCATCTGGACACTCTGGTGCAGGAGGCCCGGGAGGCCTTTCAGGTGCCGCGGGGCACTGTGGACTACCGCCAGATGCTGGCGGACCCCGAATTGGACGCCGTGGTGATCGCCACCCCGCCCCACCTGCATGCCCGGATGGCCGTGGATGCGATCCGGGCCGGCAAACACACCCTGATCGAAAAGCCCATGGCCATCACCCCCGCCGGCCTTGCGGAGATCCTGTCGGCAGCCCGGGCAGCCCCTGAGGTGGTGGTCCTGGAAGGCTCCGCCCGGCATGCCCGGCTGCAGCCCAAGTTTGCCTTTGTGCGGGATTTTATCCAGTCGGGGAAACTGGGCACGGTGTATCACATCCACCATGTGATGGCTTCCCAGGGGACCTTCATTGAATATAACCCGGCCGGAGCCTGGGCCATGCAGAAGAAAACGGCCGGGGGCGGCCCGGTCTTTGATTGGGGCGTGTATGATCTTTCCTTCCACCTGGGGATCCTCAATGATGCGCCCCGGCTGGTGGCGATGCAGGCCTTCACCCGCAACGGGCTGCGCGATCTTTCCCACCTGGCGCCGGGGACGGATATTGAGCAGCACGCGCTGGCCTGGATGAGCTTTGACACGGGGCTGACCTACTTCTACGAGCGTGGGGGCGGCTTGCACATGGAGATCCCCGGCCAGACCCGCATCTACGGCACAAAGGGCGGGCTGCTGTTCTCCTATCTCACCTGGGAATCCAACCGGATCCGGTATTTCTTTGGGGATGCGGAACCGCGGCAGAAGACTCTCACGGTCTCCATGAAAAGCCACGCCAGCCATGACAACCTGCCCCTGGTGGCCAATTTCCTGGATTGCATCGAGGGAAAAGCCGCCCCGGCCATGCCCCCGGAGCTGGCCGCCAGGCACCTGAAAATCCTCTTCCAGATTGTGGGGGAACGAGATCTGTAGGGAGCCGGAGGCTGCGAACCTGTCACCGGGAGGTTCGCCTGGAAGGCGAAAATATGTACGGCGGAGGGTTGGCATCCCCGCCTTGTTGACGGCCTGAACACCGTCTTGCGGCAATCTGAGACTGCGGCACTCGCCCCAGACTGAGGGGCGCTTAAAATGATGGAAGCGTCCAGCCCAGCGCAGCGCCTGAACAGGGGTTATTGATGGATATGGACGAAAACTGGCGTGGCAGCCGGCGATATATGGCTCAAGAAGGAATCCAAAAGCTCCTCAATCCTCAGCTTGATGCGCCTTCTGAGCAACGTTTTCAGCTTGTTGACGAATTATTGGAACTTGAAGTACAAAATGCAATTAACACCACTTGACAAGACACTACCTTGCCCTGACACCACCACTTGCATCCCCTTTCATACTTAATATATAATGTACTTGAGGGGGGTATTATCCGTGTTTCCTGATGGTTGATGTGTATTTTATTGGAGGGACAACTGTCCAATCACTTGTTTGGAGGATGGTTCGTTTGTCTGTTCTCATATCCCCTGAACGCGGATCGGGAGGAAATAAGGTGTTTAAAAAGTCTCTGTTTCTTTTCATTGTTGTTTTGATAATATCGCTGCCTGCAAGCCATGTGGCAGCCACGTCAGATACCCCCAGCGCGATATCCGAATCCGGGTTTGACCGGCCATTGGCCGAGGACCGGATTCCGATCAACGCCTGGCACGCCCTTGCCAATGGACTGAATGGCCGGGTCAATGCCATCGCCGTGGTGGGGAAGAATGTCTATGTGGGCGGAAATTTCACCTCCGCTGGTGGGCAGCCGAATGCCAGTTACATTGCCCGCTGGGATGGGACCGCCTGGCATGCCCTGGGCACCGGCGCCAACGATGAGGTGCTGGCCCTGGCCGTTTGCGGGGAGGATGTCTACATTGGCGGAAAATTCACCGGGGTGGGCGGCGTGCTGAACACCGTCCACATTGCCCGTTGGGACGGCACAGCCTGGCACGCCCTGGGCCCCGGCCTGGCGGATTCTGTATATGCTATTGCGGTCGCCGGACCGGATGTGTATGTTGGCGGTGATTTTCAGGATGCAGGCGGCCTTGTCCTGGCCGACCGGATGGCTCGTTGGGATGGGTCAGCCTGGCACACGGTTGGGGGCAGCTTCAACGGCCGGGTGTATGCCATCGCCGTCTCCGGCAATCGGCTTTATGCCGGCGGGGATTTCACTGCTATTGGGGCGAACACCCGAAACCATATTGCGCTCTGGAACGGGGCCAGTTGGCTGGCGCTGTCCTCAGGGTTGAACGATACCGTCAGAGAAATTGAGGTGGTGGGGGACAAGGTCTATGTTGGCGGCGATTTTCATCGCGTGATGTTTTTAGGGTTTGATCACATCGCCATGTGGGACGGAAATTGGCACGGGGTTGGGCCGGCAGCCAACCAGGGACTGCCGGGCTCCGTCTATGCCATTGAAGCCGTCGGCGGGGAATTGTTCGTGGGCGGCTGGTTCACCGATGGGGGCGGCTTGCCGGAGGGCGACTACGTCCTGCGTTGGGATGGCGCCGAATGGAACCCTTTGCAGCGTGGCCTATCCAGCATTGTCTATGCTGTGTCCGCCGCTGGTCCGGATATTTACATTGGCGGCAGTTTCACGGATGTCGGAAGCGCCGCCGGGGACAGTATTGTCCGTTGGGACGTCACTGAACTGAACCCGATGATCACCTCGATGTCCCTGGGCATCTCAGGGAATTATGTCCGCGCCTTTGAGATGGTGGGAGAAGAAATTTATCTGGGCGGAAGTTTTCAGGATGCAGCCGGTTTTGCTGACGGCGATTACATCCTTCACTGGGACGGTCAGGCCTGGCAGACCATGGGAGGCTTGAATGGCATGCCGCGGGATTTCGCCATGTGGGGCCCTTTCCTGATCGCCGGAGGGGATTTTACCCAGGCTGGCGGGGTGTCCGGCGCGGACCATGTCGCCCGCTGGGATGGCGCCACCTGGCATCCGCTTTTCAGCGGCACCAATGGCGCGGTTTCAGCGGTGGCTGTTGAAGGGCCGGATGTATATGTGGGTGGGAGCTTCACCAGTGCAAGCGGTGTGGCCTTCACCAATCATATCGCCCGCTGGGATGGAACCACCTGGCATGCCCTGGGCAATGGGCTTAACGGCACCGTGAGTGCTATCACCGTCGTCGGCGACACCGTCTATGCGGGGGGCACCTTCACCAACGCCGGTGGGGACCCCAACGCCGATTATATTGCGGTGTGGGATGGCGGCGCCTGGTCTGCCCTGGGAACAGGGTTTAATGGCCCTGTCTACGCCATTGATGTGGCTGGTTCTCGGGTGTATGCAGGGGGCGACTTCTCACAAACGGGGTCTGGAAACGCGAAAAGACATATCGCGATGTGGGATGGGTCCAGTTGGTACAATTTGGGTATGGGCTTGAATAAAACTGTCCTTCAAATCCGCGTTGTGGGCCCGCATGTCATTGCATCAGGTGAGTTTGTTTCCAGCGGGGGAAGCGGTGCTCCCGTGGACTACCTGGCCCGTTGGAATGGGAGCGGTTGGGAATCGGTCGTCCCAAATCTTGTTCAGGGCGGTTTGTTCATGGGGGTTTATGACCTGGCCGTGGCGGGACCTGATGTATACTTCGGCGGATGGTTCAATGATGCTGCCGGGAATTCCGAGGCGGATTTCTTTGCCCGTTGGGGTTCCTCGGCAGAGGCGTGTTTTCTGCCCTTCATCCGCCGCTGAAAGTCTGGCCGTGGATGCGAGCCGGGCCGGCAGCCCGGGCAGCCCCGGAGGTGGTGGTCCTGGAAGGCTCCGCCCGGCATGCCCGGCTGCAGCCCAAGTTTGCCTTTGTGCGGGATTTTATCCAGTCGGGGAAACTGGGCACGGTGTATCACATCCACCATGTGATGGCCTCCCAGGGGACCTTCATTGAATATAATCCGGCCGGAGCCTGGGCCATGCACAAGAAAACGGCTGGGGGCGGCCCGGTCTTTGATTGGGGCGTGTATGCTCTTTCCTTTTGTCTATTTCATTGTCAGGGGGAGATACTGACGGTTGCCAAACAGTTGCCCGTGGATTTCTCTGTGAAATTCACTATTGCCAGAATCATCCCAAACCACCAGAAAATCGCCCAAACTTCCATGCGCTGCAGCAAGTGTAAAGACACGTTCAGAATCAATCCACAGCTTTTCCCAGGAGGTGAAACCATCTTTGTCCACGAATCCGGCGTAAAGATTTTCGACGGGGTTCAGGGTGACCCATGTGACGATATATTCCATTGCATAGGGGCTTGCAGCAACCGCATGAAAAGAAACATCATGATCCGATGTGTCGTACAGGAGCACATTCTGAGCAGAACCGCTCGAATTCAGCAAGGCCAGATACAGGTCTCTGTCACCCACCTGGTGTTCATATGTGAATGCCACCATGAAGCGAGTCAACACAGGGGATCCGGGCATTGCAGCAATTCGCGGATTTTGACAGTTTTTATCCTCAGAAATAATTGTCAGAACACTCCCGCTTGCACCGCCGGGACCATCAACCATCCGTCCCAACACCTCAACGGGGATGTGATCTTCTTCCCAAACCACAAGAAACTGATTGGCTCCGGGATCGTAAGCGATGTCAGGCAACCTCCTGGTTTCTGTGTCTGCCTCGGAGATCAGGAAATTACTTCCATCCGGCGTTCCATCACGCTGGATGGACTGGCCCAGGATCCTTTCATAGGAATCAATGGACGAAAGTTCGTCCCAGACCACAATATAGCGATCTGACGTGGGGCTGTAAGCCACAGCCGGTGTTTCTGAAAAGTAATGTGGAGAAGGCGAACCGGAGATCTCAATATCTGACCCATCCAGAACAGTTCCGGCGCTGGACAGGCGGCGTCCATTAATCGTATAAAAGCCAGACGCATCCCAGTTTTCCCAAACGACAAGAAAGTGACCATCGTCTGGATTGAACACCACATCTGGAAAGAGCTTATCTTCATTAACATCTGCGGAAACAGTGATCACCCCACCGAGAAGTTGACCCCGGCCGGAGATACGCTGAGCTCGAATCTCATTCACACCTCCGGGCGTAAAGAGGGTCCAGACCACGAGATACTCATCATGGATTGTGTTATAAGCAACGCTCGGATTGAATGAATCATCAGTGGAAATATCCGCGATGATAAAATTATCCCCAACCCAATTGGAAGCGATTACTGTGGTCGGAAGGATAACGAACAGGAGGACGATCAGAGACAGCACAAGATTACGGGAATTTTGGATTCGCAACATGCTCAAACTCCACTTCTCTGGCGGGTAAGTCTTTCCCCACTTGTGTACCCTTTCAATGATTCTTCTTTCCCGGTAAACCACTGATAATTAAATCATATTATACAAGGTTTCTTTAATGAATACCAGTCGTGTTCCAAGGCAATCGCATATGGACTCATCAAGCTGTTTGTCCAATGACTGACCCCATCCTCGTTCCTTTCCCTGAAATCAGGTCGCGCAGGCATGCGTCAGATGGCGGCCCAACGCATGTTGGGCTTGCGCAGATGACGCAGTCATCCCCACTGCATCAACAGGTGGAAGGAGCGCTTTCAGGTACACTGCGGTCGCACGGGGTGCGCTAAAAACGCAGGGTAATTGCATCTCATTTTTTTAACTCTTACCCCATCCTCGTGGGCCTTTGCACTGCGCTGCTGGGGCAGGAGGGGGGCTTTTTTTATTTGTTCCAGACATGCTCCCACGCTGTGGGCTTGTCTCCGGCGGATGATGTTGTTAAGGTGCGAGTCGGACGTGTCCTTATGCCGGACGTGTCCTTACCGGTGTGCGGGTATTCGTTTTTGGAAAAAACGAACCGGAACGAATAGCGGCAAAGGTCAGGCCGCTGCGCTGGTTTCCAGTTCGGTCATATCTGCAAGGACGAGGTTGAGGCGCTGCTGGCGGACGGTTTTTTCACCTGACCAGAACGTTTTGATTCTGCGGTCATGAGAAGCGCTCCTTTCGGACGCGATCATATGGCACTGATGTGCTCGTGTGATATGAGGATAAGCGATTAGGGGCAAGTGTTCAAGCCGTTAAAAGCGGCTAAGAGGGGGTGATTTTTGCCGGAAGCGGCAAAGGGGAAGGGAAACAAAAAGGGCTGCCGGGAGGATGGCGGCCCAACGCTTGTTGGGCTTGCGCAGATGGCTGCGTCAGATGCCAGCCAGCGCGGCGAGCACGGGCCTCAGCTTGTGAGGGCGCTCAGCCTGCGGGTGGGTGGGGTTCTCCTGGAAAGCGGTGTTGCGCTTGATTCATCCGCAACGATGAGCCAGGATGTCGCGATTGCATTCAAGGCGAAGAATTTCTCACATGCGATTGCCCTGAGTCGCGTTCGTTAACATCTTGACTGTCCGCTTGCCGCTATGGGCGCCTTTCTGCAGGTTGTTAATGCACCCTAAGCGCTTGAGTTTAAGATAAATTTAATATAAAATAAGATGACTCAGGCCTTTGACGCGAGGGGGAATGCCATTCAGCAACTTGTCCTGCCGGGTCTTGATCTGATGTTCTGACGAACGCCGTACCGTTAAATAGCGACATGTGTAGTGAATGTTGGTGATCCCATTGCCGCGCCTTCCAGTGGGGGGGTGTGGTTGTGGAGCGGAAGGCGCGGTCAGTGAAAGGGTTTCCCCTGTGAAACGATCTCTATCTTGGTCAACCGGTCCACCGCTAGAAAAGGAAACATCATGCAGCAACTGATTACAAAGAAAATGTATCTGCCCCTCTCGGGTGAATCCGCCCCCATCCAGATTTTAAAAAACAAAGGCTATGTCAGCATTGCCCTTCATTCCGCGTTGTACAATGCGCCCAGCAATTTCTGGCAGAAAGTATTTGGCGGCGTCAACGAGATGACTCTGACTTCCACTATTTTCTATAAAAACGGGCCGGAAGAAAGGGAG
The DNA here is from genome assembly GCA_034437335.1 of Anaerolineaceae bacterium. Classification (GTDB taxonomy): domain Bacteria; phylum Chloroflexota; class Anaerolineae; order Anaerolineales; family Anaerolineaceae; genus Brevifilum. The sequence continues at coordinate 14,326 of DAOTUG010000027.1, forward strand.
GCCAAGGCCGTGCTGGACAAGCGCAGCGTGAAGACGGACCAGCCGATACCCCTCTCGATCTACCGGTCCCTGGCCACCAAGGTGCCGACGACGGCGGACGCCCTGCGCCTGGAGGTTGCCCTGGTTTCGACCAAGAAGGACAATTTGGGCCACGCCCTGGAATTGATGAACAGCGAGGATTTGCAAATTCCTTTTGAGGTCGCCCCTTTTCCCATCGGCCAGATCGTATCCACGGCCAATGTCATCAAAAAAATCCTCAGCGGGATTGACCCCAAGAACATCGTCCCCGCCAGCTATGGCGGAATTATCAGCGATGAGGCGGCTGGCAACGCCGACAGCGGGGACAGGCTGTTTGCCGGGTATCTGATTTTGCTGGTAGATGAGGGAGACGGATTCCTGGAGACTCTGGACAAGAGCAAGATCACCGTTGAGGATGACGGCCTTGCGTATGAGGGCAAGCGGCTTCAATGCACCAATCTGGTCTTTGAGGTCATATTTGACGTTGTGCGGAGTGAAGACCAGAATTCGGACTGGTTCAAGAAATTTCAGAAGGCCTATGATCATCTGTATGAGATCCTTCTGGCTGCGACGGACGAAGAGAAGGAAGAGATCAAGCGCGAGGCCATCCAGTTGTTCATTGAGGGCGCAGTCCTGCTCTCCGCCGACCGGCAGTACGTTGAGGAGGAAAGATGCGCCATTAAGAACCAACACCTCAAGGGCATCCTGGATCGGTATGCCGAACTCACAAACCAGCCCACCGGGAATTTATTGCGGCCCCTGATGGAGTCGGCCACTGTGGATCTGGGCTTCCTCCCGGTCGGGGAGCGGCTGGATGTTGATGGGGTGTATGCGGAGATCCAAACAGCCACGGAGGCCTACCAAGCAGCCCTGGAAGCCCAGGGGCTGGCCAGGCCAGCGTGAGGGGTCGGGCGGCATGGGCGGAGAGGGGGGGGAAGCCCATGCCCGATTCCCCATCCCAAGACCGCATTTCCCATTCCCCGAATATCATTTTTTAAGGTTGACTTTGCCCTCCGCTTTCCGTATAATACTACCGAACCTCGTCGAGCCGTTACATCGAGGGCCTTACCGTTGCTTTCAGGTGCGTAGACTGTCAATGGTAGCGACTTGACCTCAGGAGAATATGCTTTTTCAGTAGCAATTTGAGTCAAGCGAAAATTTAATCATCAATGCATCGTTTGTCGGAAGTGCCCGGTTAATCTCGTGCATTCCGGACATGGAGGATTTTTGGACAACCCTGCATTCCTGATCATTCTGCTTCTGGTCAGCTTTGTGCTGACATCTCTTTGCGCGCTGTTTGCCAGGCGGCTGATCTGGATCATCACCGCCATCGGCGCCGGCAGCCTGGCGCTTTCGATCCTTTTTTTCTTGTTTGGGGCGCCCTTTGCGGGTGCATTCGAACTCAGCGTGGGGGCCGGCCTGATCAGCGTGTTGTTCATCATCGCCACCAGCCTGACAAAGCATAGTCCCTCTTCCTCTCCGGGAGATGAATTATGAAGCTCCGCCGGGGTGGCTTTTTGCTGCTGGTCAGTATCCTCTTGCTCCTGGGTTTGGGGGCCTTTCAGGTCCTGAACCCGTCCCAGCCGCAGCCTGCGCTGGAAGAAGGGTTTCGACAATGGTTCTGGGGCCTGCGCAGCCCGGATCTTGTTGTCCAGGTGGCGCTGGTATTTGCCGGGGCCCTGGGCATTGCCGCCATCCTGCCCCTGGAGGATGACCATGATGATTGAGCCAACCCTTGCCCCCTGGCTGACAACGCTGGTCCATTCCGCCATTGTGCTGGTGTTTCTGGTGGGGCTGCTGCGCTTTTTCATCCACCGGGATTTCATTCGCCAGATTGTGGGGCTCAAGCTCATGCTCCAGAGCGTCAGCCTGGGCCTGGTCTTTGTCGGTTGGCAATCCGGCGACTTGCGCCTGGCCCAGAGCATGGTCATTTCAGCCTTGATCATTGAGGCCGTGGTGATCAGCCTGGCCTTGACGATGATTGTCCATATCCGCCAGCACCAGGAAGCGGATGGGCACCTTTTTGATCACCTGAAAAAGAGCGCTCAAAAGGATACGGAATGATATGAGCGGCTTTTTCCTCATTGCTTTCTTCCTTGTCGTGCCTGTGGCGTCCGGCCTCCTGTTGGCCTGGGGGCCAATGGCCATCCGCCGCGCCATTTTGCTGGCGGCCCTGGTCTTGTCCATCCTCGGGACGACCCTGCTGGCCATTGGCGGACCCCGGATGTACGCTCTGGATCTCGACTTTTTCGGGTATCCGCTTTTCCTCAGTGTATCCAAAACGCCCGCCCTGCTCTATCTGGCCCTCCTGGCCGCGCTGCTGATCCTGGTCCTGCTGAACCGCCAGGAGATGACAACGTGGCATGGCGTTCTGGTGTGCCTGGCTCTGCCCTTTGGTTTTGTGTCCTTTTTCAGCGGGCAGTTCATGCTCCGCTATATCGCCCTGGAAATTGTCGGCCTGGCCTGCGCCCTGTCAGCGGTCACCAACTGGCGTGACCGGGCCGGATATCAGCGCCTGGCGGTGGTATTCATGCTGCTCCGGCTGGGGGATATCGGCTTATGGTCCGCCATTCTAATCCTGCAGACCCGCACCGGCAGCCTGAATATTGACGCCATGTTGGAGGCTGCCACACGCCTCCCTTTGACGGAACGGGCCTGGGTTCTGGGGGGGTTCCTCGTGGCAGTGCTGATCAAGATTGCCGTCTGGCCCTGCGGTATCTGGCAGTATTTCATCCCGGCGGGTCAACGGCGCTGGGTCAGTTGGCTGCCCTCCTTTCTGATGCCCGGATTGGGGCTGTATTTGCTCTACCGGATCTATCCCATTCCCCAGTCCCATCCGGCCCTCCAATCCGCCAGCAGCCTGCTGGCATTGGGGCTGATTCTGGCGCTTCTGATCGCGGCCGTGTTGAAATGGCTCCGTTTCGATCGGTTCTTCTTGTTCAACAGCCTCGCGGGCGCGCTGGCCCTCTTCATCACCGCTTACGGCAGCAGCGCCTTCCTGCGCAATTATTTCCTGATCCTGGTCGTCCTGCGGCTTTTCCTCAGGCTGGCGGACAATGCATCCGGGGAGTCACAATCCTGGGTGACCGGCGCCGGATTCCTGGCTGCCCATGGGGTGGCTGCGCCCATCCTCTACCCCCATCTTCCCCTGGCGACGTTCATCACCTGGGCCGGCGTGGCTCTCGTTACCGGCCTGTGGGGTCTGACCCACCAGCGGGTTTCCCCCCCACAACCCCATATCACTTCACCCGCCTGGGTGGAAAAAGGGTTAAACCGGATCGGGGCCTGGGAAAACGCATTGTGGCGGTTTCTATCGCGTTTCTTTCAGAAATCCGCCCGGTTTTTATACAACCAGGTTGAGATCGGCGCTTTCAGCCGGGGCTTCTCGGGCGCGGGCCAGGCCCTGATCGCCATGGCCGAATTCCTTCAGGAAAAAGTTGAGGTGAACATGGAAAGACTCTGGAAATCCACCGGGCGGAAGCTGACCCGTCTTTCCAGGGCCACCCTCAACCTCCTGGAAGACCCCCGGGGCGAGAGAGCGGAAACTACCCGGAAACACGTTCTGAACGCATTCAACGGCCACGAAACCCGGGAGGGCCAAAAATCCTTTCGCTGGGATTTAATCTGGATTCCGGTCCTACTGCTATTGATCCTGTTCTTCCTGATTTTCTCACAGAAGGGTTGAAACTATGGAAATCAATGAAATTTTGCTTGCAGGCATCACGGCCCTTCCCGTATCGGGGGTCATTATCCTGCTCATCTGGAAAAAGGCGACCAAGACCCAGGCAGCTCTGGTGGGCGTTGTCAGTGAAAGCTTCGCCCTGGCCATTCCCCTGATCCTCCTGCCCGTTTTGATGCGAGGGGAAACGGTCCGCTTCTCCCTGCCCTGGATTGCCAGCCTGGGCATTTCTTTCACCCTGGAGCTGAATTGGCTTTCCTTGATCTTTCTACTGACCGAGGTCCTCGTCACCCTGGTGGCCATGGTCTACTCCCTGGGGGAAAAAACCGGAGAGCGACAGAGCCATCATTACTATGCCCTTCTGCTTCTGTTCAGTTTGGGAATGTCCGGCACCACCCTGGCGGATGACGTGTTTTTGTTCTATGTCTTCTGGGAGCTGATGCTGGTGGCCTCCGTGCTCCTGATCCTGATCTGGGGCCACGGGGAAAACCGCTTCAGAATTGCCCTCAAATACTTCATCATCACCCATCTGGGGTCTCTGATGGTGCTGGTCTGCCTGATCACTCTGGTGGTCAACACCGGCACGGCCAGCCTGTCCACCCTGGTTCTGCGGGCCAATGTCCTGCCTCCGAGGATGCAGGTTTTCCTGACCCTCTTTTTTGTCCTGGGTTTCTGTGTGAAGATGGCCATCTTTCCTCTGCACCTCTGGCTGCCGGACGCCCACACCGTGGCGCCCATGCCGGTCACGATCATCCTGGCGGCAGCCATGCTTTCCATGGGCACCTACGGGATCCTGCGTTTTCCAATTGCCCTCTTTCCCCTGGAAACCCTCCAGCCCTTTGCAGTCTGGCTGATGATCGCGGGTCTGGTGTCGGAGGTGTACGGCGCCCTGATGGCCCTGGCGGAGAAAGATGTCAAACGGATCATTGCCTACAGCTCTGTCAGCCAGATGGGGTACATCCTGTTTGGCCTGGGATCCCTGACGGAACAGGGCATGGCCGGGGGCATCATGCATGTAGTCTATCATGCCATCGTCAAAGCCCTGCTCTTCATGGTCGTGGGGATCGTCCTGGCCGTCACCCGGGAAAGGGAGATCGGGAAATTGAGCGGCCTGGGCAAACGGCTCCCAATCACCTGTGTATGCGCGGCCATCGGCGCTTTGGGAATCTCCGGCATGCCGCCCCTGGGAATCTTTAACAGCGAATGGATGATCTTCTCCGGCGGGTTTGACTCCGGATATGCTACCTTCCTGCCCGTCGCCACCTTGATCGGGTCCCTGTTCACCGTTATCTATGCCCTGCGGTTTTTCGGCAGTTTGTTCTTTGGCCCGCCAAAACCAGAAAGGGATCTGGCAAAACCATCCTGGGCCCTGTTGATCCCCACTGTGGCGGTCACCGTGTTCCTCATCATTGAAGGTCTGATGCCTGCACCCCTCCTGTCCTGGGCGATGCGGGGATTGGGCGTGGTTTTCGGGAGTCAATTTTAATGCGCGGTGAATTCTCCCTGATCCTGCCGGCTGCCATTCTCATTGGAGGGGCGTTCATCCTCTATCTGGTGAGCCGCCTTTTAAATCTCAGCAACCGGGTGGAATCCCTCCTGGCCGCAGCCATTCTGGCATTGTCCCTGGCAGCGCTGATCCAACTGGCCGCACAGTCCGAGATGCCCCTGGCCCTCTTTGGCACCTTTGGCGCGGGCGGGGTCCTCTTCGAAATGGACATGACCGGCGTCCTGATCAGTTCGACCGCCCTCGGGATGGCCATCCTGACCAGCCTCTATTCCGGTGAATATCTTGACCGGGACCCCCGACATCACCTGTATTATCCCTTGCTCTTGCTTCTGTTGTGCGGCCTGCTGGGAATGTTCTTCACCCGGGAGCTATTCAACCTTTTCCTTCTTTCCGAGCTCACCACCATTGCGGCCAGCGCCCTGATCGCGTTTCGCTTCCACCGGGAATCGTCCATCATGGCCGGGTTCAAGTATCTGATCATGAGCAGCATGGGCACGATGATCATGCTCCTGGGCATTTACTTTGTCTATCGCGGGGCCGGGACCCTGGACCTGGCTTCTCTGGCTGAGAAAAGCGGCAACCTGACGCGCATCGGGGGCGGCTGCTTTCTTCTGGGCTTCAGCCTCAAGGCCGGGGTGGTGCCCCTGCACACCTGGGTGCCCGAGGTGTATACCCATGCCCCCAGCGCGATCAGCGCCTTCTTGGCCGGAGTGCTCTCAAAAAGCATGCTATTCATGATCCCCGCAATCTGCCTGACCCTCGGCTTCACGCACCGGGAGCTGGGCCTGTATCTGATTGCCTTTTCCGCCCTGAATATGCTCCTGGGGACCCTGCGGGCATTGAACCAGCGCCACCTGCGGCGGTTTTTGTCCTTTTCGGCCATCGCCCAGACCGGTTATATCATGTTCGCCCTGGGCGTCGGCATGCTCCACCAGTCCCAATCTGCCTATGCCGCGGCCCTGTTCCAGTTTCTGGCCATCGCTGTGACCAAGTCCCTGGCCTTCCTGGCCGTCGGGATCTACGAATATCACCTTGAGACCGGCGACAGCGGCGCGCTGCAGGGCATCCATCAGCAGCTCCCGTGGGCGGCCTACGGCTTCAGCCTGGCCCTGGCAGGTCTGGCGGGCATCCCTCTTTTGGCCGGTTTCACCGGGAAATGGCTCGTTTTTTCAGCCGCCCTTTCCGCGGGGGGCTGGGCTGCCTGGGCGGGCCTGGCCATTTTCCTGCTGAGCACCCTGATCGGGCTGGCGGGCTACCTGCCCATGCTCATCCGCCAGTTTTATCCCGCAGAGAGCCTGCGGGACCTGACAGCGAAACCCTCCTGGCGGATGCGCCTCCCTGTGTTGTTCCTTGGCCTGTTGGTGGTTCTTCTCGGCTTGTGGCCCACGCCCTGGCTGGCCATTATTGACCGGATTATGCTCTGGATCAGGTTGTTATGAAAGATTTTCTGCTGAGCGTCCCCGTGGTTTTTGGCATTTTTTTCCTCATCATCGGTGGAGGGTATCTGTTCCTGTCCAAAAACGCTCCCAGGGGCAAGGACCACCCGGAAAAATTTCTCCCCTACTCCGGCGGGCAGGATCCTCTCTCCCCCGGAGGGTCCCTGTCCTACCAGGCTTTTTTCCGGATCGGGTTGTTGTTTGCCGTTCTCCATGTGGCTGCGCTGGTTCTCTCAACCATGCCCCGGGCGGCGCGCTTTCGCCCGGTTGGCCTGATCTTTTTGGCGGGCATCTCGATCAGCGCCTTTGCCCTGGCCATTTTTTATCCTCGAAAATAATCGGAGCAGTTTATGATCAAAAACTGTATCAAGAAACTCTATCGCTGGGCCCGACACAATTCCCTGTGGGTCATCCACTTCAACAGCGGATCCTGCAATGGCTGCGATATTGAAATCCTGGATTTGCTGACGCCCCGCTATGACGTGGAGCGCCTCGGCATCCTGGCGGAGGGTTCCCCCCGCCACGCCGATGTGCTGCTGTGCACCGGCCCTGTCACCCGCCAGGCCCGCTCTGCCCTGTGGCAGATCTATTCCCAGATGCCCGAACCCAAGTGGGTTGTGGCAGTGGGGAGCTGCAGCAATACCGGAGGCGTTTTCCGGGGCAGCGACTCCATCCTGGGCGGCGTGGACCAGGTGGTGCCCGTGGATCTGTACATCCCTGGCTGCCCTTGCCGTCCGGAGGCCATCATCCAGGGCTTGATTGAACTCAAGGAAAGGATTGCAACCCATGCCGACAATTGATCGCCGTGCCATCGCGTCCGAACTGGCAGCGGCCCTGGGCACAGAATGCCGCCTGGTGGAGGCTGTCCGCAACGAGGTGACCCTGGCGCTGCCCCCCGAGGACCTGCGCCGGGCTGTCCAGCTCCTCCTGGAAACAACCCCCTTCCGGCACCTCTCCGCCATCACGGTTGAGGAGGACCCGGAGTCCCCCGGGGTTCTTCTGGCCCTGTACCATTTCTGGCAGGGGGAGGGGCTCACCCTCCTTTTACGACTGCCCACGGAAGCCCCCCAACTGTCCTCCCTGATAGACCTGATTCCCGGGGTAGATTTTTATGAGCGGGAGGCAGCGGAAATGTTTGGCATCCGCTTCACGGATCGGGACGCCATGCCGCCTCTCCTGCTTTCGGACGACTGGGAGAGCGCGCCGCCGATGACGTCCAGGAAGGAAACATAAGATGGAAAAAGTAACCATACCCATTGGGCCGCAGCACCCCCTGTTGAAGGAGCCTCTGGCCCTGAAAATTGATATTTCCGGCGAAAGGGTCCTGGGGGGCGATCTGCGCCTGGGCTTTGTCCATCGCGGCATTGAAAAGCTGGCCCAAACCCGGAACTACGTCCAGACCATCCATCTGGTGGAGCGGATTTGCGGGATTTGTTCCCATGTCCACACGACCACCTTCAGCTATGCCGTTGAGGCGTTGTTGGAGCTGGAGATCCCCCCGCGGGCCCAGTATATCCGCGCCCTGATGTGCGAGTTGGAGCGCATCCACAGCCATTTGCTCTGGCTGGGGGTGCTGGCCAAACACATCGGCCTGGATACGATCTTCATGCACACCTGGCATGAGCGGGAAACGGTTCTCGACATCATGGAGATGCTCTCGGGAGGGCGGGTTTCGCATGGCGTCAACCAGATTGGGGGCGTGCGGATTGATCTGGATGCGGAGCATACCCCGATGATCACCCGGTCCCTGGGGGAGCTGGGCGGGGAGGTGGAGAAGCTGGTGGATATCGTCAAGCATGAACCGACCCTCAAGGCGCGCACCCAGGGGGTGGCCCCCCTCCAACGGGCGGATATCCTGGGCTATTGCGCAGTGGGGCCGGTTGCCCGGGCTTCCGGGGTGGATGTGGACCTGCGCCGGGACGCCCCGCTGCCCCCATACCGGGAACTGGATTTCTCCGTGGTGACTCATCAGGACGGCGACGCCTGGGCTCGGACGGTGGTGCGGGTGGAGGAGCTGCGCCAGAGCCTCGGGCTGTGCCGCCAGATTTTGCAGGACCTGCCCGAGGGTCCGGTCACGGTGCGGGCCCCGCGCCGGGTGCCCCCTGGCGCGGTGACAATGCGGGCCGAGGCCCCCCGGGGCGAGGTGTTCTATTATCTCCGCAGCGACGGCAGCGACAGCCCGGCCCGGTTGAAGATCCGCACCCCCACCCTGGCCGTCCTCAGCATGCTGCCCAAACAATTGTCAGAGATTCAGGTCGCGGATATCCCGGTGGTCGTTGCCGGGGTGGACCTGTGCATCGCCTGCGCGGACCGTTGAGGTTGCCTGTGATTCTGGAGGTTTTCTTCTATCTCTTCATCTTCCCCGGCCTGGCCTTCCTGTTGCTTTGCAGTTGGGGATTTGAGTGGCTGGACCGCAAGATGCTGGCCCGCTTCCAGCGCCGGGTAGGCCCGCGCTGGTTCCAGCCCCTGGCGGATTGGATCAAGCTGTTCAGCAAGGAGGCCATCCTGCCGCGCCGGGCCAGCCCCCTGATCACCACCCTGCTGCCATTGTTTTCCCTTTGCGCTGTGCTGACCGCCGGCATCTACGTCCCCGTGGCCGGGTTCAGCCCCGCGGCCTTTGAGGGCGATCTGATCGTGATCCTGTTCCTTTTGAGCGTGCCCACCCTGGCCTACTACCTGGCCGGAATCGCCACCGGAGGAATCTACAGCGTTCTGGGGGGCTCCCGTTCTATTTTGCAATATTTCTCCTACGAGGTGCCCCTGCTTCTGGCCCTCAGCGGGCCGGCCCTCCTGGCCGGATCCTGGTCCATTCAGGCCATCCGGGCCAGCCAGGTGGAACTGGGCCCCTTTGTCCTCTTCCAGCCCCTTGGTTTCATTCTGGCAGTGATCGGGCTGATCGGCAAATTGAAGCGGGACCCCCTGGATATTCCCAAGGCCAAATCGGAAATTGTGGCCGGATCCCTGACCGATTTTTCGGGGGTCCGCCTGGCCTTCTGGCATCTGGTGATGCAGATCCAGACGGTTGTGGGAATCTTTTTACTGGTAAATCTCTATTTCAGCGGCTTTCCGTCCGGGGGCGCTTGGCTCACCGGGCTGGTTTTCCTCCTGGAAGCCCTTCTCCTGGCTGTTTTGTTGAGCCTGGTCAGCGCGGCCTTTGCCCGGCTGCGGATTGACCAGCTTGCCGGCCTGGGGTGGAAGCTCCTGGTGCCCCTCTCCCTGGCGCAGTTGGCCGCTGTGATCTTAATGGGACCTTGATGATGAACTGGCTTAAGAAACGATTGCGGATGTTGTTTGCCCTGTTGGATGCCCTCCGGCGGGGGTCGGAGACAATCAAATTTCCCTTTGGGCCGATGACCCTCCCCGAGGATTTTCGCGGGGAGATTGTGATGCCGGACCCGGAGAGCTGCTCCGGCTGCGGGCTGTGCGTGCGGGACTGCCCGGCCCAGGCCCTGGAGCTGATCCGGGATTCCCGGACCAAGTTCCGCCTGGTGCACTACCCGGCCCGCTGCGCTTACTGCGGGCAGTGTGAAGATAACTGCCGTCGGGGGGCTATCTCCCACACCCGCACCCTGGTGAAATCAACCGGGGATCCGAACACCTCGGTGGTGTTGAAGGACACCGAGGGAGAAACGTAATCCTATAATATATAAATTATTATTATATAGTTCAATACGTCAGAAGATCCAACGCCAGCTTTCGGGCCGGTGGGGGAGGGGGCTACCACCAGCCGATCAGGCCCAGGTCCTGTTCGGCGCAGACCACGGAAGTTTAATCGCCTTGTCAATTCATCCAGGCGCATGTGTCAATGTGGACGGGGATAAAGAATTTTCATAGGCCAGATAGTCATCAAGAACTACCTGAACGGTGTATTTGCTTTGCAAAAAAACAGGAATATGAGCATTAATGCCAAGTCGCACATCTTCAATGATCTGCTCTATGGTTTGCGGCATCTTTTTCTTGTTATCGAAAACTGCCAACTGAACAGTAAAGGGTCCCGGTGATTCAGTTTCGAGCGAGAAAGTGATGTGTATTTCTTCATCCAACAAACTGACTTTTTCAACAAACGTGTGACGTCGGAAAAACAGATCATATTTTCCTGAGGACGTGATCCTTTTCTGATACTTATGCAATAGCTGCGGATATTCCTG
>DAOTUG010000028.1:0-13859 GCA_034437335.1 Anaerolineaceae bacterium
GGGGGTTTGAGGTGATATACCAATCCGAAGGGACTTGCATTGAAAACCCAGGACCCTTAAAATCTTTCATCAACATACATTTACTCCTTGATTGTTAGATAATGACAATTCAAACTGCATCACAAAAAACCTGCCGCAAAATCGGCAATCGCATTGACATGCTCCACAGCGCCAGATACATCTATCTCAGGCGAAATGGACACATCAAAGCCCAGGCCCAATGTAGCGCCCAGTTCAATATCGGCCTTAAAGGTCCCCTGATCAAATCCAAAATCCGCTTTCCCGGTGACCCCAATCCCATAATTCAGGGAAGCCTTACCCTTGACCTTTGCCTCAACGCCGCCAATCCCCAGGCCCGCTTCCGCTTCTCCCTCAATTTTTCCTCCGGCAAACACTTCTCCGCCCAATTCAGCCCCAACCTGGCCGTTTTTGGGGTCAAACACAAACGCGGCAGATCCAACCGCTTCTGCCCCCACATAAGCGGTGCCCGCCACGGCCATAGCAGCCGTTGCCGGCCCCAGGGGAATATCCATCCCCGCGCTGCCTGAAACCTTGGCCAGGTAGACCCCCGCTTCCCCCTCAACCCCGGCTTTGTAGACCCCATCGCTCTTTTCAAAAAACGCATCCGCACGCGCTTCAGCGGCCAGGATGGCATAATCAACGCCGAGGCTTTCGGTGCCGGCCGAACCGGCAGCCACCGCAACCTGGGCAGCGCCCAGGTTCTTCTCCCAAATGGTCACCTTGATGTTGTCCACCGCATCCAACACATCCTGAAGATCGCTATTGGCGTGGAGTTCACCGCTCTCGTACATAGTTGAGATCATCAGGAGCTCTTCATAGGAGAGATCCAGATCCTCGAGGGTGTACTCGGGGTAATCTGCCAGAAAGTCCTCATCCCAGATGCAGTGCTCAAAAAAATCCACTGCGGAGGCGTCCACATCCCGAATGATGGCCTCGGGCGGAATGAAGGGCATCACCCCCGTCCTGCCCATTCCCGGTGGTATTCTCAAATTGATGGGCCCTTCCCGATCGGCAGCAATCCATTGATCAATCTCCCGCTGGAAGGTGCTGCGAAGGGCATCAAGCTGATCCATCAAATAGGAGATTTTGTTCAACCTGGTGTTGGCTTTTTCAACAAATTTGTCCGACGAACCGCCATACCACACATTCGGAAGCCGGTTGACCTGATTGCTCAAGGCCCGGGAAGAGGCGTACAATTTTGACAGTGCAGCATACATGACGCTGGCGGTATGGTTGGCACTGTCAGTATCCATATGAATAATCGCCATACTATCTCCTCCTCAGAGCCGAATGTCCCCTGCCCGTCGCAAATGTCCACGCGAAGCTGGCTGACATCCCAATGCCGTCTTCCGACCTGCCATCCGGTTCATCCCTGAAAATCCTCAACCCAACCGGGAAGCCATCTCAACCCACTGGGTGATCTCGCGCTGCAGATTGGAGGCCAGGGTGTCCAGAGCATCCATCTGGTTGATCAGCGAGATACGCTTTTGTTCCACTTGCTGTTGAAATTCGTTGGCAGCGTTACCGATCCAGGCCGCGCCGACTGTCTGGTTGATGCGCGTGGCCAGAGCAGTCAACTGTTCCACCATCGCATCTTTTTGCTGAATCATCTGAGCCTGCATCGTCCTGACTGTTTCCACGTCCATATGCAAAGTCGGCATGCTGCTTTCTTCCTCTCAGGTGCCCATTGAATCTTAGACCCTATTATACACCAGCCTCTCATTTTTCTCTAAGACGAAAGCAACCCTCTCTTCGGCTTGTGTTTCATGTCGCGCTCGACCAACGGGCCGCCAACGCCATCTGCGCACCATGGGAAGATGCCCAGGGACCTTTTCGTCACGGGGCTGGGTCGCAATAGCGATTCAGGGAAAAAGATAAATAGTTGGTGAAAGGGCCGGTCCCCTGTCCAAGGGTAAATGGGACATCAAGCACCCGGACATCATCCACATAGGTCCAGATTCCCCAGGAATTCTGCCAAAGGTTGCGGTTTGAAAACACCAGCCGAATATGCTGGCCTTTGAAATCAGACAGATCAAAGAACGCCTCTCGCCAGCCAAGTTCCGTGCCGGGATTCGGGGGAGTGCCGGGGATGCAGGGGTCATATCCATCCCGAAGCACCGTCGCCAGGTGGTTGTGCCCCACGCCATCCTGAACAGCCACAAAGAAATCCGAATAATCCACGATGTCATTCACAAAGAGATTGTATTTAAAGCTGAGCAGGGGTCGCTCCCAACTGTCTGGCACATAGAAGGTTGTGTGCGCCCAAGCGGTACCCTGGCCCTGTTCTCCCTGACTCACATTCTGTCCGAGACTGATCGCATAGGATCCCTCAACAGCAAGCGGGGTCCGGGAAACGGGTAAATCCCCGCCATAGGTCCATTCTGTCAGGGAAGGAGAGGCCTCAAAATTCCCATTCTGGACCAATCCAGAGGACGGGTCTGGTGTTGGATACCCGTCTGTGAACACCTGAATGCGATGGTTCTCGGTATCCCCGATGTACACCTCCCCATTGGGACCTACCGCGATCCCGATGGGATTGTTGATCTCTCCCGGTCCACTTCCCCGACCGGACCAGTCCGCCCAGAGGACGCCCTCAGGAGAGAATTTTTGGAGATGGTTTGCAAACCAGTGACAGGTTGTGAAAATATCCCCGTTTGCGTCAATGTCCACATGGCCCGGATTGCCGGGGGATCCACAGACATTCCAGGTAGTCTGAAAATCGCCGTCATCAGAATATCTTAATATCCTTGAGTTCAACCGGTCCCCAATGAAGACCTGGTCGTTTCCGTTCGCGGCAATACCATAGCCTTGTCTGAGATTCTCAGCGGTTCCCCAGGCCCCGAGGTAAACTCCTGAAGAGGAAAATTTTTGAATCCGTGAGTTATTAGTGTCAAACACATAGACGTTGTCAGATGGGTCCAGTGAAATCCCAAAGGGCTGCCAGAATTCGCCAGGATCCGAGCCATAACTTCCCCATTGGGTGATAAAATCCCCGGCAGCGGAAAACACCTGGACCCGGTTCCGTCCCTCCTCCACCGTGTAGACATTACCGTCGGAATCAAAGGCCACATCCCTTGGGGTATCAAACTCTCCGGGATCGGAACCGATGGTTCCCCAGCCATGCAGAAACGCTCCACTGCTGGTGAACACCTGAATTCGATCGTTGTCCGAATCCGCCACATACACCGAGCCATTGGTATGGATATCCAAGCCATAGGGCAAATCAAACTGACCCGGTTCATTTTTTTCCCGTCCCCATGCGATCAAGAATCGGCCGTCTGATGTATACTTTTCAACCCGGGAGCCCCCAGCAGTTAAGATGTTTCCGGCAGGATCCAGGCCGATGCCTGCGGTTGTTTCCGTGTCCCACTCCGCAAGAAAATTTCCTGAGGTATCGTAAATCACCACCCGATCCCATAACGTGTCCAGGACATAAACCTTATCATTGGTGTCAATGACCACATCCCGCGGCTTCCCAAACCCATAACCTCCCCCCCACTGATCCAGGAAATTTCCATTTGCATCAAAGATCTGAATGCGGTAATTTTGCGAATCGGCGACATACACCCGACCAAAACTATCCACATCCAGGCCCGTGGCATAATCAAATTGTCCCTCGCCGCTCCCATCAGAACCCCATTCCAGAATGTATGTGCCCGAGGTGGTGAACTTCTGTATGCGATCATTGGCCGTATCCGCCACATAAATATAGCCAAAATCATCAGCAGCAATCCCTTTTGGAAAAATAAAATTTCCGGGGGTATTGTTATAATCCCCCCATTTTGTCAAATAATTCCCTTCAGAATCGAATTTGACCACATGGCAACCAAAATCATCCAGCACATAGATATTTCCCCAGGGATCGGTTGCGACGCTAGTCGGGTCAATGAGGTAACCCGTCTCATATTCCCTGGGTTCAATCACTGTATAGATCAACTCCCCGGGAGAGATGATGACCACCCGGCCCAGGCCGGAATTGGCCACAAAAATCGTGCCATCCAAACCCACCGTGACATCCCCCACGTCATTAAAAACATCCCCTTCTCCGCCCCAACTGCGCCTGAAGACATAATTTTCCGAACCCTGGGTGGCGGGGCTGGATGCGGCTGCCTGAGGCTCGGAAGCAACACACACAATCAGGGTCAGGATAACAAGGGCAATTAACCGGATCTTTGAGACCTGCATCACAACACTCCTGTGAACGTCACTAATGGAAGAATGTTTCCTTGGCGAAAAAAAATTGACCAGCGCAATTAGCTGCCGGAGTGGGGATCGCAATAATGTTTGAATGTCCAGGGCAAAAACAACCGATAAGGACCAGTCACAGGGGCAGGTTGCTGCCCCACGTCAACAACCCGGACATCATCCACAATACTCCAGATCCCCCAGGAATTCGGCCAGAGATTGCGGTTTGAAAATACCAGCCGAATATGCTGGCCTTTGTATTTCGATAGATCAAAGGAGAACTCTCGCCAGCCAAGCTCAGCGCCAGGAGTAGGTGCCACTCCGGGAATGCATGGAGTATAGCCGTCTCGGAGCACCGTCTCAAGATTATTCATCCCAAGGCCATCCTGAACTTCCACAAAGAAGTCAGAGTAATCTTCGATGTCGTTGACAAAGAGATTATATTTGAAGCTGAGCAGGGGTCGCTCCCAACTGTCTGGGACATGCAATGTCGTATATGCCCAGGCAGTACCCTGGCCCTGATCTTGTTGTGGCACGGGGTTTCCGAGACGTATGGCGCCAGAACCTTGAACAGCAAAGGAGGTGTGGGTTACGGATAATTCCCCGCCAAAGGTCCATTCTTTCAATGCAGGAGAGCCTTCGAAGGATCCATTTTGAACCAAACCCGAATAGGGATCCGGTGCGGGAAAACCTGGGGAGAAAACTTGAATTCTCCGGTTACCATAGTCCGCAACGTACACATGGCCATTTTGGCCGATGACGATCCCCTGCGGTTCGACAAACTCCCCCAATCCTCCACCCTCGCTCCCAAAGGAAGTTAACAAGGCGCCCCCAGGAGAAAAGACCTGAATCCGATCAAGAACGCTGTCTGCAACAAAAATATTGCCGTCAGGACCAACAGCAATTCCTTCTGGGGATCTGAATTGACCCGGACCTTCTCCAGAAGTCCCCCATTGCCCTTGATACACGCCTGCCACAGTAAATTTTTGAACCCGGTCAAGATAGGTATCGGTCACATAGCAATATTGATTGTTATAACAAGCAATCCCTACAGGAGTTTCAAACTGACCATTGCCTGAGCCTTCGGAACCAAATGAACCGGTGAATGATCCGGTAGAGTTGAATTTTTGCACGCGCTCATTGGCGGTGTCCACGACATAAACCGCATAACCGTTTACCACCGCGATCCCTGCCGGTCTGTTGAACTCTCCAGAGGATGAACCCCTCTCTCCCCATGCAAGCAAGAAACCACCCAAGGAATTGTATTTTTGTATCTGGTGTTCCACATAATCAGATATAAAGATATCGCCGTCGGAATTGACTGCAAGATCAAAATGCAAACTGAACCCAGAAAGCTTCTCTCCCCAAGCAGAGAGGAATGTGCCTTCAGAGGTGAACCGCTGTACGCGATCATTATTCGTCCACCAACCGTCCTGTCCCGTATCGGTTACATAGATGTCACCATCAGAATCAGATGTCACCCCAAACGCGCTTTCAAATTGACCAGCTTCATCCTGTCCACTGCCCCAGGTTATCAGGAATGATCCACTGGGAGTGAACTTCTGAATTCGGTTGTTACTGGTGTCAGCGACATAAACGTTCCCCTCCGAATCGGTGCCAATGCCATAGGGAAAATTCAACTGACCCGGCTCGCTGCCGCCGGCACCCCAAGACCCCAGAACATTTCCGTCAAGATCATATTTGACCACACGATCATCATCAACCTGCGTAACATAGAGAATATCGTCAGTTCCTGCATCAATTCCGTTGGGACCTGCACAATACCAATCGGTGATAAGCGTTCCGTCGGAGTCAAACTTGTATATCCGATCATTGTGATAATGCGCCAAATAGACATCGCCATAGCGATCAACCGTTATGCCCATGGCGTTGCCAACGCCTGCCCACTCAGCAATAAAATGTCCTGACGAATCAAACTTTTGAACTCGCATATTGTTCGTTTCCAGCACATAAAGGAAACCCTGTGAATCCACAGCGATCCCGGAGGGAAATAAAAAACCATGTTCCAATATCCCGGACGCTGCCCAGCCTGTCATCAACTCCCCATCTGAAGAAAACTTTTGTACCCGGTTGTTCCCAGAATCCAAGACATAGAGGTTTCCTTCCGGATCCAGAGCAACACCCATGGGAAAATCAAGGAAGCCTGGTTCAGAGCCGAACCCACCAATCACAGTGTAGGTCAGATTGTTTTGATTAATAACAACCACACGGTTCAACTCCGTGTTCGCTACATACACCTGATCGTCCAATCCAATCACAACATCCCGGGGGCCGCGCATTTGATCGCCTTCTCCGCCCCAACTGCGTCTGAAGACATAATTATCTGAGCTCTGGGCGATGGGATTGGATGCGGCCGCCTGAGGCCCGGAAGCAACACACACAATCAGGGCCAGGATAACAAGGGCAATTAACCGGATCTTTGAGATCTGCATCATGTCACTCCAATAAACACCTGAGAAATGATTGGCTACAGCTTTGATTCAGACCCCACGCCCATGGTGCGGTCTTGGAATCACATTAATTGCCTCCATTTTATCACGGGAATTCAATTAAGACTGAGATTAAACAGGGATTGTTCGATCAGGATCCGGGCATTAACCAAGACGGCCTCGTCAAGATCGGATTTCTCCCGAAAGGCCGCCAACGCTATCCTGCACGTTGATACACTCCGGTTTTCAGATACCGGTTTGGGTTACAGAGACCAAACGGGATCCGCTGGGGGAAAAATTGATTTCTTTCCTGCGCAAGGGTCAGCGCGATTTCTGGTTTATAATATAATTCTCATGAGAATGCACACCGAGGGGTGCGTTTTGGCACTGCACCCGGCATCTCAACCTTGCAAGGACAACCATCATATTTGAGGAGATTCAACCAGGACACTTCACACTATGACCATCATTCACATGGACACCGAAACCGTCAATGCATTGATGTTTAAAATGCAAGAAATATCATATCTCATGAAGGAGCAGTCCGCGGGAGTCGCCAGAAACTGCATCGCCATGGATTGGTCTGGCGCCAGCCGAGAGGAGTTTATCCTGACTACGGACAGTCTCATCAAAAATCTGATTGAGAAGTTCACCAATCTCGTGGAGCTTTCCGTGCTGCTCCAAAAAGAAATTGACCAATGGGTGGAGGGAGCCAAACATTTTTGTGGAGGCCTCGGGCCCGGATCGTCCTGGCTGGCAGAAAACGCCCATTCTGTTCATGACAATGTTTGGCTGCTGAACACAGACGGTTCCAGGCTGTCCAACACCTTCGTCTACTTCACCCAATGCGATGCAGGACAGAAACTGATTCGGGACGCTACGGATGCCGGTCTGATGTTTGTTATCATCGAAAACGGTAAGGAAGTCGGGTGGCTTGGAGATCCCAATGGCCAGCGCATACCCATCGAATGGAATACATTTGATAATGCCTACGGGCGCTATATGGACACCAGCGGAAATGAACACATTGAGCTGAACACGGCCTATGCCCAAAACGAACACCTCTATGCCCACACCGTCGCCCACGAGATGCAGCACGCCATTGACTTCAACACCGACAATCTCGACAGGGCGGCTATTGATGCATTTCAGAACCTCAATTCCGAATCAGCAGCCACGATGTCTGTTGACGAAATTGAAACCATCATGGAAAACGGTTTGACAGAATATGTCAAGTCCGAGGTCAACAGCCACGACCTGGGGTACGAAATAGATCCCGAAATCAGTATCTATGAAAACCGTTTGGACGCGAGTGATGGCGTCTACACAAAGAAGGAATTTGATTTTGTGATCAATACTCGGGATTACGAGACGCTCTACGAAGATGGAATCAACGAATTCCTGCAAGAAACCTTCGGTGCCGACACCAGCTACCAGGCGGATGTTTGGGTAGATAGAAATGGCAATCTGCAGGTGGATATTGATCAGAGCCGGCCCTTTGTCCCCCGAATCATTGATGAAGTTTTCTAAACCACAGGAGGCTGCATGAACACGTCCCCATCTCGCAAAATGATCTCTGTGCAAATGGACCAATTCGTTTTTATGGTCCCTGAGGGTTCCAGGTATACAAAATTCCCTCACGGGGATGACTCTGTTGAATATCAGCTAATGCTTCCCCTGGAGGACATCACCCTTCGAGTAACTTTCAAGGTGGTTCCTGAGGCGAGGGATATTGGCGACTTGATCCAGGAAAAATATTCAGCAAACAATGAGATTCTCACCTCCGATCTGAACCAATCACCCCGGTTCCTGGATAACGCTGAAAACACCCATTTTTGCCAATATATCATGATGGATGGCATGGAAGACGCTAGAATGATCCAGCTTTATGGCAAAGCCCTTAAGGGCGTGAACCTCCTGGTGATCTGCCCAACCCAGCCGGACTATCACAAACAAACACGCGCCTTCCTGAAGAAAATGATGGAAAGCCTCTCTGTTATCCAATAACATTCCTTTTCTTGCCGATCCTGTTACCATCCAGGGATGCTTAGGGAAACCAGGTCTGGAAACCCCGACTTTGTGCGCAGGATGGGGGCCGCAAGAACCTGTTGCGGCAGTAAACCTTGCAGTTGTGGATGTTCTCCCGTGGCAAGAAAAGTTGATCCGCTGCTGCTATCTTCAACCTTAGGAGAACAGCATTTGACTACTGTTTTGGCCCTCACAAACCTACAATGGATTGTGAAGAGAGTTCTGCGATGGGGAGATTTTCCACAAGTCATTCCCAATCAAGACAAAGGCTAATCGCCAACAATACTGCATAAAAAACCAAGAACCCGCAGAGCGGCTCTGCGGGTTTGGGTTGGGTTCCAGGAAATTGCTACGCGTTCAACTGGATGTTGAAGACAATCTTGGTGAAAACATCAAGCACCAAATACAGGCCCATGGCAATGGCTGCTCCAAACAGCCCCAGTCCGGTTGGGGCCAGAAAGAACACCACGGGGAAACCCGTCCAACCAAGCCAGATATACAGGTTAATCCAGTTTGTTTCTTTCTCCCGCGCTTTCAGCACAACCGCGATTTGAATCAAATAGGCAATCGAACTGAGCAGAAAAAAGATCCATTTCCCCAGACCGGTGGTGACCGAAGCGAGAACCCCGGTGCCCATAACGATCACATTCAGGAAGATCAATTCGGCCACCTTCCCTGAGGAAGTGATCTTCTTTGCCCGAGCTATTTCCAGCATAAGCAGGGAACAGCTCAGGGCATAGAACGCCCAGCGGGTCCAGAAAATCGGCTCCCCCGCAGAGCTTTGTGCCGTAAAGGAACCCTGCCACATGAGGGCATAGGAGGCGAGGGTGACAAAACTGACGAGAAATGCCGTATTCAAACCCTTGGGTTTTTTCCTGGCAAAAAAGAAATACACGCTGGAAATTGAAAAAATGCCCATTCCCAGGATGAAAATTGTCGTGATCATTTTTTTCCTTTCTTGTAAATTGTTTGATGATCTGATTGTACATTGCACGCCCGATTTATCGAAGGTTTGTACAGCGTTCTGATTGTCCACGCTGACAAACATAATGCCGGGGTTGCCCATCCTCGAAAGCAACATGCATTCTCGCTCCTATTCACCGGGATTTTCGCCCCCGTGGGGGCAGGTGCGGCGTCATCTGGATGCAGTCACCAATCCGGTTCTCAACCAGTTCAGGCCTTCCGAAAAGTGGCGGTGCCTTCCTAAAAAAATAGAGGAAATGCGACTGCACAACAGCCCAGATTTTTTGTATAATTAGGATAGCATTCATTTCTCGCCTTCAAGACACCTGAATTTCTGATGCCGTCGCCCAACAGGGAGGCCAACCATCAACAGCCATAGAAAGCTCATGGGCTTTGAGGGATCAAGAACTCCGTTGGAGGAAACCATGAACAAGCGTACTGCGGTCATCCTGCTGGTCTGTCTGGGAACCGTCACTCTGGGTTGCTTCCTGACAAACCTTTTTTCCGGCCAACCGGAAATTGACAATTCCCCCCAGATGGCGACACCCACCACAGAGCTTCCAGAAGAAGAAACACAGGAAGCCACCCCCACCTTGGAAGAAAGCGAACCCCCAGCACCCACCCGCACCCCAACCCTGTCAGAACCAACCCCAACCCCCACGCCGGAAAGTCTGAACGGGGAAGGTCCATATCTCGTCTTTGGGGGCAAAGGCGGGGTTTGGGTGAGCAATCCGGATGGAACTTTCCTGACACAGCTCTTTACAGAGCCTTATCACAATGACCTTCGGACAGCCCTTTCCCCTGATGGACAGCGGCTGGCGCTGGTCTCCCAGGACGACACCGGTATCTATTTGAACCTGATCGGGTTCCCCAATGGCATATCCCTGAACAGGGTTCAACTCCTGGAAGGGGTCCCCGACACAGTCGGGCCCAAGGCCTGGATCGCCTATGCGATCAAGGACTACAACAGTATCGCCTGGCAGCCCGGCAGCGGGAGCTTGCTGGCCTTTGTGGGCGGTATGGAAGGGCCCACTGCCGACATCTACACGCTAAATACGGAAACAGGCGTCATCGCGCAATTGACCGAGGGCCCCTCCCAGGCCATTCAACCCACCTGGTCACCGGATGGCAAGTATATCCTGCACTTTGGGGTCAGTTGGGTGCCGCCCTTCGGTGGGGCCATTGTGGGCCATAACCGCATGGATGACGCCTGGCTGGTAGATGCAGAAGATGGCGCTATCTTCCGACTTCCCAAACCCGTCACACTTTGGCCCAATTTCATCGGATGGCGGGATTCCACCCACTATCTAGCGTGTGAAGAGGACAGCCTGAAACGCATCAGAATCCCCGATGGTGACACCGAAACCCTGTTTGCATGCTGCTGCGCCAAGGACATTGTCTTCTCTCCGGAGCATGGCAGCGTGTTGCTGAACATGGCCCCTGGCTGCAATGACGCCCTTGACGAGGGCCTCTATCTGCTGCCAGCCGACGCTGCGCAACCGGTCAGGATCTACGATTCACCCGGATGGGAGATGCACTGGCTGCCTGAGAGCGACTTTTTTTATTCCTTTGAGGGGCTGGTGCTCTCCGCAGATGGGAGCCAAGCCTATGCAGCCCGGGAACCCACCCACTCCTTCGATCCGGCTGTCTCGCCCTTGGGGTATGTGGCCTGGGTCGTGTACAAAGATTATCAGAGCTCCATCCACCTGATGGACCCACAAGGAAATTGGGAAAAGATCCTGGAAATGGATATCCGGACTTACCTGTGGGATCCGATCACAGGGGAACAACTGATCATCGTCCTCGAGAACGGGACGCTGATTCGCGCCGCTATGCCTGATTTTGAAGCGGAATTTATTGACAGATTTGACGGGTCTGTATCGGAGGCCATGGTTTTTCCATAACCTCCAGGTAAGGAGATCGAGTTGGAACCGGTTAAAACCGTCGCAAGGCGGACAAGGAACCCCAGTGGGCTGGCGCATACCCCACCCTTTCAATGACCGGGGACAGTTCGGGCTGGATCCTGTCCCCGGCGGACCAACCCTCATGAGGTCGTGACCGGCACATCACGTTAGGGTATGGTGATGACAACCGGGCCGGTATGCTGTCCCGATTCGACATACCGGTGGGCAGCCACTGTCTGATCCAAAGTGAAGGTCCGATCAAGAACAACCGGCAAGGCTCCGATCTCAACCAGGGCACGAATGGATTCAAGATAGGCTTTCTTTTCGTCCAGAAAAACACATTGGACGGTGTGTTTCCTGTTGAAAGTTGCTCCAACCATGGATAGCAGGTGTCTCAGTTTAAAGCTGGTCAGAAAATAGGCCCCACCTTCCCGCAAAACACCTTTCACCCGGCCATAATTGCTCTTACCCAGGACATCCACGACCAGATCATAGGACAGATTCCCTCGGGTAAAATCCCCTTTCCGATAATCCATCACATGATCCGCACCCAGGGCCTTGACCTTATCCATCCGGGGACCGCCGCAAACCCCTGTCACTTCCGCGCCAGCATGCTTTGCCAGGCGCAGGGCCATTGCGCCAATCCCGCCCGATGCGCCATTGATGAGCACCTTCTGGCCGGACGAAATCTCCAGATGAGTGAACAGGGACATGGCCATGGTCCCGCCATAGGGCAGGGTGGCTGCCTCAACATGGGAGAGGTTAGCGGGTTTATGCACCACCAGGCTGTCCTCTGGCAGGCAGCGATACTGGGCATAGGCCCCCATCTTTGCGCCGGTATAGGCCATTACGGCATCGCCGGGTTTGAAGACGGTCACCTTGGCGCCTACCGCCTCAACCTCTCCCGACAGTTCACTCCCCAGGATCTGATGGTTTGGTTTCCGGATGCCAAACATGAACAGGGCCGGCAGCCAGAAAAGAAAAGGCATATTAAAGTCCCGGGGCGGGATTCTGGCGAATTGCCGGGCGGTCAAATCCCCATAAGCAACGGTGCTTGCTCGCACCCTGACCAGGATTTCATTCTCCTGCGGGTCCGGCCGGTCAAGCTCTGCCATCCGGAGCACTTCCGGAGGACCATACTCTGTGAATACCATCGCTTTCATTTTCTGCTTCATCGGTACTGTCTCCTTCCGGTTGAGCGCCCTTCCCGGACCCGAATAATGACTTGGTTCATCTTACGCCCTGCTTCGGTGTGATGAAGGGCTGTGACAATTTCAGACAGGGGAATCACCCGGTCAATCACCGACTGCCCCCCCTGGAAGTTCATTTTCTTCTTCATATACAGGATGAATTGTCCTTTCTCTTTGGACGGCGTTCCGTTTTTCCATGCGGGCCAGCAGATTCCTCAATCTTCGTTGAGACCCTTTCCCAACCGCATCAATGATCAGATCCCAGGATTTGCGCCCATATGCGCTTGATCGAGCCATTGAACCTCCCGCAGCAATGGGATCCGCCCTGCACAATCTCCGGTCTCCTGCAGTAACCGAAGATGTCTTCAGTCCGCATCGGGCCCTTCATCTTCTTCCGTCATGAAAACCACCACCGCGCCGGTTTTGTGACCTCCATCCACGTAGCGATGAGCGGCTGGCATTTCGTGAAACGCGAACCGTTTATCAATCACCGGTTTTATATGACCCGCCTCAATAAGCTCCCGCAAAAAGACCAGGTCTTCCGCTCTGTCTGGAGCTGCGCCAGCCATAATTTTCTTTCCGCCGCGGAAGGCGTTGAACTGGGATTGAATCATCTCACGCAAGCCCCCGGCAACAGGCAAATAACGGCCCTTGGGTTTCAGAGTGTTCTTCACACGGGCAAAAGACGTATCTCCGACAACCGTATCCACAATCAAATCAAAGGTTCGATCCAGGGTGGTGAAATCTGTTTTGGTATAATCCACAACATGATCGGCTCCCAGGGATTGCACGAGATCTCCCTTTTTCGTGCTGCACACCCCGGTCACTTCGGCCCCATAATACTTCGCGATTTGGACCGCATAGACCCCCACGCCTCCGGAAGCCCCATTCACAAGAACCTGCGCACCTTTCTGAACCTCCCCGAGGTCCCGCAAAAAATATAATGCCGTTGCAGCGCCAAAGGGGACTGCCACCATTTCAGCAAAGGAAAAACCTGCGGGCATTCTCGCCAACTGGGCATCTTCGCTCTGGCAGGCAAACTCAGCATACGCCCCCAATTCGGCCCCCGTGATGCCAAAGACCCGGTCCCCCACAGAATACTTACTGACCTTCGGACC